>JANPLX010000173.1:0-20386 GCA_031422495.1 Polaromonas sp. | reverse complement strand
TTGGTCGTTCAAATGGAATTTCACAGCGCCGCAGCAGCCGGCTTTGGGTGCCGTGAGCGTCTGAATACCCGCCGCGTCCAGCACACGGCGGGTGGCGGCGTTGATGTTGGGCGACATGGACGGCTGCACGCAGCCCTCTAGAATCAGCACTTTACGGGTGTGTGATTGGGTAGGAATAGCGCCAAAAGATTGTTTCGCAGGGACTTTGTTTTTGAGTGATGCGGGCAAAAGCGGTCTAACCAGTTGACCCAAAGCCATCGCAGGTGCGAACAACGGTGATGGCAAACCCTCTTTTAACGCCCAGCGCATGGCTTTTTCTGACGCAGGTCGAGGCACTTTCGCATCGACAATTTTACGACCAATATCGACCAAATGGCCGTAATCGACACCACTCGGGCAGGTGGTTTCGCAGTTGCGGCAGGTCAGGCAGCGGTCTAGGTGAAGCTGGGTTTCGCGGGTGGGTTGCATGCCTTCGAGCACCTGCTTCATCAAATAAATGCGGCCACGCGGGCCGTCTAGCTCGTTACCCAAGAGCTGGTAAGTTGGGCAAGTAGCCGTACAAAAACCGCAATGCACGCACTTGCGTAAAATGGCTTCTGCAGCGTTGCCGTCGGGCGTGTTTTTGAATTCTGGGGCGAGGTTGGTTTGCATGTTTGTTGTCTTTTTGATGGGATTACATATCAGCAAACATGCGGCCACGGTTGAAAATGCCGGCGGGGTCGAATTGGCGCTTCAAATCGCGGTGAATTCGGTCTAAAGGTGCTTTTAAAGGGTTAAATATGACCCTGTTTTCTACATTAGCCGGCGTATTTATTGCCTGAGCAGCTATAAATAAAATAGCATTTCCTTCCATTGCATTTGACTTGCTGCGAAGGGTTGCTACCTCGATGTAAGGCAACTTCACCCAACGCTGTGCGCCGTGCCACTCGACCAAGGTTTCGCCTAACTGCAAATCAGGAGTCGTGTCTGGGACGCTCAAACGCCATAGACACTCATCACCCTGCAGCTTGAAAAAATCCATGTTTTGGTTACGCAGAGATTGCCAATCTGCAGCTACAGTTGCATTACCGGATGCGGCATTTTGTAAATGGCCACCCATTTTTTTGATAGCCGCTTCGACTGCAGCGACCGCGCCACGCAAACGCACATAAAGCGTGCCGACATCTGCTTCTTGAATCCAACAACTCGCATTCAATGGCAAAGGCTGCGCGCCCCAAGCATTTAGCTTGTTAATCGCCTCAGTCTGTGAACATTCAAATTTCAACGTCGCTTCAGCTGGTGCAATAGGCAACACCTTAATGGAGACTTCGGTGATCAACCCCAGTGTGCCCATGGAGCCCGCCATCAAGCGGCTGACGTCGTAGCCGGCCACATTTTTCATCACTGTGCCGCCAAAACGCAGCTCTTCGCCTTTGCCGTTGACCATGTTGACACCCAGAATGAAGTCTTTAACACCGCCGCTGCTGGCGCGGCTAGGGCCACTCAAGCCAGCTGCCACCATGCCGCCCACGGTGGTTGGTGTTCTGGCGAATTTGGGCAACATCTCTATAGGTTCGGATGCTGTGTCCCATATTTTCTCGTAATGTGGTGGTTCGAAGGGTAAACATTGGTTCTTTTCAGCCAAGGCTGCTTCAAGCTCTGCCAAAGGTGTGCCTGCTTTCACAGTAACGACCAATTCGCTGGGCTCGTAGCTAGTGATGCCGTTCAAGCTGGTGGTGTCTAAAATCTCGCCCTGCAAAGACTGGCCGTAAAAGTCCTTGGTGCCACCACCGCGGATTCTGAGCGGCGTGCCAGTGCTTGCTGCAGTCTTGATACGTTCTACGATGGCGTCTAGCGATGAGGTCATGGGAAATGGAGGGAAAAAGGGAAAAAGAGAAATGTGAATAAGTACTCGGACGCTTAATCTTGGTAGAAATTAACGGGCAAACCAGGCACTTCAACCTCCATGGAGAACACATGCCCAGCCAGCGGCTGCGCCTTCAATTCTTCCGCACTGCGCATGAAGCTGGAGGTCGTGATAAATAGGGTTTTCATATCCTCACCGCCAAAACACGGCATGGTGGTGCAGCGTGTAGGCGTGGGAATGTCGTCCAGCAACTTGCCCGAAGGTGCAAATTTGAGAATGCGTTGCCCATCGTACATGGCGATGTAATAGTTGCCTTGCGTGTCGACAGCGCAGCCGTCAGGGCGGCCTTGGTAATTCACACCTAGCGTGTTTTCAGGCGTCCAGCCGGCTGGTTTGGCATCAAACTTTTGAAAAACACGTTTGTTGGTCATTTTTCCAGTCGATTCGTCCCAATCCCAAGCATGGATAACTTGGTCGACCGTGTCTGCCCAGTAAATGGTTTTGTTGTCTGGCGACCATCCGAGGCCATTGGCTAAAATCGCGTCTTTTTGCACAATGTCAAATTTTGGTGGCTTTTTATGGTCAACGGTGTCGCGCGAATCAAGCCGGTAAAGCGCAGCCAAACGTTCGGTGCGCGGCTCAAACATACTGCCCGCCCAAAACCGGCCTACGGAGTCGCATTTGCCGTCGTTAAAACGCGTTGTCTTGGTGTCGAAATTAACCGACGCAATTTTGACCATCTCGGCTTGCCAGTGGGCCATGCGGTATATACCATCGCGTAGCGCGATGATCAGGCCGCCACGCTTGGCAGGTGCGATACAACCAGGTTCGCTAGGCATATCCCAATTTTCAACAATTGCTCGGTCTAGCGTAGCGCGATGGATTTTTTTACCTGGAATGTCGATCCAGTAGAGCATTTTTTCGGTCGGGTGCCAAAAAGGTGACTCACCCAAAATGTCTGGTGCAGTACTGACGGTTGTCCAAGCTGAAGATTTTGCATTCATCCGGGTATGTTCTCCAAAACAAGGTCGGCGCTTATATCTCTTAGACAGCGTGTGTGACCATACTGACATTCTCGCGCAAAACACGGCGCACAATCCAGTGCTGGCAAGTAATTCGTATCATTTTTGAGCCAAATCACCTTGGCGACAACGCTGAGCGGCGGTGTGTGCAGTGGGCTGGATGAGCCAAAAATAGCAACTTGCGGCACGCCTAGCGCTGCTGAAACGTGCATCAGGCCAGAATCATTACTCACTATGCATTTTGTAGCATTGATGACATGAAATGCGCTGGCTAGAGTCGTTTTTCCTGCTAAATTTATGCATTTATGGGGTGCACTAGCATTCGCAGCTGCTGCTATGGTATCGCACAGCTCAAACTCCTTAGCCGAACCCAATAAAACGATGGGTAAGTCAAGCTTGAGGGCCAAATCTACAAAATGCTGCTCTGGCCAACGTTTGGCCGAACCAAACTCTGCGCCAGGAGAGAAAACGTAATAGCCTTGCGGCGTTAAACCAAGTGCTGACAAGGTCTCTTTTACCTCAGTATCGTTAAGGTTCAGCTGCGGCATGTCAGTTAAATAGCCGGTTTTGGCATGCTCTTCACCACTCAGCGCCGAGTAAAACGCGACCATCGGCGGTTTATTGACGGGGTTTTTGAGCCTGTGCGTCAAAAACCCTATCCGCGCTTCACCCATGTAGCCAACGCGCTTAGGGATTCCTGCAAACAACGGTAACAGTGCGCTTTTGAGCGAATTAGGTAAAACATAAGCGGTGTCAAACGGTTGCGGACGACGGCTGAAATCAAGCGCGATGCGCCTACGTGCAGCGTACTGCAAACCACCATGCGCAAAGGGAAACTCCACTACCTCGGCCACGCTGGGCATGGCGCGGTAAACCGGCGCGACCCATGGCAATGCTCCCACGGTGAGCCGCTCACCCCGTGCATGCAAGCGGCGCATCAGCGGCTCGGTCATGACTGCATCACCGATCCATTGCGGAGCGATAACCAACGACTCTTTCATAGGGAATTTCCCGCTGGGCCGCCCCAAGGGAAATTATCCCCCTCGGGGGGCAGCGACCCGCAAAGCGGCGGAGCGTGGGGGCAAATGTTAATGTGAGCTTCCGAAGTGTTCGCCTGTTTTCAGGGCGTAAACAGTGCCGCAATACGCGCATTTGGCGCTGCCTGTGCGGCCCACATCTAAGAAAACCTTGGGATGGTTGCTCCACACTGGCATACCCGCTTGTGGACTGGGGCAGAACACACCGCCTTGGTGGTTGAGGTCTGAAGCGAGTAGCTCGACAGTAGCGACGGCTTTGGTGGCAGCGGGGTTTGTCATGGTTTTCAGTGTTTTTAGCTTGCGATGCTGCTATTTTACGAGGCAGGCGTCTTTATCGCTGTAATTTCAGGCTTAGAAACCGTTTGCTCCGGCCGAAACAACACCCAGCTTTGCAGTTTGCCACCTAAAAACGTGCAAGTCACGTGTGATTGTGTGCCATCCGTCCAACGAAAAATCTCTGGCTGCACATCTTTCACGCTTAACAACTCACCCAAAGCCTTGGTCATGGCGATCACGTGCATCAGCGTGACGCCTTTTTTCAGCTTGGCGTTGAGCATGACCGCGCTGCCAACATATCCAATTGGCCTGTCTGCGGCGCGCTTGAGCACCTGCATCATGCGGCTGAAATGCAGCAGTGCCCAAGTGACCAAGCCCGTCACCACAACAGCCACGCCTGGCCATTTGTAATTGGTGTAAGCCACGGCAAAAGCAGTGACAACGAGGATGAAAGTGATAATTTTTAACAACATAGTGTTTAATTTTATCACATTTTTGCTATATTAATAATAGCTAATTAGTCAACAAATACAACGGCTACAAACGAATTACATACCTCTAACTATTGCCATCGCCTCTTCGATCCGTTCCACCGCATGAATCGTTAACCCCTCAAAATCCGAATTCACTGTACTTCCTGCTTTTGCACCCTTTTTTGGCGCATTGGCTTTGGGAACAATGGCGACACTGAAACCGAGTTTGGCAGCTTCTTTCAGACGCTCTTGACCGCGCGGGGCAGGACGTACTTCTCCGGCAAGGCCGACCTCACCGAAAGCGATGAATCCTTTTGGCAATGGTTTTCCGCGCAAACTGGAGGAAATAGACAGCATCACTGCCAAATCGGCTGCTGGCTCGCTGATACGAACGCCACCCACAGCGTTGACAAACACATCCTGATCCATACAAGCAACGCCTGCGTGGCGGTGCAACACGGCTAACAACATCGCCAAACGGTCTTTGTCCAAACCGACGCTTAATCGACGTGGCGATGGCCCGCCACTGTCAACTAATGCCTGAATCTCAACCAACATGGGGCGCGTGCCTTCCAAAGTAACCATCACACAGCTGCCAGGCACAGGCTCGGTGTGCTGGCTCAAAAAGATGGCGCTAGGATTGCTGACGCCCTTCAAACCCTTTTCAGTCATGGCAAAAACACCGATTTCATTCACTGCGCCAAAGCGGTTTTTGATGGCACGGACTAAGCGAAAGCTGCTGTGGGTGTCACCTTCAAAGTAAAGCACCGTGTCGACCATATGCTCTAAGACGCGCGGGCCAGCCAGCGCACCCTCTTTCGTCACATGACCGACGAGAACTATGGCTGTGCCGCTACTTTTGGCATAGCGAGTGAGATGCGCTGCGCATTCACGCACTTGGGCAACTGAGCCGGGGGCGGATGTTAATTGATCGGAATAAACAGTTTGAATCGAGTCAATCACCGCGATCTGCGGTTGCTCTTTTTCTAGCGTGGCGAGGATTTTTTCGAGACCAATTTCAGCCATCACTTTGACTTGAGAATTCAGCAGCCCCAAGCGGCGAGAACGTAGCGCGACTTGTGCACCGCTCTCCTCACCCGTCACGTACAACGTGCGTTGACCACTGCGTTGTAGTGAATCCAGCGCCTGCAGCAACAAGGTCGATTTGCCAATACCAGGATCGCCACCGATCAACACCACGCCGCCTTCGACGATACCGCCGCCAAGCACACGGTCTAATTCTTCGTGACCCGTGGGTGTGCGCTGCATGTCAACCGCGTCAATATCACCCAAAGTAGCCACTTCTGCGGTTTTCGCCAGCGACGCAAAGCGATTTTTGGTGGGTTGTGCGCTTTCAGCGACGGATTCAACCAAAGTGTTCCAAGCATTACAACCGGGGCATTTGCCCAGCCACTTGGGCGCAGTGCCACCGCATTCGGTACAAACGTAAATAGTTTTTTCTTTAGCCATGCAGCATGATACCGCATACCACTGTATAAAATATCAGTTATTTTGAATTTTTATTGAACAAGGTCAGCCACCTTGTCGCTTGGGTATTTGAACGAATCCCGCAGCAAATAGGGCAATGGCAAAGCGAGGTTGGCGCCTTTGGGTGGTATCGGCTGCTCAAACCATTTACGGTAATGAGGGTAGATTTCGCCGCTTTGAATAATACGCCGCATTTCAGTGTCCACTATTTTTTTGAACGCTACATCACCTTTAGGCAGCATGATGGCGTAGGGCTCAATAGTCATGGGTTTACCGACGATTTTGAAGATGTCAGGTTGCACTGAATTTGCGCGCAGACCATACAGAAGCACATCATCCATTGCAAAAGCATCGGCTTTTTTGTTCGCCACCATGGAAACAGCTTCTGCATGGTCTTGCGCTTCAACGATGTTCAGTTTTAAAAGAAGGTCAGTATCAACACGTTGCAGAGTTTTGATCATGGTTGTACCTTTGGTGGAGGCGACTGTTTTACCCCGCAAATCTTCTGCCTTTTCGATGCCTGCGTCGGTGCGAACTAAGAATTTCGACGTGGAAATGAAGTGTGCAATGGTGTAGTCAACCTGTTTGCGCCGCTCCGCATTGTTGGTGGTTGATCCACACTCCATAGCAGCTTTACCGTCGACGATGGCGGGAATTCGTGAAGCCGAAGATACCGCTATATATTTGATAGTGATCTTAGGAATTTTTAACTCGCGCTCTAACGCAGCAACGATTTTTTGGCACAGCTCTACTGCGTAGCCAACAGGACGTTTTTCACCATCCAAATAAGAAAAAGGAATTGATGCGTCACGGTGCGCAATAGTGATTTCACGTGTTTCGCGAATTTTTTCGATTTGACCTGCAAACACCTGACCACAAAATAACAAAACAAAAAGCTGCATACTAATTGTTTTGAATAAAGAAATACCGCGAAAATTGTTGCTAATAAGTTGATTCATCTAGCTCCACCGATCAATGAGTTGAACAAGTACGTTTAAATAAGCAAAGCAACATTCTCAACCATAGCGCAACATCACGGTAGTGTGTTTTTGCATTTATCAACGATCTATGCCGTATCTGCATACTTATCATTTTCATGATTAAGAAATCAGCGCCTGCGCTTAAAACTGGCAAGTTGAACAATAATAGGATTGATGAAAGCAATACTTCACCCAACTGAGTCCTCCTATCGTCCAGTAGACACCGTTTACTTTAACGCTTTATTTTCCGTAATACCTTTAAGTTTTTCATCTTTGAAAGCATGACATGCCGCATCTTGTGATTCTTTACTCAGCAAATTTAGAAAAAGAAACTGACATGACTGCTTTGTGTCGCACCTTGGCTGACACCATGCTGCAGGTGAAGGATGACACTGGTTCTCAGGTCTACCCCACAGGCGGCACAAGAGTTTTTGCATACCCAGCACCTCATTTCGCAGTTGCAGACGGCAAAGACGATTACGCTTTTGTTTACCTGAATGTGCGCATGGCAAAAGGACGTTCTGACGCTATTAAAAAAATAGCAGGAGAGGCAATCATTGCATCAGCTAAAGTGCATTTTGAATCTGTATTTGCACAACGCCACATTGGCGTGACGCTACAGATTGACGAAGGCATGGAGGTATTTGACTCAAAGCATAGCAACCTACACCCGCTCTTCAATACATCCGTTATTTAACGCCAAGTGCTATCGCCTCTCGTTTTGTTTAGTAAAGAATGAATCTATGAAACCCTCCATGCAACCTGATATGCACGTTGACGAATGGCAAGCCCGCGTTGAACTGGCCGCTTGCTACCGTATCTTTGCCATGCTCGGCTGGACTGAGATGATTTACAACCACATTACGCTGCGATTACCCGACTCCGTGTCCGAAGGTGAAAAACAGTTTCTCATCAACCCTTTTGGCCTGCACTACAGCGAAGTCACCGCGAGTAACTTGGTCAAAATCGACATTCACGGTACGTTATTGGACGATTCGCCTTACCCCGTCAACCCCGCAGGCTTCACCGTGCATGCCGCTATTCACGACAGCTTGCCAGATGCGCATTGCATCATGCACACCCACACCACGGCCGGCTTGGCGGTGGCGTGTTCGGAGGCGGGTTTGGTACAAAATAACTTTTACGCTGCCCAACTGCATGAGTTGGTGGCTTACCACGACTTTGAAGGCATCACCATCCATGCCGACGAAGCGCCGCGATTGTTAAAAAATATTGGCAACAAACCCGCCGTGATTTTGCGCAACCATGGCTTACTGGCCTGGGGGCAGACCCTGCCACAAACCTTTGTGACGCTGTGGACGCTGCAGCGTGCCTGCGAAATCCAGCTGGCGACGCTGAGCATGGGTGCAGCGATTCCCATCTCAGAAACCGTGGCGGCAAAATGCACCCAAGATTCGTTGCAATTTGATGCCAAATTTGGTGCAGGTCGTGATGTGTTCGAAGCCATGCAACGACTGGTGGACAAGTCGGATGACAGATACAAGCAGTGATCACACTAAACACTATTAATTAAATAGCAACTTAGGCAATAAATACAACGCCCAGATACCAAAATACCCTTCAAAACTAACTTTTAAACAGTTTCAAGCATGATTTACAACAATATATGCATCGTAGGCGCTGGTGCCATTGGCGGGTGGCTGGGGGCGGGTTTGGCGCGGGCGGGTTGCTCGGTCAGCTTTCTGGCGCGCGGCGAAACCTTGAAAGCTTTGCAGTCGCAAGGCTTGAAGCTGCTATCGAGCACACAGCCCGAGCAAAGCCACGTCGTACGCGCCAGCAACAGCGCAGCAGAACTGGGCATTCAGGACTTGGTCATCATTGCCGTCAAAGCACCTGCGCTGCGAGAAGTAGCTCAGCAAATTGCACCCTTGCTGGGTAAAGATACCGTTGTGTTGACCGCGATGAACGGCGTGCCGTGGTGGTTTTTGCAGGGTTTTGGCGGCAGGTTTGCTAACCATTCACTCAGCAGCGTAGACGCCACGGGTGATATTGCCGCTGTCATCCCTGCGGCTCACATCATCGGTGGTGTTGTGCATGCCAGCTGCTCGGTGGCCAGTCCGGGCGTGATTCGCCATGCGTTTGGCAACAAAATCATTGTGGGAGAACCGTCGGGGCAGTCTACGGGAGAAGCTTCACCACGCGTCACGGCTTTGGCAGCCTTGCTTGAAAAAGCCGGTTTTGAAGCCCCGATCACTGAGCAAATCCAGCGAGACATCTGGTTCAAGCTGTGGGGCAACATGACCATGAACCCCGTCAGCGCCATCACCGGTGCGACATCCAGCCAGGTGCTGGACGATGACTTGGTGCGTGGCTTTTGCTCAAACGTGATGCTGGAAGCCAAAGAAATAGGTGCACGTTTGGGCATTCCGATTGACCAACAACCCGAAGACCGCCATGCCGTGACACGCAAGCTGGGCAGCTTCAAGACCTCGATGTTGCAAGACGTGGAAGCTGGTAAAGCGGTTGAGTTAGATGCCTTGGTTGGGGCAGTGAAGGAACTCGGGCAGCTCACCGAGGTAAGCACTCCCTACACAGATGCACTGCTCGGCCTCGCACGACTACACGCGCGGGTGCGTGGCTTGTATTGAAATTTTTTAAGCGGCGGCCTGCGCTTGCTCTAGCGCCGTTATAAACAAGGCCGCCACATCACAACCCATTTGGTCAAAAATTTCTTGGAAACAAGTCGGGCTGGTGACATTGATCTCGGTCAGCGAGTCGCCAATCACATCCAGACCTACCAAAAGCAAACCACGGCTAGCCAGAATCGGACCTAAGGCGTTGGCGATTTCAAAGTCGCGCTCGCTAAGCGGTTGCGCCACACCTTTGCCACCCACTGCCAAATTGCCGCGTACTTCGCTGCCTTGAGGAATACGTGCCAAGCTGAAAGGTACGGGTTTGCCACCAATCACCAAAATCCGCTTGTCACCTTCAGAAATAGCAGGCAAAAACTTTTGCACCATAACCGTCTCAGCGCCGTCTTTGTTCAGCGTTTCGATGATGCCGCCCAAATTCAGCCCATCGGCTTTGACGCGAAAAATACCTGCGCCACCCATGCCGTCAAGCGGTTTCAAGATGATGTCTTGGTGCTCAGCATGGAAGCGTTTGATATCGTCTGCATCGCGCGACACGAGGGTGGGGCCTATGAATTGCGGGAATTCCAAAATCGCCAGTTTTTCAGGATGGTCTCGCAAAGCGCGCGGTTTGTTAAAGACCTTGGCTCCTTCACGCTCGGCCTGTTCGAGCAGGTGGGTAGCGTAGAAAAACTCGGAATCAAACGGTGGGTCTTTGCGCATGACAACGGCGTCAAAGTCTTTCAAAGCTTGTGGGCGTTCGTCGGGATGCTGCTGCTTGGCGGTGTACCAAACGTTTTTGTCACCCGTGAGCGTGATGTCACGAACAAACGCCGTAACGACACCACCGCGCTGCCACATGATGTCTTTGGGCTCGCACACGCTGAGTATGTGACCGCGCTTTTGTGCTTCGCGCATCATGGCGAAGGTCGTGTCTTTGTAGATTTTGAAGGAAGCGAGCGGATCAGCAACAAAAAGGATATGCATTTTTTTACGTTTTCTTTACGGTTAACTTTTGGTTGTCTTTACGGTTTTCTTTTGCCGTACTGTTGCACAAAAAGCGCAACAGTGCCTGCCACCACCCCCCAAAAGGCCGAACCGACACCGGCTATAACCACGCCCGAGAGCGTCACCAAGAAGGTAATGATAGCGGCTTCACGGTGTGATTCATCCTGCACGGCGAGCGCCAAGCCGTTACCAATCGTGCCCAACAATGCCAAGCCTGCAATTGTGGCGATCAATTCTTTAGGGAACGACATCAAAACACCATGAAAGCACCACCCAACAATCCGATAACAATATAAATCGCACCGCACGACACGGCGGCGGTGTAGCGTTTGGATGGGTCAGGATGCGCCTCTCGTCCCATGCAAATCGCAGCGGTGATGGCGCTGAGGTTCAACGCAAATGCCCCAAACGGTGCCAGAACTAGCGTTGCCAGCCCCGTCAAGGTGATGATTTTTGACAAAGGCATGTCATAACCTGCCGCTTTGATGGCTGCGACACCAGGTAAGTTTTGCGACGCCATAGTCACAATAAACAGCGGCAGCGCTAAGCTGACCATAGCACTCCATGTAAAAGCAGGAGCCACAAAGACTGGTTTTGCAAGCTCAAAAACGACTCTAACCGGCGTAAATAAATCATTTATTGCTACATATATTATAGCAATTAAGAGTGTTATAGGAACAGCATAACGCGATGACAGACGCTTCACCAGCAGGTAGCTCAATAACATCAGAACCACCAGCGGCAAAGCCGTTTGTGCGGCGGTAAAAGCCTGCAAACCAAACCGTGCCAGCACACCCGCTAGCAAAGCTGATGCAATGGCAATGGGGATGCGGTTCATCACACGCTCAAACCAACCGGTGACGCCAAACAAGGTGATCAACACGGCGCAGGCCATGAAAGCGCCTACGGCTTCGTTCATTGAAAAGCCACCAGCTAAGCCTGCTGTCGCTAAAACCGCCGCGCCAGGCGTGCTCCAAGCCACCATGACGGGTTTGCGCAGCCAAAGCGAGGGAATGGCGCTGCACAAACCCATACCAAGACCCAACGCCCACATCCAAGATGTTAGTTGCTCAGCGGTTGCCTTGAACGCTAATGCTGCTTGAAAAACAATGGCGACTGAACTGGTAAAACCCACCAACACGGCTACAAAACCTGCGGTGAAGGCAGGCAAGGTAATGTCTTTAAAAAACCGCATTGATTTCGACTTGAGCCTTGATTTAAATTTCTATTTTTGAACCCAACTCAACCACGGAATTTGTTGGCAAGTTCAAGAAATCGGCTGCTCCGCTGGCATTGTGATGCATCTGTGCGAAAAGCTTTTCACGCCACGGCGCCATACCATCCCCTAAGGTGGGAACGACGGTGTCACGGGATAAGAAATAGCTGGTGCTCATGTGCTCTATCTCGCAGCCTCGGCCTTTCATTTGCACCAAAGCTGCTGGCACATCAGGGTCGTTTTTGAAACCATAGTTAAGCACAACTTGCCAGCAGTGATGGCCTAATGATTCCACTTCCAAACGCTTAGCCATACCGATCCAAGGCACCTCATGGTTACGCACGGTGACAAACAGATTTTTCTCATGCAACACTTTGTTGTGCTTGAGGTTGTGCAACAAAGCATTTGGTACGATGCCCTTTTCAGAAGTTAAAAACACAGCGGTGCCTTCAACCCGCGTCGGTGGACTGATAAAGACGGATTCGAGAAAATCTTTGAGATCAATCGCCTCCGATTGCTGCTTCAGAGATAACATACGCCGTCCTTGCTTCCAAGTCAGCATCAGCGTGAAAATAGCGCCGCCAATCGCTAACGGGAACCAACCGCCAGCGAACAATTTGAGCATATTTGAAGCAAAGAATGCAAAATCAACAATAAAAAACAAACCCGTCGCGACTAAGCATAGCCAAAGCGGGTATTTCCAACCATATCGGATCACATAAAAGGTCAATATCGTGGTGATCAGCATGTCCGTGGTCACCGCAATGCCGTAAGCGGCAGCCAAATTGCCTGATGTTTTGAACATCACCACTGCCAAGACGATAGCGACAAACAAGCCCCAATTAACGAAAGGGATATAAATTTGCCCTGCTTCGCGCACACTCGTATGCAAGATGTTAAGACGCGGCAAATAGCCGAGCTGAATGACCTGCTTAGTGACACTGAAAGCGCCAGTGATCAAGGCTTGCGATGCAATGACAGCGGCTAGAGTTGCCAATACAAGCAAGGGAATCAGCGCCCAATCAGGTGCCATTAAATAAAACGGGTTTTTGACCGCAGCTGGATTTTTGAGTAAGAGAGCGCCCTGACCAAAATAATTCAGCACCAAAGCTGGCATCACCACGCTGAACCAAGCCAAACGGATGGGTTTTTTGCCGAAATGGCCTAAATCTGCATACAAAGCCTCAGCACCCGTGACGCACAAGACCACAGCGCCCAAAATAATGAAAGTAGTGCCAGGATTAGCCCACATGAAACCTATTGCGTAGTGCGGGCTGATGGCCCATAAGATTGCTGGATTGGTCGCAATGTGCATGACCCCCAACAACGACAAGACCGCAAACCACACCAAAGTAATCGGACCAAAAAACTTACCGATACCTGCCGTACCTTTCTTTTGCACTAAAAACAAGCAAAATAAAATTGCTAAAGTCAAAGGCACAACATACTGCTTGAAGGCAGGAGAAATAACCTCCAACCCTTCCATCGCACCCAATACTGAAATAGCTGGCGTGATCACGCCGTCGCCATAAAACAAGCAGGTACCAAAAATACCCACCATTAGCAGCACTTTGCGTAGCTCTGGTTTGTCTTTCACCGCTTGTGAAGCCAATGCCAGCATCGCCACCAAGCCGCCTTCACCATGGTTATCTGCCCGCAACACCAAAACCACGTATTTGATGGAAACGATAACGGTCAGCGTCCAAAAGAAAATGGACAAAATGCCGTAGATATTGTCTGGCGTGAAAGGCACATGGCCAGAGCCAAAGACCTCTTTCATGGCGTACAAAACACTGGTACCAATGTCGCCGTAAACCACGCCAATAGCGCTGAGCGTCAGCGCGGCTAGAGAAGATTTTGTTGTTTGCACTAAAACGTAACCGCCTAGAAAATCAATCTGTGTGACTGGGCCGCGCTTGATAGCGCATTCACACTTACTGATTCGCGGGATTTCATGGTTGAGGGAATGACATTGTGCGCTTTTGTAAAGCTCTTTTCACCCAAGGAGCCGCCTCTAAACGCAATAAACTCGGATTTAAGGTTAATTTTGTTGCAGTGCAACAACTACAAATAGGTGTAATTTTAAAAAAATCAGCTTATTCGTAAACTTCAGCGTCCGGATCAGTCGTCTCTAGCTCATAGCTGGCTGCCAACATAGCCAAACGACCAATCACGCCGTACATATAAAAGCGGTTCGGCGCACTGGCACCAGGTTTCACACCTGGTGTGGGCAATTCCGCACCTTCTGCAAATGCCAACGGTACATAGCGCGAGCCCGGAGAACATAGGTTTTCATCCATTCCCCTATCAGCGTGCACGCGATAAAAACCACCCACCACGTAGCGGTCCATCATGTACACCACAGGCTCTGCCACGGCATCGTTCATGCGCTCTTTGGTGAGCACGCCTTCTTGCACGATTAACTCACCGCTGAAAATGGCAAGGTCTTTGTGGTCTTTCAATTCGCTGGATTGACGCAACATCATCACGCTTGCACCCGCGCCAGCCTGTTTATCAGCTTGGCTGCTGTGGTTGGACTTAACCACCACAAACGGCTTGTCCATGATGCCGTATTCCTTGTATTTCTTTTTAATTTTGGCAAGCAAGGTGTCCACACTAATTGCCAAATCTATATCCGTGCACGTCAAAAACATGGGGTTGATCAACCAAGGGTCAACGCCCAACAGCTTACCAAAACGCTTACTCACTTCTTCATAACTCTGATAGTGCATGCTCTTGCGCCTCACCGAGCCAGATGCATGCAAGGGCGGCAAAACATATTGCTCGTGCAACTCTTCCAGAATACCTGGCACACCTTTGGTTAACTCGTTGTTAAGCAAAATCGTGCAGGGGTCAAAACCTTTCAGACCCAAACGCTTGCCAGTACGGATGACTGGTTCCAACAAAATAGACTCGCCATTTGGCAGCGCAATCGGGGTGTTTTCTTTGATCTCAGGGTCAATCGAGCCGATACGTACGTTTAAACCTGCCATGTGAAAAACACGGCGCAACTGGGAAATACTGCTCAGATAAAACGTATTTTGTGCATTGTTTTTTTGATTTTCAGGAATCAACAACAAATTCTTCGCCTCAGGGCAAATCTTTTCAATCGCGACCATCGCTGCTTGCACCGCCAGCGGCAGCATGGCAGGTGTTAGATTGTTCCATCCGCTGGGATACAAATTGGTATCAACTGGGGCGAGTTTGAAACCCGCATTGCGCACATCCACCGAGGTGTAAAAAACAGGCGTGTGCTCCATCCACTCCAAGCGAAACCAGCGTTCGATGGCGGGCATAGAATCTAAAATGCGCTGCTCCAGCTCGTTGATCGGGCCGTTCAATGCGGTGACAAGATGGGGAACCATAATTTTTGCGACCTAAACTTTACGATTTAATAATTACGATCTGCGAGCCAAGGGAAGGTTCAACAGCAAATTTTGCGGTTTGAGCTTGAGTTGATTCTTCTCATCCATCGCCATTGCCAAATACACAGGGCGGCCAGCCACCGCTGCCAGCATGTCTGAAGGGTTCACAAACTCAAGGCGAAACAGGCACATCAACCGTCTGTGCCGCTCTTCGCTGACCTCGGCTCCGGTATACAAATCATTCAAAGTACTGTTAGCCTGCGCATCTAGGCCCACATGCCAGACCCAATGCTCATCGACAATTTCTTTCTCTGTTTGAATCCGCACATCAACTTGCAAAAAGTGTTTGATCCACTGTTCAAGCACGCGGCACAAAGCATCTAAAGAGGCTTGCCCGTGATTCAAGCTGATCACCATGTCAAAAAACTCACTGCGCGGCCAATAGGCGTCTAAGTTGTCTGCACTGAGCACGTCTAAATCAACGCTGCGTACTGGCAAGCCGCCTTGCTTGAGCAATTCGCCAATGCTGCCAAAGCCGCCCGATAGCGCATGACGCTCAACCGTTTCATCGTCTGCCGCCATCACAGCGCCGTCTTCCAGAATAGAGATTTTTTGCGTTCTGAACAGCAATTCAGCCACGCGAGCTTGCATAGCATTGGGCGCTTGCAGAGTAGATTGTGATGATTTACCCACCACGTGCCGCAGCAAAATTTGCGTGAGTTGATGAACTAAAACCGGCGCCACATCAACGCCCTCACCCTGGAACAGCGCCATGTAGCTGGCCTCAAGCGTGGGTTTAGCGATTAATTTGTCTCTGAAGCGCAACCAAACAGCATAGTTCTCTGCCGCATCTTTGTCACTCACTTTTGCGATTTCTTCTGCAGCAATCAAGCGGCGTGGATTGTCATCTAAAGAAGCATGTAGCGCCAGCTCGTTCGTACAAGATTCTGCAATTGGCGCTATTTCAGGACGGCTCAGTAAATGGCGTAAAAATGCGTCTGTCACCAACAAATGACCGTTAGCATCTACTTCCAACAGCTCATAGCCCGATGAAGGCCAAAAATTTGCGGAGACTTGCGGTTTAAATAGTTGTTGCGCGTGAGTTGCCATCAAGTCCTTACTTCCCCATTACCTAAAACCACATATTTCAGAGAAGTTAAGCCCTCGATCCCTACTGGACCACGGGCATGAAACTTGTCGGTGCTGATGCCAATTTCAGCACCCAAACCGAACTCAAAACCATCGGCAAAGCGCGTGCTGGTGTTGACCATCACACTGGCCGAATCAACCTCACGCAAGAAGCGCTGGGCGTGCATGTGGTTGGTGGTGATGATGGCGTCGGTGTGGTGGCTGCTGTATTTGTTGATGTGCGCAATCGCCTCGTCCAAACCAGCAACAATTTTGATACTGATGACTGGCGCCAAGTATTCTTCGTACCAATCTTGCTCTTTTGCCAGTACAATTTTTGCTACTTTTTTAATAGCAGCATTGGCAAATAATACGCCGGCTGCAGCCTCATCACATCTCATTTCGACACCTTTTTCAGCAAAAATAGCGGCAATTTTCGGTAAAAACTCTGCCGCTGCACCTTTGGCGACCAGTAAGCCTTCAGCGGCATTGCAAGGGCTGTATTTGTTGGTTTTGGCGTTGTCTGCCACTGCCACCGCCATGGCGATATCGCAAGGGTCGTCGACATAGACGTGGCAATTGCCGTCTAAATGCTTGATAACAGGTATTTTTGATTCTCTAGAGACGCGTTCAATCAGCCCCTTGCCACCGCGTGGAATAATCACATCCACATACTCGGGCATGGTGATCAGCGCACTCACAGCTTCGCGGTCCGTTGTTGGCACCAATTGCACGGTGTGCTGCGGCAAACCGCTTTCAACCAGCGCTTGCTGCACCAAAAATGCCAAAGCTTGGTTCGACTCTATCGCCTCTGAGCCACCGCGCAAAATGCAGGCATTGCCGCTTTTGATCGCCAAGGAAGCGGCTTCAATCGTCACGTTCGGGCGGGATTCGTAAATCATGCCAAACACGCCAACCGGCACCCGCATTTGCCCCACACGGATACCACTAGGCTGCTGCTTCATACCGATGATTTCACCAATGATGTCAGGCATCGCCGCGAGTTGTTCACACCCCAGAGCGCAGGTTTCCAGCACTTTAGGCGTCAGTTTCAAGCGATCCACCATAGGCTCAGACAATCCCGCTTTGATGGCGCGGGCAATGTCTTTGGCATTATCAGCTTGTAGGGCCGCTATATTTGCACGCAACAGCGCAGCAAGTCGCAATAATGATTCATTTTTAATAGCAGTTGAGGCAATAGATACGCCAGCTGCAGCTATTTTCGCTTGCTTTCCAAGGGTTTTAAGCAAATCTGCGACATTGCCGCTGCCTGGTGATTGAAATTGAGCGCTCATGTAGCTATTTTCGTTGATTTTTGACCTGAAGAACCAGTTTGTGTCATACACGCTTGGCACAGCTGCATCGCCAGCCTGTGCAGCGCTTGAAAGTTATCTTGGGGCCAATCGCGCTGTTTCAAGCCTTTGACGATGCCATCCACCTTGTGCGCAGCGTCTAGCAAATCGACCAAGGCTGCGCTGCTGAGTTGCGGTAAAACCCGCTCAAACAAGCGCTCTTTGACACCCCACACCCGCTGCTCGCGCAGTGCCATGGGCAAAGGTTTACCGTTTGACATGGCGTCTTTCACGCGTTTGAGTGCCCGAATATCCTCAGAAATCGCCCAGTGCACCAGCACTTCGGCCACGCCTTCTGCCTGCAAGCCGTCCAACATGCGTTGCACGCGGGCGGGGTGGCCAGCAAGGACGGATTCGGACAGCTTGAACACGTCGTAGCGCGCCACATTCAGCACCGCGCTTTCCACCTGTGCCAGCGACAACTCGCCTTTGGGGTGCAACAGCCCAAGTTTTTGGATTTCTTGAAACGCGGCCAGCAGGTTACCTTCCACCCTGTCCGTAAAGAATTGCAGTGTTTGCTGCCCCTCCACCCCAGCGGCGACTTGCTGCCCCTGCATTTGTAAGCGCTGCGCGATCCAATTTGGCAAAGCAGCGCGCTCGACGGGCTGAATCTCTATGCTGACGCCGTTGGCCTCAAGCGCTGTAAACCACGCGCCTTGTTTGCTCATTTTGTCCAAGCGCGGCAGCATCACCAAGGTCAAGGTGTCAGTATTGTCTAGGGCCTGCGCGGCCAGTTGCTGCAGCTGCACGCTGCCGTCTTTGCCCGGCTTGCCAGAGGGAATGCGGATTTCGATGATCTGTTTGTCAGCAAGCAAGCTCATGCTGCCGGCTGCGGCCAGCACTTCGCCCCAATCAAAATGCGCACCGGCAACGGTGAATGAGCTGCGCTCTGTGAAGCCTTGTTTACGCGCTTCGGCACGAATGACGTCAGCAGACTCTTGCACCAAGAGCGCTTCGTCGCCGTGCAGAGTGTAGAGCGAGCGAAGTCCCTTGGCGAAGTGGTTGGTGAGTTGACCTGCGGCTAGTTGCAATTCATCATCTTCAAGCGCTAAATCGCTTAAAGCTCTTTGACCGCAGACAAACGACGCAGCAATTGCTGCACCATATCGGTTTGCATATCGCGGTAAAGAAGCCCCTCTTCAACTTCTTTAGCCAGAACAGCAGATTCGTTAAAGCTGATATCGCGTTGCACCATGAGCTCGGTTTCAGGAATGATGTCTTTTCCAGCAGGGGTACGTAACTTGAATTTTAGGCGGATACGCAACTGAAACTCGCGCACCTGACCAGCAGCCGTCGCACCAACTACAGCCTTTTCGCGCTGCTCACTGAGCACTTCTAAAACGACTTGCGCTTTGTCTGCCTCGGTCGCAATGGTGACTGCGCCATCGGCTGCCAGCACGCGCTTGAACTCGTTGCCCAGCGTCGAATTGTCTACAAAGCCGGAAAACAGCGTTTTAAAGGCGTAATTGAATGAGCCGCGCATCTTGAAGCCGCAGCCTGCGAGGACGGCCACGGATGCTGCGGCCATTGCCACCAAGGCGGATTGGGTAAAGAGACGTCTTTTCATAGGATATTTACTCATTAAACAACGACATTGACCAAACGACCAGGCACAACAATCACTTTCTTGATGGGCGCACCGGCTGCAAACTTGACAACCACCTCTGAGCTTACCGCGATTTTCTCAATTTCTTCTTTCGAAGCACCCGCAGGCACGACGATAGAACCACGCAATTTGCCGCTAACTTGTAACATCAGCTCAATTTCGTCTTGCACTAAAGCGGACGCTTCGACCTCTGGCCAAGGCGCATCGAGCAAATCGCCCTGTTTTGCAGCAAATCCTAGGTTTTGCCAAAGAGCATGGCATAAATGAGGTGCAGCGGGGTAAAGGCAGCGCAAGAGCATGCCGAAACCTTCCAAAACTGCCGCATTTGCACCTACCGAATCGTCAGCTTTGAAGTCTTCCAACGCGTTCAGCAGTTTCATACACCCTGACACCACCGTGTTGTACTGCATGCGCTGGTAGTCGAAATCGACCTGTTTGAGCAAGGTATGCAGCTCTAAACGCAGATTTTTGGTGTTTTTGTCGTAAATACGGCTCTGAATGCCATTTTTAACCTCATTTTCGACTACATCCGGGGTATTTATTGCCTCAAAAGCTATATTATTCATAGCAACTAACTTAGTGCCAAAGTTCCAAACACGACGCAGGAAGCGGTAGGAGCCTTCTACCGCAGAGTCGTTCCACTCCAGCGTGGCCTCAGGCGGTGCCGTGAACATGGTGTACAAACGCGCCGTATCTGCGCCATAGCGTTCGATCAAATCTTGCGGGTCGACGCCATTGTTTTTCGACTTGGACATGGTGCCCACGCCGTCGTAGTTGACGATGGAGCCGTCGATTTTGCTCTTGGCGGTGGTGACTTTGCCATTGGCGTCGACAATGTCTTCCACCTCGTGCGGCCAGAAGTACTCGACGCCGCCTTTGTCGTTTTTACGCGAATAAATCTGGTTCAGCACCATGCCCTGCGTCAACAGCTTGGTGAAAGGCTCGTCCACAGTGACCAAACCACGGCTGGCGGGCGTGCCGTCAGCGTCCGTCAACTT
>JANPLX010000172.1:0-5156 GCA_031422495.1 Polaromonas sp. | reverse complement strand
AATTAATACGCCGGCTGCACCCTTATTTCCTTCCAATTTCAGCAATTTATCAAGACAAACCCGTGCAAACCCAACCGGATGACCGCTAAGCTGCTCTGCGGCTTGCTCAAAAACAGGTTGCACTACGTCCGCTGATTGCAGAGCGGTCGCTACCCGTAACAAAGTTTCAGCTTGAATCAGCGGCAAATCCGCTGGTAGCACCAACCAACCGGCTGCATCTGGCGTTTTGCCGACCGCCGCTGCGATCGAGTCACCCATGCCGGGATGGCCTTCATCCTCCAGATGCCACGGCAAACCACTGGCTTTTACGGCGTCTAGGGTGTGCTGCAACACGGTTTTACCTGCTAAAAGCGCTTGCAGCTTGTGCGTTGTCCCACCCGAAGCCAAAAACCGCTCTCCCCGCCCTGAAGCCAAAATCAGCACGATTGGCAGTCCTTTTCGTTGATTATTTAGTCGAATCGTGGGGGATTTTTCAGCTTGCATGAGCAGGAAGGTCACAAGTTTCTATACTGTGAAGTATGACCGAACTTAACGCATCCAACGATCTTAAAAACCTGCAAAATTTACGCAAAAGCTACGAAAGCGCTGAGTTGAGCGAGAGCGACTCACTCGCCAACCCTCAAGACCAGTTTGCCCTGTGGCTGAAACAAGCCATAGACGGCAAAGTGCCCGAACCGAATGCCATGACCTTGGCCACCGTTGCCAGCAACCTGCGCCCCAGCACCCGCGTGGTGCTGATCAAGGGTTTTGACGAACGCGGCATCGTTTGGTACACTAATTTTGATAGCAGAAAAGGTATAGAAATCGCCGGCAACCCGTATGTAGCCCTACAATTTCACTGGGTAGAACTTGAGCGTGTGGTGCGGATTGAAGGCATCGTCGAGAAGGTTTCAGACGAAGAAAGCGACGCCTACTACCAATCCCGCCCCATGGATTCACGCATAGGCGCCTGGGCATCGCCCCAGTCGCAAGTCATCGCCAATCGTGGCGTTTTGGTAGCCAATGCGGCCAAATACGGCGCACAGTTTTTACCCACGATGTTCAAAGACGGCCCACCAAGACCGCCAAACTGGGGCGGCTACCGCTTAAAACCTGACAGCTGGCAGTTCTGGCAAGGGCGTAGGAGCCGGCTGCATGACAGGCTGCGGTATACGCTGGATGAGCAAGGTGGGTGGATTAGAGAGAGGTTGGCGCCCTAGCTGTTTCGTGCTAACATTGTGCTTATTTACTTTAAAACCAATAAACTATGCAAGTCGCTATCCGCACCATGGGAAACTCCAAAGGGGTGTTGATTCCTAAACCTATTCTTGAGCAAACGGGGCTACTGGACGCTGCGGATTTGCAGGTGGTGAATGGGGTGATTGAGATTCGACCGCTCAAGCGCGGGCTGCGTGAGGGCTGGGCGGCTGACAGTGCGCGGGTGGCTGAGCAGGAAAATGAGGAACTGGCTTGGCCTGAATTTGCCAACGCTGACGACGCTTCGCTGCAATGGTGAGCCAAGCGAATCTGCCTACCAACTTGGCAACTGGCGAAGTTTGGCTGTTACAGCTCGACCCAACGGTAGGCAGTGAGATTCAAAAAACAAGACCTTGCGTGCTGATTTCACCGCCAGAAATGCTGAACCACCTGCGCACCGTTATTGTTGCGCCCATGACGACGGGTTCGCACCCAGCGGCGTTTCGGATATCGCTGACGTTTAAGGGCAAAACGGGATTGATCGTTTTAGATCAAATTCGCACCATTGATAAAACACGCTTGGTAAGACGCGAAGGTGCGGTGCAGGCCGCGACCTTGAAACGCACGTTGCTGACGCTACAAACCATGTTTGCGCCATTAAACTGAAAAACGCCCTAAATACATGCCAAATATGCGTCTAGCCGGCATATTTAGTGTCTAAGCAGCTATTTTATTTATAGCAAATTTCTCTAAATCACTTCAATACAGCCAATGCCGCTTTAGCCATGTTGCGCCCTGTCGCTGCGGTGGGATGCAGGTTGTCCCAATAGGTGTACGTATCCGGCGTGGCGCAGGCTATTAGGTTGACGACGCAGGGGTCTGTGGTGTTGGTGAAACCCGTTTTGATGGCGACTGCTGATTTGAGATCTGCCAAGCGCACATCTGCGCCAGAATGCGAAGCGCGGAAATTGGCGAGCTCGTTGTTCAAAGTGCCGTTGAATCCGTTGGACAACGCTGTGGCGGTAGCTGGGGACGGCAAACCTTGACCGCGTGGCGTAGCACCTACATCTGGCACGTTAGTCACCAAGAATTTACGCGCACCAGCGTCGTACAGGCGATCCATGAGTCTGGCGATGTCGGTGGGCGCGTTGGTGGTGATTTCGTTGTTGGACAGGCCGTTGTTGATGACGGTGAAAATGTTGTTGCCGACTGCTGTCGTATCAATCACATACAAAGCGCTGGCATCGGCCTTGTTGAGCGTGGCTGCGAGGTACAAAACGACCTGGCTGCACATGTCAAATGGGTTCACGCTCGCGCCGCTGATGCCACAGGTGCGCGCTCCGCCGACGGCATAGTTGGTGCCTCCGTTCACAAAGGGCTTGACCTCGTTACCCAGATCGGCGGCGACAACGTCTATCCACAACAAGCCATTTGACGCCCGCCCTGGGTAGTAAGGCGCGCCAGGGAAGAGGCCGGGAACGATGGAGACGGCGTTGCCATTGTCAGACAAACTCGCTCCAAAAACCACGATTTGACTGTATTTGTCGCCGGTTTTGCTGCTGCCGCCACAGCCAGATAGCAAAAGCGCCCCCAGAATTGTCATGGCGAAGACGGCGGTCAATAATTTACTAACTCGTTTGAACATTGTTTTCATCTTGATTCCTGTCTTATTTTGAGCTGATTTCAGCGCTTCCCTGCTTTTAACGCATAAACCTGCTTCATCGTATGACGTATGGCGACACTTTTAACGTCTTAAGGATGTAACTTTTGTGCTATTTACGCTTCAATCTTTGTTTTACCGGGCTGCAAATCACCCAGCTTGTACGGCCCCATTTGCACCCGAATCAACCGTAATGTCGGCAGTCCCACAGCTGCCGTCATGCGCCGCACCTGGCGATTGCGCCCCTCCGCAATTTGGATTTCTAGCCACGATGTGGGCAAATTCGCACGGTAACGCACGGGTGGCGTTCGGGGCCAAACAACTGGTTCCAGCATGGTTTTGGCATTTGCAGGCAGTGTCATGCCATCGTTCAGAAGCACACCGCTCTGTAAAGTTGTCAACTGCTGATCAGTAGGCACACCATCGACCTGCACCCAATAGATTTTGAACTGCTTGTCTTTCGGCTCGGTGATGCGAGAATTCAGCACGCCATCGTCCGTCAGCAGCAGCAAACCTTCAGAATCCAAATCTAGACGTCCTGCGACGCGCAAGCTCGGGTCGGTGATGAAATTAGCCAGCGTTTGACGGTCTGGTCGATCAGCGTCGGCTCGAAACTGGGTTAAAACGTTGAAGGGTTTGTTGAATAAGACGATTTTGGGCATATACGTCACTGTTTTGCTTATTTTAGCCTAAATTTAAACATAATTTGTCTGTAGCCGGCGTATTTATTGACTATATAGCTATGTTTATTATAGCAATAATTACGACTTTAAGTATAGCTTTAGGACTTAACTCGATCGGCAAACGTCTTCCGTAATTTAGCCACTTTCGGCCCTGCTACGGCGACGCAGTAGCCTTGGTTCGGGTTTTTCGCGAAAAAGTCTTGGTGGTACTCCTCCGCTTTTGAGTAGTTGTCCAAAGGCAATACTTCGGTGACGATGGGTCGGCTAAATACCTTGTCTGTCGACAATTCTGCGATAAATGTCTTGGCAGTTTTTTCTTGCTCAGCGCTTGAAAAGTAAATCCCACTGCGGTATTGCGTGCCTACGTCGTTGCCCTGCGCATTCAAAGTCGTCGCATCGTGGACGAGGAAGAAAATCTCCAAAATCTCGTTCAAACTGATGTTTGCGGGGTCATACATCAGCTGCACCACCTCGTTATGCCCCGTGTCGCCGCTGCAAACGTCTTGGTAAGTCGGGTTTTTAACATGGCCATTGGTATAGCCACTATCCACGCTCAACACCCCACGCACGCGTGCGTAAACCGCGTCTAAACACCAAAAGCAGCCGCCGCCTAGGGTGATGGTTTCTATATTCGTCACTTGATTACTTGTTTGATTCATAGGGCTTAACTGTACACAGTTGACGTGAAAAAGCCATTCGCCTACACTAATAACCACTTGGTCATTAAGTATTTCAAACTTGTAACTCGATACATCACGCCTCATGTCCCTCAAAGCCCTCATTTGCAACACCGTTTGCAGTACAGACACCGCTCGCGCTAAAACAGCACGGCGTAAGGAGGCGCGGCCGGGGGAATTGTTGGAGGCGGCGCTGGATTTGTTTGTGGCTAAGGGGTTTGCGGCTACTCGGGTAGAGGAAGTTGCAGCCAAGGCTGGCGTTTCTAAGGGCACGCTGTTTTTGTATTTCAAAAGCAAAGAAGAGCTGTTTGAAGCCGTGGTGCGGGAAAACATGGGCAACCAAATCAGCGAAGGCTTGGCGCAAATTGACAGCTTTCCTGGTACGACCGTTGATATGCTGAAGTTTACGATGTTTGCCTGGTGGGAGCGTGTGGGAAATACCAAAGCGTCTGGTATCAGTAAGCTGGTGATGTCTGAGGCGAGTAACTTCCCCGCGCTGGCCAATTTTTACCATGAAACCGTCGTCAAACCCGGGCGGCAGCTGATTCAGGCGATTTTGCAGCGCGGTGTGGACCGAGGCGAGTTTCGCACGCTGAACATGGACTACGCGGTTTACAGCGTGATTGCACCGCTGATATTTTTAACCATGTGGAGGCATTCTCTGGGTGCTTGCAGCTTAGACGCACCTATCGACCCAGAAACCTACATCAACAGCCAAGCGGACATCATCGTACAGGGCATTTTGGCGGTGTCTGACGGATCTGCTACATCTGCTGCTTGATCAAAACAGCAATTACAACATTTAATAATTTTTCAGAATAAGGACTATTTGCACTATGAAACGCTGGATCAAATGGGTGATTGCGCTGGTTATATTAGTTGCCATTGGCGTGAGTATCATGCGTGCGCTGCAAGCCAGAAAAGCGCAGCAAGAAACCGTGGCAGCAGCGACTGCAGCGA
>JANPLX010000171.1:0-23617 GCA_031422495.1 Polaromonas sp. | reverse complement strand
AGCTGCACGAGTCACGCTTCTCAGTTCCTCGGGCAAAGCTGCCCAAATCATCACCAAATCAGCGTTGCTTTGGTGGTTAGCAAAATAAATGCGTTGCTCAGCTTTGGGTGGGCAGCCATACCAGCGCGCTTGCGAACCCGTTAAAAGACGGATCAAACCCAGCAGAAAGTAACTCATCAGTTTGGCGCGCATGTTAGCGATGATACATAATTTGACACTATGCTTTTTGCACAACAGCTCACCTACCAATACAAACAAGCCATGCATGGCGAAGTACTTTCATTCCCCGATGTCGAGCTGCCGCAGGGTGACACACTGGTGCTGCGCGGCAATTCTGGCTCTGGCAAATCAACCTGGCTGGCGCTATTAGCTGGGTTGTTGACCCCACAAAATGGCGAATTAACGGTGGCTGGACAACGCTTGAACGGTTTGTCCAACACCGCGCGAGACGCGTGGCGGGCGAACAATTTAGGGTTTTTGCCGCAAAAACTGCATTTGAGCGAGGCTTTGACAGTGGTTGAAAACTTACAACTTGCCTATTTTGCGGCGGGTTTGTCACTCAACGCGGCTGCAAAAACACATATCGAAGCCACTTTAACGGCTTTGGGCGTCGGTGATTTTGCGCAACGCAAACCGTCGACTTTGTCTGGCGGACAGGCGCAGCGCGTGGCCTTGGCGCGGGCGGTGCTGTTGAACCCTCAGATTATTCTGGCGGATGAGCCAACGGCCAGCTTGGACGATGATGCTGCCAGCGCTGCCTTGGCGTTGCTGCAAGCCAGTGCAGCGCGGTGCAACGCGACTTTGGTGATTGCAACGCATGATTTTCGCGTTGCAGCGGCATTAAAAACGGCTAAAACGCTTGAATTTGGTAAAAATAGTAATATTTGTACAAAAAAACAGTCAAATATTGATGTAGCCGGCGTATTTATTGACTAATATGCTATGAATATTATAGCATTATCTTTCAAGTATTTATGGTCACGTCCGTTGGCTGCGGCTTTAAACGTGCTGTTGTTAGCGCTGGGTGTGGCATCTATCACGCTGGTTTTGCTCGTCAGCAGCCAAATCGACCGCGCGTTTGAGCGCGATTTGAAGGGTATTGATGTCGTCGTCGGCGCAAAAGGCAGCCCGATGCAGCTGATTTTGGCAGGTGTGTTTCACATCGACACCCCCACAGGCAATATCCCGCTGGCAGACGTGAAAAACCTGCAACAAGACCCGCGCGTCGCTAGCCTGATTCCGCTGAGTTTGGGTGACAGTTTTAGGGGCTTTCGCATTGTGGGAACGACACCCGGCTATGCGTCGCACTACGAGGCCAAGTTAGCGCAAGGCGCCATGTTCAATTTACCGTTGGAAGCGGTCTTAGGTGCTGAAGTTGCTAAAAGCACAGGGCTATCTGCTGGCAATAGCTTTATCGGCTCTCACGGTTTAGGCACAAACGGCCACGCGCACGGCGACACCCCATATCAAGTCATCGGCGTACTGTCCTCCTGTGGCTGCGTTTTGGATCGCTTGATTTTGACGGCAACTGAATCAGTCTGGCGTGTTCATGAAAAAGCGATTGAGGGCGATACAAAACTTGATGCAGAAGACAAAAAAGCCATTGAAGAGGACCGCGAGGTTACCTTAGCGCTGATTCGTTACAAAAGCCCCTTGGCAGCGGTGAGCTTTCCACGATTTGTGAACACCACGACAAATATGCAAGCTGCCGCACCTGCCATTGAAATCACCCGTTTATTACGCATGGTGGGCGTGGGGACGGATGTTTTGCGCGGTTTTGGTGCTGTCTTGCTGCTAACGGCGGGTTTGAGCGTGTTTATCGCCCTGTGGAACGCTGTGCGCGAGCGCCGCGCCGACTTAGCCATGCTGCGCATGCTGGGCGCCAGCCCGCAAAAAGTGTCGGGTTTGCTGGTGTGTGAGGCGCTGTGGTTAGCTATCTTGGCATCAATTATGGGGCTATTGTTTGGCCACCTATTGACAGGTGCTGTAGGCTATTTATTGCAGGCGGAAAAATCGTTGCCAGTTACGGGCTGGATTTGGCTTGTGCAGGAGTGGGCGATACCTGCAGCAGCGGCTTTGGTGGCCGTCGTTGCTGCGTTGATACCAGCTATTGCGGCTTATCGGGTAGACGTTCAATCGTTACTAAAATCTTGATTGTTGGTTTAGTTTTTATTTTTTTGGAGAATTCGCATGCATAGAGCTTTTTTGATAATTGTTACGATGGTGTTGTTATCTTTTTCAAGTGTTGTTTTTGCCGCGGAAACACATGGCGACAAAGAACGTAAAGAAGATATCACCCGCCACCGCGCCATGGCTAAAGCGCACACAGATGCTGCAATATGCTTAGAATCAGGTAAAAAAGATGATGTCTGTGACAAAGCGCTCCAAGCTGCTTGCAAAGGCTTGGCCATTGGTAAAAGTTGTGGAATGAAACATGCTCACTAAATTATTAACTACTTCGTTGATTATTTGCGCGACTCTATATGTACCAACATCGAGTGCGCAGCTAAGTTCGCCTATTACTGGCGCTGTCCCTGCCGCTTCTGGTAAGGGCGCAGGTATACACAGTCCGTTAAGCCCCATTGCGCCGCTGCCAGTACGCGCAGATGTGTTGTCTTGGGATATGCTGGCCGATGTCAAAACTAAAAACAACAAAGGCAGTATTGTTCCTGTTTTTAATCAAACCCAGATGGCCTTGCATCTCAAAAAACAGCGTGTGCAGGGCTTCATGATGCCGTTGGAGCCTGGTGAAAAACAATCACACTTTATTCTCAGCTCAGTGCCTATGAATTGTGGCTTTTGCGTACCCGGTGGACCTGAGAGCATGATTGAAGTGCGCAGCAAAACACCCGTGAAATACACCGTAGAGCCAGTAGTCGTTGAGGGCAGTTTTCAAGTGCTTGTTAACGATCAGTTTGGTGTGTATTACAAAATTGCGGATGCGCAGCCAGTGAAATGATTGCATGTAGTAGCTACTTTGAAGTCATGTGATTCAGTCAATTGCTGAAGCTATATAAATGCTAACAATGAAAGTCAATCAACAAACTAATTGGGTCAGCCATCTTGCTAGCTCGGTAAATTTGTGCGCGCTTGTCTTGTGCCTTTTGCTTTCTCAGACCTTGGGGTTCATGCATGGTATTGAGCATGCGCCACGCTCTGATCACCATAATCATCAGCACAACACGCAGTCTGAAGCAGCTGCCTCAGGATCAATAGCTTCAGTAGCACGCATACATTGGATCGCTGATTTATTTGCAGGCCACAGCGAAGAATCCACCTGTCAAGTATTTGACCAGCTCAGCAATGGCAGCGCTTTGTTAGGCCATGCAAGTGATATTGCGCAGCTGAGGCTAGCAAGCTTTTTTCTCGATACCTACCAAGGCGCAACGCCTGCCTTTCAGCGTTCGCTGATTCAAGCTCGTGGACCGCCTTCGGCGTCTACCCTCGTTTAAAAATCCTTGTTCGCGGTTTATTGACCTTGTATCGTTTGATGCGAGGCTTTTCGCGTTCGTTTGTCTATCGAGTGCTAATTTTTATTTAGCACGCATCTTTATCTCAATTCAATATGAAAAATTCATTCTCTCGCAGTGCAATCAGCATTGCAGTTTTATCACTTATTATGGTTACTTTTCAAGTCTCTGCACAGTCCATACCGATGTTAAAAGAAGTTGTTGTCACAGGAAATCCGCTGGGCGCGACAGAGCTTATCGCGCCGACTTCAAAACTCTCAGGTGATGATTTAACGCTGCGAGCCAAATCTACGTTAGGCGAAACTTTAGACGCGCTGCCGGGTGTGAGTAGCACATACTTTGGGCCCAATTCCAGTCGCCCTATCATTCGTGGTCAAGATGGTGATCGTATACGTGTGTTACAAAACAGTGGTGCCAGTATCGACGCCTCATCACTTAGTTTTGACCATGCTATCCCCAACGACCCGATCAGTATTGAACGTATTGAAGTTTTACGAGGGGCAGGTGCATTGCAATACGGCGGCAGTGCTGTGGGCGGTGTTGTCAACATCATTGATAACCGCATCCCTAGCGAGCCGCTATTTAACGATAAGGGCGGCGTAACTGGCAAGGCTGACTTAGGTTACGCGACAGGTAGCAAAGAAAAAGCAGCCGCTGTACTTTTAGAAACTGGAAACAACCGCTACGTTTTGCATGTTGACGCCTCAGTACGCCAATCAAGTGATGTTACAGTTCCAGTGGCACTAGATTGTACTAACCCCGCAAAACTGGGTATTGCGAAAAGAATATGTAATTCTGCGAACGATGTCAAAGGTGCTGCACTGGGTGGCTCCGTCTTTTTTGACCATGGTTATCTAGGTGCGTCTGTCAGTACTTATAAAAGCAAGTACGGTACGGTAGCCGAAGATGAGGTAAGCATAGATATGAGATCTAATCGCTATGCTTTAGAGGGTGAAGTACGAAATTTGGGTGGATTCTTCAGCAGTGTCAAAGGACAAATCAGCCTTGGTGATTACCAACACACAGAGTTTGAAGCTGCAGAAGTTGGCACCGTCTTTAAAAACAAAGGCACAGATTTTCGTCTGGTTGCTAAACATGCAAAAGTTGGTAATTTTGAAGGCGTCGTAGGTCTGCAAACAGAATCTACGCGTTTCTCAGCAGATGGCGCAGAAGCATTTGCACCCTACAGTAAAACGACTTCTACAGCGTTGTTTTTGGTGGAAGAGATGACCACATCATGGGGTAAGTTGAGTTTGGGTGCTCGTACCGAGAAAGTCAAAGTCAGCTCAGAAGGCAATGCTGCTGCAGCAAATCCAGACAATTTCCCACTTGGCAGTCGCAGCTTTAATCCAACGAGTCTGTCTATGGGCTCACTGGTAAAGCTATCGCCTGCTTGGCAACTCACGACAAACTTATCGCACACGCAGCGTGCACCCAAAGACTATGAGCTGTTTGCGAATGGCGCACATATTGCTACAGCTGCTTGGGAGGTGGGTAACAGTTCGTTGAATGTAGAGAAATCAAACAGCTTTGATGTTGGCGTCGCCTTCAAACAAGGCGCACATAAATTTGCATTCAACGCCTACACCAGTCAGTTTTCTAACTTTATTGGTTTGGATGCAACTGGCAACACCCGCAGCGAAGAAGGTGAACTCAACCCAGCGGAAGGTGGGTTGACAGACTTGGCCTATAACGGCGTTCGTACGCGATTCACCGGCTTTGAAGCCAGTGGCACAGTGCGTTTGCTCGGTAAAGATGGTTTGTTTGGTTTGCCTAGAGATACCGCACAAACTTTGGACTTAGACCTGCGTGCCGACACCGTGCGTGCTACCAACTTGACGACTGGCCAAGCTTTGCCCCGCATAGCACCTTTGCGCTTGGGCGCAACTGCTGTTTGGGGCTCTGGGCCTTGGAGTGCACGCTTAGGTTTTGACCATGCCACTGCACAAAACCGTGTGCCAGATGTGGGCCAACGTGCCACCAAAGCCTATACTTTGTGGAACGCCGCTGTAACCTACAAAATGAAGCAGGGTAAGTCTAATCTGCTGTGGTACGCTCGCGTTGATAATTTGACCAACCAATTGGCCTACAGCGCTACCTCTGTGCTAACTACGACAGCTTTTCCTAAAGCGCCATTGCCTGGACGCAGCTTTAAAGTGGGTCTGCAAGTGAACTTTTAAGCGGCATCTAAACAACGGATAATCCACAGTATTGTTTTTTTTAGGATTCATACTGTGGACGTTACGCTGCTAGTCAAAGCCGCCATCATGGGCTTGGTCGAGGGATTTACTGAGTTTTTACCGATTTCATCCACGGGGCATTTGATCCTTGCTGGCGCACTCTTGGGCTTAGATGATGAAAAAGCTAAGGTGTTTGAGATCGCTATTCAAACAGGTGCTATTTTTGCGGTGATTTTGGTTTACTGGCAGAAGATACGCGATACGGTGGCGACGCTACCAAGTTCCAAGCTATCGCAGCGTTTTGCCTTGAATGTGCTAATTGCCTTTACGCCAGCTGTGGTTTTGGGACTGTTGTTTGGCAAAGCCATCAAGGCGAATTTGTTCAACCCCGTGGTTGTGGCTAGTACTTTCATCATCGGCGGCTTCATTATTTTGTGGGCTGAAAAACGCCAGGTAAATAATCCAAAATTAGCCGCTATTCAAGATGTTGACCAAATGACGCATTGGGACGCGTTGAAAGTCGGACTGGTGCAATGCTTAGCCATGATTCCAGGCACCAGCCGCAGTGGTGCAACCATCATTGGCGGCATGTTGCTGGGCTTGAGCCGCAAAGCTGCAACGGACTTCTCATTCTATTTGGCGATTCCTACCCTCATCGGTGCAGGTGCTTACAGCTTGTATAAAGAGCGTGCGCTGCTCTCTATGGCAGATGCGCCGATGTTTGGCGTGGGGCTGGTGGTGTCGTTCTTCAGCGCTTGGTTGTGTATTCGTTGGTTGCTCAAATTCATAGCGACGCACAGCTTTGTTGGTTTTGCGTATTACAGAATTGTGTTTGGCTTGATTGTTTTGCTCACAGCTTGGCAAGGCTGGATCAAGTGGGCGGCTTAAACACTCCCGTTCGGGCTGAGCCCTTCGACAGGCTCTGGACAGGCATTGTCGTGGCCTTTAACTCATCGACTTGATAGCAGTATCAATCGCCGCTGCCGTCTCGATTGGCAACTCCATAGGGAACAAATGTGAGCCAGGCAGCATTTGAATGCGACCTTTGGCGAGCTTGTTGGTCATCGTCATGCCCACTTGCTGCATTTCTAGCGATGCTTCACCACCAATGAAGGCCACAGGACATTGCAAAGGGTGGCGTTTGATGAGGCGGTCTAGGTTGTGGGGCAGGGTGTTGTAAAACGCGGTTTCAATGGCGCGGTCAAAGCTCAGGACTCGTTTGCCGGTTTTCACATCATCGTGGGTGCAATGGTTGATGTAGTCTTGCAGCATCTGCGGCTGCCACTTGGCAAACATTTTTTTACTTGCAAAGTGTGCCAGAGCTGCATCCGCACTGTCCCAGCTGTAGCGTCGGTTTTGGCTGATTTTGCCAGGTGAAATTGAGCCAACAAGCTGCGTAACCTTTGCAAATTGCAAAGTCTTCGCCCGCCAGCCGCCCAAAATGGGTGAATCAAGCAGTACCACACCGCGCGATAACTCGGGGTGTTTGCAACTGGTCATCAAGCTCAAAAAACCACCTAGAGAATGGCCCACCAAATAAGCCGGCTCACCCGCTTTTTGAACTTCTACTTCTGCAAATTGTGCGAGTTCTTTCGCAATATGCGGCCAGTTGCTGGTAACGGGCAATTTGGGGTTATGCCCAAATTTCTCTAAGGCTTTGACGGTGTGACCACGCGCACGCAAGCTACGAAACAACACGCCGTAAGTGCCAGCGGGGAAGCTGTTAGCGTGAGAAAAAATGATCAAAGACATAAGTATTTCGTTGCAAAATTAATTTATTTGGCTATTTTTTTAAGAGCATACAAAGCTTCTAATGCTTCGCGTGGACTGAGGTTATCCGGATTGATAGCCGCTAAAGCCGCATCTAAAGGACTAGAAGACGTCGCTTCGAGGATGGCAGAACTTGAAGGAGGGGCAAACAAATCAACCTGACTTTGTGACTCAGATTGTTTGGACTCCAGTGCCTGCAACGCATGCCGTGCGTGGTTCAGCACTGGCGCAGGAATACCCGCCAATTTAGCCACCGCCACGCCAAAGCTGCGGCTGGCTGGGCCAGGTTCGATTTCGTGCAAAAACACAATGTCTGCGCCAGATTCTGCCGCGCTGACATGCACATTCACCGCGCCGTGGTGTTGGGATGGGAACTGCGTCAACTCAAAATAGTGTGTCGCAAACAGCGTGAACGCTTGCGTTTTGTCGTGCAAATGCGCGGCGATACCGCTGGCCAGTGCCAATCCGTCAAAAGTCGATGTACCACGACCAATTTCGTCCATCAGTACCAGCGAGTAGGGCGTGGCGCTGTGCAGAATTTGCGCAGCTTCGGTCATTTCCAGCATGAAGGTGGACTGCGCGTTGGCCAAGTCGTCCGCCGCGCCAATGCGGGTGTGGATGGCGTCAATCGGCCCGAGCCGGCAACTGGCGGCCGGCACGTAGCTGCCCATGCTGGCCAAGAGCACAATCAGCGCAACTTGCCGCATGTACGTCGATTTACCGCCCATGTTCGGCCCGGTGATGATCTGCATGCGCTGCTTGTGGCCCAGTGATGTGTCGTTGGCGATGAATGCGGCGCTGGATGTTTCGGCCAGCCGCGCCTGCACAACAGGGTGACGGCCTTGGCTGATGTCGATGCACGGTTCGCGTACAAACTGCGGTGCGCACCAGCCCAGCGTCAGCGCCCGCTCGGTCAGGGCGCACAGTGCGTCCAAGGTAGCGATGGACTTGGCGAGTTGCGAGAGCGGGGCGATGAACGCTTGCAGCTCGTCCAACACCCCTTCAAACAACCACTTTTCCCGCGCCAAAGCCCGGTCTTGCGCGCTCAAGGCCTTGTCTTCAAAGGCTTTCAGCTCGGGGGTGATGAAGCGTTCGGCATTTTTCAGTGTCTGGCGGCGCCGGTAGTCGGCGGGTACTTTGTCGGCCTGGCCGGTGCTGACCTCGATGTAAAAACCATGCACCTTGTTGAACTGCACCCGCAGCGTGGCAATGCCGGTGCGGGCTTTTTCGCGGGTCTCCAAGTCGAGCAAAAAGGCATCGCAGTTGTCGGCGATGGCGCGCAGCTCGTCCAAATCGGCGTCAAAACCCGTGGCAATCACGCTGCCGTCGCGGATCATGGCTGAGGGCTCGGGCAGGATGGCGCGTTGCAGCAGCTCCGCACAGGCAGGCGGGGCTTCGAGCTTGTTGGCGATTTTGACGAGTAAATTAGCTGAATTTCGATCAAATTCCTCTAAATTACTCTCTAAATCTGGTTCTAGCCGGCGTATTTGTTGCCTTAGATGCTCTGATTTTTGTAGCGTATTGACCAAGCCCACCAGTTCCCGTGGCCGCACCTGGCGCAGCGCGATGCGGGCGGTGATGCGCTCCACATCGGCGCTGCCTTTGAGCGCGATGCGCAGCGCTTGCCACGATTGTGTAGACTGCAGCGTCGCAATCGCATCCAACCTTTGCGCAGCTACGGTGCGATCGCGCAGCGGGGTGAGCAACCAGGCTTTGAGCAAACGGCTGCCCATGCCGGTCATGCAAGTGTCGAGCAGCGAAAACAGCGTGGGCGAGTCCTCACCGCGCAGGGTTTGCGTCAATTCCAAATTGCGCCGCGTGGTGGGAGGCAGGTCGATCAACGCATCGCTCTTTTGCACAATGATGCTTTGCAGATGCGTCAATAAGCGGCCTTGGGTGTGCTCGGCATAGGCCATCAGCGCACCAGCGGCGGCGTGGGCTTGCGTCAGAGCTTCTGCATTCCAGCTCGCCAGGCTGGCGGCTTTGAAGAGTTCAAGCAGCTTGCGTTGCCCCAAGGCGGCGTCGAATTGCCACTCGGCGCGTCGGGTCAGGTTGAATTTAGATGTGCTGTTTTGCTGAGCTGTTTTGAGATTTCCTTCAAATTTGGTCGTTACATCGACACTGAACAGCAGCTCACTGGGTGCGATGCGGGTGATCCAGTTGGCCAACTCATCAGGTGCACATTCTGCCAAATGCACCTCACCCTGCATGACGCTGAGCCAGGCCAGGCCGCAAGCATTGCGTGCGCCTTGATGCACGGCCAGTAAAACGGACTCGGTTTTGTCGCTTAGCAGCGCGCTGTCGGTCAGCGTGCCGGGGGTGATGATGCGAACTACTTTGCGCTCAACCGGGCCTTTGCCGGTGACTTCGCCGATCTGCTCACAAATCGCCACCGATTCGCCCAGCTTGATGAGCTTGGCCAGGTAGTTTTCAATCGCATGGAAGGGCACGCCCGCCATGGCAATCGGCTTGCCGCCAGAGTTACCGCGCGCGGTGAGGGTGATGTCCAGCAGCCGTGCGGCCTTCTCGGCATCGTCAAAAAACAGCTCGTAAAAGTCGCCCATGCGGTACAGCACCAGCGTGGTCGGGTACTCGGCCTTGATGGCCAAGTACTGCTGCATCATGGGGGTGTGACTACTGATGTCAGCGCTCACTTTGAGCTACCGAATTAAGTTGCAGAACGCTTCAGCCGTAGAGATTCCCTGACGCCGGCTTTCTCACCAGCGGAAGCAAACTGGCTGTACTTACCTAAAAGAGTCGCCATTTGTGAGTAAATCTTTGGTGCGCCAGCCATGCATTCGCCGGTTTCCAAAAAGTCGGCTTCGCCAGAGAAGTTGCCAACCAAGCCGCCGGCTTCTTGTATGAGCAATGACCCAGCTGCCACATCCCACGGTTGCAAGTTCGCTTCAAAAAAGCCATCAGTGAAACCAGCGGCCACGTAGGCCAAGTCCAGCGCAGCCGCACCCGGGCGGCGCACACCGGCGCAGCGGGGCATGATGTCGCCCAGCATGCTTAAATATTTCGGTAAATTGTCGCCTGCGCGGTAGGGGAAACCAGTGGAGATCAGGCATTCTTCCATGTGGATGCGCTTGCTCACGCGGATGCGTCGGTCGTTCATGTACGCGCCACGGCCTTTGGTGGCGGTGAACAGGTCGTTGCGGGTGGGGTCGTACACGACGGCTTGCTCGATTTTGCCTTTCACGGCCAAAGCGATGCTGACGCAATACACGGGCAGGCCGTGGATGAAATTGGTGGTGCCGTCCAGCGGGTCGATGATCCATACAAACTCGGAGTCTTGCGCACCATGCTCAGTGCCAGACTCTTCCGCCCAAATACCATGGCCTGGGTAGGCTGTGAGCAGCGTCTCGATGATGGTTTTTTCACAAGCCACGTCGACCTCGGTCACAAAGTCGTTGACTTGTTTGCTAGAGACGCGCACCGACTCAATATCCAGCGCAGCGCGGTTGATAAGAGAGCCAGCAGCACGGGCAGCCTTGACGGCCACGTTGATCATGGGGTGTAGATTGGGCGACATAAGTTGTAGTGAAGAGCTTTAAAAAAACCGCAACGATGGCGGATTATGGGTACTTTGCAAGCAAAAATACAATAGTGCTATTTTAACCGCCTTATTTCGGCTCCTTATGCAGTCAATTTCCCCATGAAAACCCGCTTCATCCTCATCAACACCAGCCACGCCGGCAACGTGGGCGCAGCCGCCCGCGCTATGAAAACCATGGGGTTCACCGACATGGTACTGGTCGCCCCGCGCTGGGCGAATGTGCTGCGGCGGGAGGAGACGATTCAGCGTGCCAGTGGCGCCTTGGATGTGCTGAACAATGCCCGCATTGTGGAAACCCTGGACGAAGCGCTGGACGGCATGACCCACCTGTGCGCCACGGCGATGACACCGCGTGACTTTGGACCGCCGACTCGCAGCCCGCGTGAGCATTTTGAATTGCTATTAAAAGATGAGCAATTTAGGCAACAAATACGCCGGCTAGAGCCTGATTTACCATTGAAAACGGGTGAATTGGTGAATTCTGGAGCTGAAACTGCTGGTTCTGCTTCGGGTATGGGCTTTTTGTTCGGTTCTGAGCGGTTTGGGATGGCCAATGACGATGTTTACCGCTGCAATGTGGCGTTGAGCATTCCGACGAATCCGCAATTTGGTTCGCTCAATCTGGGCGCAGCAATTCAGTTGATTGCGTATGAGTGGCGTTTGACTTTGGGTGGTTTCGTTGATTCCGTTCGGGCTGAGCCTGTCGAAGCCATGACTCCTTCGACAGGCTCAGCCCGAACGGGTGGGCTGGCCGACGCCGCCCAAGTCACCGGCATGCTGCAACATTGGGAGAAATCCCTCGCTGACATTGGCTTTTTAGACCCTGCCGCGCCTAAAAAGCTAATGCCACGGCTGAATCAGCTGTTTAACCGCGCAGCGCTCAGCCCAGAGGAGATTCACATCTTGCGTGGTATTGCCAAGGCGATGAGTGAAAACGCGAAAAAACCGTGACGAACTCAGTTTGAAATAACTGATTAAACTAAGCCTATGTTTTCAAGAATCCGCTCCGATATCCAATGCATCCTAGCCCGCGACCCCGCTGCTCGCAACGCTTGGGACGTGCTGACCTGCTACCCCGGCCTGCACGCCGTCATCTTGCACCGCTTCGCGCATGGCTGCTGGAACTTGGGGCTCAAATGGCTGGCGCGGTTTGTGTCGAATATTGGGCGTTTGCTGACGGGAATTGAAATCCACCCTGCTGCTATCGTGGGTAATTGCGTATTTTTTGACCATGCTATGGGCGTGGTCGTGGGCGAAACCGCTGAAATCGGCGACGGTTGCACCATTTACCAAGGCGTCACCTTGGGCGGCACATCGCTTTACAAAGGCGCAAAGCGACACCCTACGCTGGGCAAAAACGTGGTGGTCAGCGCAGGTGCCAAGGTTTTAGGCGGTTTCACCGTGGGCGACAACGCCAAAATCGGCAGCAATGCGGTGGTCATCAAACCCGTGCCCGCTGGCGCGACGGCGGTGGGCATTCCGGCGCGCATCATCTTGAGCAAAGAGGGCGAAAGTGCTGATGTGGCTACTTCAGACCCCAAATTTAGCGCTTACGGCATCACCAACGAAGACGACCCCGTTAGCCAAGCTCTGCGCGGCTTGGTCAGCAGCGCCACCACGCACGACCAACAAATCGCGCTGCTGTGGCAAGCTTTAGAGCAATTGGTTCGCACTGGTAAAGTGGGCGACTGCTTGCCCAGTGAGGCCTCGCTCAAAGAGTGCTTTGAGGCGGAGAAGCTGAATCAGTTGATTGGGAAGTAAAAATCCCCCCTAGCCCCCCTTTTTCAAAGTGGGGGACAAAACGCGATTCGGAGTTAGGCTTTTGGCGCTCGAATGGCTGTTTTAGGCCTAAACGCCTTACAAACCGCATCATTCGTTTCCATGTACGGCCCACCAATCAAGTCAACACAGTAGGGCACAGCTGCAAAAATCCCCGCCACGGCCTGCGAGCCATCGGCGTTTTTCAGCCCTTCCAGCGTCTCGGCAATCGCCTTGGGCTGCCCAGGCAGGTTGATGATCAGGCTGTTCCCGCGAATCACCGCCACTTGGCGCGACAAAATCGCAGTCGGCACAAACTTCAGGCTGATTTGCCGCATCTACCTCAATGTGTCTTCGGCTTGATGAACAGTTCGCGTCATATAGTCCAAGAAATTGTAATTTAAATCTCATTAAAAAAAGAAATAACTTAGAAAAGTATAAGATTACGTTAATATCAAAGAATGTACTATCCATCGATAAACTGATGAAGTACATGTAAATTTAATCTTTAAAATTTAATTTAAATGCAAGAAATTAATAAGAAACTCAATGATGACCTTTCACTTTTAAACACTGTAAAACAACTTTCACAAACGTCAATACGTGCCTCATTGAAAGTAGAAACAATACAAACTTGGCTGAATCAATTTGAAAAAAACAAGCCAGAATATACTTTAGCACTTTTGATTTTGCGATACATGATTTACCGTACAAATGAACAAGTAGAAGCTTCGTTGGAGCAAGCTTTGCGCAAAGCAGCACTTCATTTTTGTCCAATTACTAGCGATAAAAAATACATAAATTGGAGAGACATACTGCTGCTTGAGACAGATAAGAGGCAATTCACTTTTACTCAAGTTGCAAATGAGTTTACTCCTCACGGAAGTAGTGGAGAAATCATGATGCGGGTGTTAAAAAGCAAATTTAAAATTCCTGGTAGTAGATTTTCTGAATTAGCAAATCGCTCACAAATTGGCGAGTCTGAAATTATATTAATTGTTGATGATGCTGGCTATACTGCTGATAGTATTTTAAAAGTATTAGAGTCGTTTAATGGCGCAAAATTCAAACCAAAATCAATCGGCATAGTGCTTGCTATGGCACATGAAGATTGCATAAAAAATATACATGCTATTTATCCTGAAATTGAAGTATTTTATGGCGAGCAGTTTACAAGCATGGATAGTCTTGAGGCCTATTCCATTTCCTGGAGTAATAATAATTTATGGTCGCACCAAGCTGTCACCCCTATTGATGCGTACTATCAAGTTGTAAATAGCAAGGCGCAATTCCCCGGAGGAATTTATGGTCATAGAAAGCAGGAACTTTTGATTGCTTATCAGCACGGCATTCCAGACAATTCTTTGCGTTTGCTATGGGATGTATCAGATAGCTGGACACCTCTTATTGGGAGATACAAATGATTAGTGATGATTTTTCAATATTATCTAAAACACGTGCAGAAGAGCATGATGATGATATTTATGGGAAATACTTTTTACCCCCTTATTTTTCACAATTAAAGTTGAAAAGTGCTACAAAATCAACTTATATTATCGGGAAACGAGGTTGTGGCAAAACAATGTTGCTTAAGTACTTGGATTACCATACGGCATTTTCTCCCAATCGTGATGTCATACCAAAAGATGAAATTAAACACATAGGGATATATTGGCGAGCAGACACACAATTTTGTAATTCTTTGAAGAATCGTCAAATTGATGAAAATGAGTGGATTATAATTTTTGAAAATTATTTTGCTTTAATTGTATCCATCGAATTAGTTCGATCTATACTTGCAATATCAAAGAGTAAATATCAATTTTTTACAAAAGAAAATTTTGATGGATTTGAATTTAACGGTGTTAAAGATTTCCATGAATCTTTTCCTACTAAAGCTGATGAGTTAATTCAATTTCTAGAATCTTCAAGGCGTAAATTTTCTATGTGGATATCTAATATATCGACAGTATCACGACCATTATTGCCACCTGGAAAGACTTTTATTACTTCTTTAATTGAAGATATTCAACGTATAGACGGTTTAACAAATGCTGCGTTTTATGTATATGTAGATGAAATTGAAAATCTTGTCCCATACCAAAGACGCGTTTTAAATTCCTTACTAAAACATAGTCAAATACCATTTATTGTGAGTTTTACATCAAAAGTACTATCAGATGAAACCTCAACCACTGGTCCAGAGTCAATAAACTCAACTCATGATTTTCATTTGCTTGAACTAGATAAACTATCAGATGAAAATAATAGAAAAAGATTTTTTGCTGAGGTTTATCTAGCAAACTTAGACATTGCGGAAGGTCGAAAAAATAGTAAATTGTTGCAACAAGTTGTCGATATTGCATCGCTCGAAAATCGACGAACTGATGCACATAACGAATTGGTAATGAAAACCATTCGCTCAAAATTTCCTAATATTCAGTACAAAGAAATTGCAAAACAGGTGATAGAAGATGAAAAGCTGATGGGAATTTTAAAAGAAAGAATTTCAAAAGCTTTAAACTCTAGAAGCTCTAATATGAATTCAGATGAGTTTTTAATTAATTTAAATCAACCAGAAGCTATCGTTGTTCTTCCTGCATTATTAAATCGACGTCGACTTACCCCAGAAAATATTTTATTAGAGCTTATAAAATATAAAACAGAAGGTTTAGGTGCGTTTCATAGCACATGGGTTCAAAATAATCTAGTAGGATCACTTTTAGAGTTGTACAGACCTTACGGTCAAACATGTCCCATTTATAGTGGTTTTGATGCTTTTTGTACTATGGCAAATGATAATTTGCGTCATTTTTTGATTCTGGGCTACAAAGTTCACGAAGTAGCTGAGTTGAAAAATGAAACAGGGGATTATTTTTCTATAGAAACTCAAGCTAGAGCTTCAAAAGACGCCGCTGAAAAATTGATCATGGAAATAACTACTTTTGGTGAACATGGAGGAAGATTAAGATTATTCGTGCTTCGTTTGGGTGGAATTTTCAGAGCTCTTCAAGCTCTGCCAACAATGAGTGAGCCAGAGCAAAATCAATTCACAATCAATTCTGGGGTTAGAGAGTTATCAGATAAAGAGTTATTGTTTTTAGAAGAAGCAAAAAAATATGCAATCCTAATAGAGCAACTTGAAACTAAAACAAAAAATACAGCAGGAAGTGATGTTGTAGATTATCAGTTAAATCCAATTTACGCACCATACTTTCATATTAGTTATAGGCGAAAAAGAAAAATTGAAATTTCAGTGGAGAATTTTAATGCGGTTGCTCTTGGATCTGAGGATGAATATAAGGATTTTTTAAAAACTTTGTTACGTAATAACAAAGATGAATTAATTAATGAGCAAACCGGATTATTTGAATAACATGCAAGTAAATTTTTTGTGTACCAGTAAGCGCTCACTGGATGAAATTTCAATTCCAAATAATACAGTTTTATTTCACGGTGATGCGCTGGATACTCGAGGCGAGCTAGCACTTAAAATTGATAGTAATGCAAATATACAAAAAATATTTATTAAGTATGACTTTAATGAAATGATTTTAACTGTCGCTGCTGATACAGTGAACGCGGATGATGCTTATATATTACTTTCACCAATTATAAAAAATAAAAATGTAATTTTAGAAGCTACAACATTAGGGTTTGCAGAATTATTTTGTGTAGTTCAATGCTTAATTAGTTTGAAAACAGAAAGTTTAAAGATAATTTATACGGAACCTGAATCATACGTGCCACCGGAACAAGATGGATCAAATCGACTTTCCGAACTAATTCCAGGTTTTCATCCAATCCCACATGCTGTAATAGATTTAACCAGCCAAGAGGTTGAAGCGGGTGTGTTTTTTTTAGGATATGAATCCGAACGAATAGAACGTGCTTTAGAAGATTTTCAGATGATAGCAAGTAAACAGATCAAACTGGTTTTTGGTTTACCTGCATTCAAGCCAGGCTGGGAATTGAATGCAATTGTTCCGCATTTATCGATATTAAAGGCACATTCTGCTTTTGAAGTAGCCTATTGTTGTGCTAGCGACCCTGGTTCGGCATTTGATGCACTAGAAAAAACGCGCAAATCACTATCTCTAGGACACAAAATGTTTGTATCGCCTATTGGTCCAAAACCATGTGGTGTTGCTTCTGCAATATTTGCGAGCTTGTATCCTGAACAGGTAGGATTATTATTTGATCATCCTAAAAGGAAACCAAAGCGCACAGATGGGGCCAACGTATGGCACGAATACTTGATACATCTAACGTATTAAATTTAAAGTGGTAGAATTTTCTCTAGCAAATCTTGCCGTGTGATAAATTTTGCACAGGCACCACGGGCAATCGATTTTTGCCAAATCCTACCAGCGTCAGAAGAAATAAACTCCCAAACTCGGCGTCTATTTTTAATGGGTACTTGTAATCTATAAACGCAATCTGATATCAACTGCTGTCCGCGCTCAATTATTGCGCTATTTCCAATACATCTAGTTCCAACTCTTGCTAGCAAAATATCACCCTCGCTCGCGAGTCGATCATTTGCCAAATGTGATTTGGCATCTGGTTTTAATTGAATTTTAGTGTCGGAATATTTTTGAAAAGATGTTGTGTGGAAATGCGTAACACCAAAATCTGAAAGTACATTTGATGAATGTCTACCTCGTGTGACTTCGCCACCTAAACTCGAGATTGATTGCTCATTTACATTATTTGTTTGAAATGTAGGAACATTAACCAAATCAAGACCTTGGAATTTACCAATTTCTTGTTGCCTATGCATCTCATCAGCAAAACTTAAATTTATGATGCCTTTTCTTTGCCTAGCCGACTTTGGATGAAAAATACATATAGCAGTTTCAACTTCTGCATTCTCAAATGATGTTGAAGGCAGGAAAATAACTTCTTTCAGTCCAAATTTATATATCAAAATCTGCAAATAATCGTTGGATGCTTTTGATCTAAAAACAGTACTTGGAAGAATAAAGGCTAACTCTCCGTTTGAATTTAGTAAGCGAAAAGCACTTGCTAAGAAATATAAATCGGAACGAAATTTAAGGGCCTGAGGAGAGCTTTTAAAACCAGCCAATGATAAAAATCGCTGTACTGCTGGGCGGTTGTCAAGATGAATAAATGGAGGGTTGGAAATAACAACATCAACTTTTCCATGGTTTTTTAGGAACCATTTCGGAAAATTTAAACTAAAAACATCTTTTTTGTCTAAAACAGCTCCCATTTCTTGCAATCGTACTGCGTCTATTTTAGGTGTTGCATATTTATCAATTCCCACCAAATTCACTGCGGGGAAGCGATTAAGTAATGCATGAGTTAGAGCACCTTTGCCAACTCCTAAATCTAATGCATTTTTCGGGCAGATGCTTACACGCGAGGCAAGAATATCGGCCGCCCACTTTGGAGTTACAAATTGACCCAAAGTAGGGTTGCCGAAATTTTTGTGCTGAGACCATTGCATAAAATGACGTTTAGTGATATTCTTGAAGTGAATAATACCATTTAAAAAGCTTTTGTCAAATTTTAAAAATATCGATATGAATCCCAGTGCAATCATTGAAAATGCACTAAGAAAATCTGCTTTAACACAAGCAGAATTTGCATCTTCAATCGGGAAAAGTCAGTCTACGTTGTCAAAATATATAAACGGTCAAGTTCAACCAGCTGCATCCGTAATTATTCATTGTATGAATATTTTTGGAGCGCCTTTGCTGAACCAAGTTATTGGTGAAAATGAATTAGCTTTGCGCGTTCAGTTAGAGCTAAAGGGTGTGGAAAACTCTTCTACGCGCATGGCGATCAACCAGATAATTAACTTGAGTTGTAAAAATAAATTGCGCAATACATAGATTAAATGTCTGTAACAATAGTGAGTAAACAATATGAATAAATTAAGTTTTGAACAAGTGCGGGAAATGCTTAATCTGCAAAATCGTATGAATCTCACAGTAAATTCAAAGTGGTTAACTCAAGACTATCCATTTTTAAGAGCTGTGGTTGTCGAAGTTGGTGAGGCTCTTGAGCACTTAGGTTGGAAATGGTGGAAGCAGCAGGTTGCTGATATTGAACAATTACAAATCGAGTTAATTGATATTTTTCACTTTATGCTTTCTGAAGCCCTAGTCAACGCAAAGGGAAATATTGATGATGCTGCACTAACAATTGTTGAGCACTTGAATTCAACACAAGATATCTTAACGTTTGATGGTAAAAAATACTCCATTAAAGATCAAGACTTAAGAGAACTGCTTGAGCTACTTTGTGGTTTGGCTGTAGCAAGACGAAATGTTTTTCAGATCATAGAGGCATGCTTTCAGAAGTCAGGAATGACATGGGACGATGTTTTGAAGCAGTACGTTTTCAAGAACGTATTAAATATTTTTCGACAAAAAAATGGTTACAAAGAGGGCACGTATATAAAGATATGGGATGGCCGAGAAGATAACGTTGTTTTAGCTGAATTGATGAGTGCATTGGATATGAAAACTGAAGAGCTAGCTTCGGACTTACTTGTAGTTTTAGAACAAAAATACAGTATAGCTAAACGTTCAACTTCGCTATAAAGTATTCACTTCGTTCGTATTGAGCTTGTCGAAATACTATATTTTTAATAGCAGCTTAGGCAATAAATACGCCGGCTAGAGGCATATTCATACCTATTTTTGGCGATTTAGACCGTTTTTGGCGCTCGAATGGCTGTTTTAGGCCTAAACGCCTTACAAACCGCGTCATTCGTTTCCATGTATGGGCCGCCGACGAGGTCAACGCAGTAGGGCACAGCGGCAAAAATCCCCGCCACCGCCTGCGAGCCATCGGCGTTTTTCAGCCCTTCCAGCGTCTCGGCAATCGCCTTGGGCTGTCCGGGCAGGTTGATGATAAGGCTGTTGCCGCGAATCACAGCCACTTGGCGCGACAAAATCGCAGTCGGCACAAACTTCAGGCTGATTTGCCGCATCTGCTCCCCAAACCCAGGCATCTCCTTGTCCGCCACCGCCAGCGTCGCCTCAGGCGTCACGTCCCGCAGCGCAGGCCCCGTGCCGCCGGTGGTCAGCACCAGTGAACAGCCTAAATCCACCAGTTCCACCAAAGTCGCGCTGATTTTGGCGGTTTCGTCAGGAATCAGCCGTGGTTCAAACGTGATCGGGTTTTGCAGCGCCGCAGTTAACCAGCTTTGCAGCGCAGGCAAGCCTTGGTCCACATACACCCCTGTAGAAGCGCGGTCGCTGATGGAGACGATGCCGATTTTGATGGGGTCGTGGGGGTTATTAGCGGATGAAGTGGTTGCTATCATTTTATTGATGATTTTTGAGGGTTGAATTTGCATCTAGCCGGCGTGTTTATTGCCTAAGCAGCTATTAAATATATAGCAAAATTAGCCTAAAACTGACCTGTCTCAGGAGCATCATCCGCTCTATCTTCATGCTCTAAACCCTCCCGCACCAGCAAGAAAATCTCCCGATACGCGCGGCCTTGGCGGTGCGGGGTGCCGGCTGGGGCTTTGACCATGGCTTCTTGGTCTTTGCGGGCTTGGCGGATGAGGGCGCGGAGTTGCTGGGTGTCGGTTTCGGGCTTGATGCCTATCCAGCGCTGAAAGGCGTCGTCGTTGGCTATCAGGTCGTCGCGCCACTTTTCTGCGACGTGTAGGGCCATTTTGTCGGCGGCGGAGCCTGTGGTTTTGTTGAGAATGGCTGCTTTGGCAGCCTCAATCATCTCGGGCTCTAGCTTGCGCATCAGCTTGCCGACAAATTGCATCTGACGGCGGCGGCCTTCGAAGTTGGTGATGCGGCGGGTTTCGGCCAGGGCGTCTAGCAATTTTTCGCCCAAACCGATGGCTTCTAGTTGTTCTGCGCTCAGGATGAGTAGGCTTTCGCCCAGCGCCTGTAACTCGTCGCTTTCGCGTTTGTCGTCGGTGCGGCTGGTTTCGTGCCGGCCCTTCATCTCGCGTTTGAGTTCAAGGTCAACCGCGCTGTCTTCGGCGACAAAGTGACCGTTGACGTAATAACCTTTTTTGAATTTGCCTGCCATGATGTGCTCTTTGATTGCTCAGTGTTTAGGTGGGATGGTGTGGAAATATGACCAAATAGTGTCAGGAATAGTGTCAGGTGAAGGGCCTGAAAACAAAGGCCTGCCGTGCTGGAATTCCGTAGCTAGTATCATAGCCGTCGATATGAAGAAACAAAATGACGAAAGTAAGCCCCAAAATGAATGAGTCCAAAGTAGCCAAATCGTCAAAAACTGATGAAAAAAACACCGGTTTCAGCTATTCCCGCCCATTTTTTGAAGACTTGGTCGACAGCGCCATCACCCACGCTAAGAAAATCGGCGCGACCGATGCGGGGGCTGAGGCGTCTGAGGGCTGCGGGCTGAGTGTGTCGGTGCGCAAAGGCGAGTTGGAGATTGTGGAACGCAACCGCGACAAATCGTTGGGTGTGACGGTGTATGTGGGCACGCGGCGCGGCAACGCCAGCACCTCAGATTTCTCCAAATCCGCCATTGAGCGTACCGTGCAGGCCGCGTTTGACATCGCCCGCTTCACGGCGGAAGACCCTTTTGCCGCGCTGCCGGATGAAGCCGACATTGCAACCGCCGCCGAGATTGCACAATACGACCTGGATTTGTTTCACCCATGGGCGGTGACCAGTGAGCAAGCCGCTGTGCTGGCGCTGGAATGCGAAGCTGCGGCCTTGAACACCAGTAAAAAATTCATCACCAACAGCGAAGGCGCGGGTGTGTCGGCCCAGCAAAGCCACTTTTTCAGTGCCCACACGCATGGGTTTCGGGGCGGTTACGCCAGCTCGCGGCATTCGTTGTCGGTCTCGCCGATTGCAGGCAAGGGTGACGACATGCAACGCGATGGCTGGTACAGCTCGGAGCGCAGCGCGCTGGAGTTGGCCTCACCGCAAGACATTGGCCGTTACGCCGCCCAGCGTGCCTTGAGCCGCTTGAAGTCCCGCAAAATCCCGACCACAGAGTGCCCGGTTTTGTTTGAATCACCGCTGGCCGCCGGTTTGCTGGGCGGGCTGGTGCAGGCCATAAGTGGCGGGGCGTTGTACCGCAAGAGTTCGTTTTTGCTCGATTCGCTGGGCAAGCAGGTGTTGCCCAAACACATCAACGTGATGGAAGACCCGTTTGTGCTGCGCGGCAAAGGCAGCTCGCCGTTTGACGACGAAGGCGTGCGCGTCAAGGCACGCCAGGTCGTCCAGGACGGCAAGATTGAAGGCTACTTTTTAGGTAGCTACAGCGCCCGTAAGCTGGGCATGAAGACGACGGGTAACGCCGGCGGTTCGCACAACCTGACGCTCACATCCAAGCTGACCAAAGCGGGTGACGACTTGGACGAGATGTTGCGCAAACTCGGCACGGGCCTGTTTGTCACCGAGCTGATGGGCTCGGGCGTGAACGGCGTGACGGGCGATTATTCTCGCGGTGCGAGCGGGTTTTGGGTAGAAAACGGCGTGATTGCCTTCCCTGTGCATGAAATCACCATCGCCGGCAACTTCAAAACCATGCTCAAAGGCATCACCGCCGTGGGCGCAGACACCTACAACTACGGCGCGAAGACCGTGGGGTCGATTCTGATCAATCGCATGAAGGTTGCAGGGAGCTGAGTAATGGAGGCAAAGAAAAAATGGTGGCAGGAGTTGGGAGGACTCGAGGGCTTATTTGAGTTACTAGTGGCCATAGGACTAGTTTCTGCATCTGCTGTCATTGCTTTTTTAGGCAAAGTTGTTTTTGCAGGCGTTTTGCTGCTTATCGCTTTTGGTATTTTTCTGCGCTTTAAACGTCGAAAATCAAAATAGCTTGGAGTCTTATTCGTTTTCAAACGTGAGACCTCGATTTTGATTAATCCCACGAAGGTGACCGGGAGCTGATCACCGCAGGGGAATAAATTCCCCTTGTGTGCGCCGCCACACAGACACCTTGCCTCATCACCAGCAAACTGGTGTTTTGGGTAAAAGGCGTTTGTGACATGAAATTCAAAGACTACTACGCTGTACTCGGAGTGCCGCGCGATGCGGATCTGGACAAACAAAAAAGGCCCCCTCAGGAGCCTTTTGTACTTGCAAGTCGAAACTTAGACGCGCTTGCGGTATTCACCGGTACGGGTGTCGATCTCGATCTTATCGCCTTGGGCGACGAAAATTGGCACGCCGATTTCAAAGCCGGTGGCCAATTTGGCGGGCTTCAACACTTTGCCAGAGGTGTCGCCTTTGACGGCGGGCTCGGTCCACTCGATCACGCGCTGCACGCTGGTCGGAACTTCAACGGAGATGGCTTTGCCGTCATAGAACACGACTTCGAGTTCCATGCCGTCTTCTAGGTAGTTCAGCGCGTCGCCCATGTTTTCGGCTTCGACTTCATACTGGTTGTACTCGGAGTCCATGCACACGTACATGGGCTCGGCAAAGTACGAATAGGTGCATTCTTTTTTGTCCAGAACGATCTGGTCGAATTTGTCGTCGGCACGGAACACCTGCTCGGTATTGAAGGTGCCGATCAGGCTTTTGAGCTTCATGCGCACGGTCGCAGCGCCACGGCCACCTCGGGCGTATTCGGTTTTCAGGACGATCATGGGGTCCTTACCGTGCATAACGACGTTACCTGCGCGGATTTCTTGAGCGATTTTCATGGCCATGGTGATACTTCTCGATGCTTGTATGTTTGGTGTGAAGTGAATTACTTCGGGAAAGCATCTAATTTTAGCTGTTTTTCGCTGCATAAGGCTATAAAAGCGACCAAGTTCGCTGCCAAATCGTCTTGTTGGCGCAGCTTCCTGCTTAAATTTTGAGCACTTTGCATCCAAAGTGGCAAGTCAAGTTTAGGCCATTGGCGCGTTTCATCATCGCTTTGAGCATTGGTTGCATCGG
>JANPLX010000170.1:0-26795 GCA_031422495.1 Polaromonas sp. | reverse complement strand
TCGTAGGCGGCTTCAGCGGCTTGCATGCCGGTTTTGATGGCGGCGTGGCTGCCTTTGATGCGGCCCACGTTCAGGTAGCCAGCGTTGCAGCCAATCAATGCGCCGCCTGGGAACACGGTTTTCGGCAGGGCGTTGATGCCGCTGGCGTTGATGGCGCGAGCGCCGTAGCCAAGGCGTTTGGCGGTGACTTCGCCTTTGTCGTTTTCAAAGTAATAGCGCACATTTGGGTGGGTTTTCCAGCGCTGGAATTCTTCAAAAGGGCTGAGGTATGGGTTTGAGTAGCCTAATCCGGTTACAAAACCGAGCGCGACTTTGTTGTCTTCCATATGGTACAAAAACGAGCCGCCGTAGGTGTCGGCATCCATCGGCCAGCCGGCGGTGTGCATCACAAAGCCAGGTTTGTGGCGAGCAGGGTCAATTTCCCACAGCTCTTTGATGCCCAAGCCCCAGCTTTGCGGGTCGCGGCCTTCATCGAGCTTGAATTTTTCAATCAGCAACTTGCCTAAATTTCCGCGTGCACCTTCGGCAAATACGGTGTATTTACCCAGCAGTTCCATGCCGAGCTGGAAACTTTCCATTGGCTCGCCGTCTTTGCCAATCCCCATGTTGCCAGTGGCGACGCCTTTAACACTTCCATCGTCGTTATACAAAACCTCAGCAGCCGTGAAGCCCGGGAATATCTCCACGCCCAGCGCCTCGGCCTGCTCGCCCATCCATTTGGTGAACGCGCCCAGGCTGATGATGTAATTGCCGTGGTTTTCGTACATGGGCGGCAAAAACGCGTTCGGCACGCGAGTGCCCGACTTTTCGCTGAGGAACATGATGGCATCTTCAGTGACCGGCTGATTCAACGGCGCGCCCAGTTCTTTCCAATTGGGGAATAGCTCGTTCAGCGCAATCGGATCCATGATCGCACCAGACAAAATGTGCGCGCCCGGCTCAGAGCCTTTTTCCAGAACGACGACGGAGACATCGGTTCCTTTTTCAGCGGCTAGTTGCTTCAAGCGAATGGCAGTCGCCAAACCACCAGGGCCACCGCCGACGACGACAACGTCGTATTCCATGGATTCGCGCGGTCCGTGCGTGGCGATGATTTCTTCGTTGGTCATAGGATGCTTTCTGTGAACTTGTGCGTTTCTTTGCTTTGCGCCTATTTTAGAGGCACAGACGCGAAAATATCGCCGCTAGAATGAATGTCACCTCTATAAAGTCAGTTCTCTAAATCGCTCTGTGCCCTCTGAAATACCTAAAACTATGAAATTCATCATCCCAGAAAAGAAAAAACTCGTCTACGAAATGTCTATCCCTATCCGCTGGGGTGATATGGACGCGATGAATCACGTCAACAACACCGTCTATTTCCGCTATCTAGAGACTTGCCGGATCGACTGGATGCAGAGCATAGGCTGCATGCCCGATGCGAACGGCGATGGCCCGGTCATCGTCAACGCGTTTTGCAACTTCTACAAACAGCTGGAATACCCGGGCGATGTGATCGTCAAAATGTACGCCAGCGACCCCGCCCGCACGACGTTTGAAACTTGGGGAACGATGGAGCGGGCAGATCAGCCGGGTACGATTTACGCGGCAGGCGGTGCGACGACGATTTGGGTGAACTTTCCGAAGCAAAAAGCACACGATTTGCCGGATTGGATGCGCAAGATCGTGACGGTGGATTGAGTTTATCGAACCGCCCGCCAGCTAGCTGCATGGCTTTCCAGCCAGTTCGCCGCCAGTTGCTGGTTGTCGCCAAACGGGTCATGGTTCGGGTGAAAGTCGCGCTTGAAGTAAGCCAACAGGGGCATCGTGCAGCGCCATATAAAACCATTTTTACCCACTAAAAACTTTGCCGCACCCCACCAAGTACTGGGTTTGAGCAGGCTGCCGTCGTGCCACAGGTTGAGGGTGGTTTGCCTGAAAGCGTCAAAGCTAAACAGCACCAACACGTAGAGATACCAGCGGATGCGCCAAGCGTAGTTGCCGCCCACGGCTTGGTACACGTCAAAAGCGACGGCTTTGTGCTCGGTTTCCTCCGCCGCGTGCCAGCGCCACAGTGTGGCCATCTTCTCGTCTGCCCCCGCAAACCACGAGTCGTAGCGCAGTGTGCCATCGGCGAACACCGCTGTGCAGTGTTCAAAAGCAGCGGTTACGGCTAGGTAGTGCTTGGGATTGACATTTTGGCTGTGAGCAAATGCAAGTCGCTTGGTTGCCCAATGCTGCCAGTGATTGACCAAGCCTTGTCTCTCTAAATGCTCGTTGTACAAGTTATGGATACGTCTGTGCGTGGCTTCTTGGCCTATGAATTGCGCCACGGTGCCGCGTAGTTGGGTGTATTCATCCGTCTCGGGCAGGTTCTTGGCGCACTCGCGCACGGCGTCGATAAAGCTTTGCTCGCCAACGGGAAAGCTCATCGACAGTGCGTTGTAATATTGGCTCAAAAACGCATCGCCACCGTGCCAATGGCGGTCAAACCCGTCCTCAATGTCGATTTCTAGTTTGCGGACGGTGAGCTGGGGGCTGTTGTTAATCATGGTTTAACTATAAGCCTGATTTGGCTCGATTTGGCTTGCTTGGCTTTATTTGAAATTCCAATTATTTCAACGCAATTTCTTTCTTTTTACCCTGCCAAACGTCCATCAGCTCGGGTGAACCTTGTGAGCGAACGCCGTTATCGGTCAAAATATCTTCCATCGCGGCCAGCATGTCTTTGTGTGGAAACACCAGCGTCTCGCCGCCTTTGTTGTCGCTTTCAATGGTGACGAAATCTTCTTTGTTGTCACGTAACAAACTGACCAAATGGCTCAAACTGCGGACTTTGATGCCGTTAATAGCTAGGATGACTGAACCCGTAGCGCTGGCGTAGCCGGTGGACAGGCGGTGTGGGAAAAAGGGCGAGGACACGACGACCAGCTCTTCAAGCTCTGGCGTGGGTGGGTCGCTGCGGCGTGTGACCAAGGGGCTGCGAATAATGCTGTAAGACGCTACGGCACTGGCGTTGCTGGTCAAAAAAGAGGTGAACGCTGTCGTGGCTTTGGAAAATACCAGTGGGCCATAGACAAAGTAGGGCGGGTAAGCGCCGTCCAAATCGGGTATCAACTGCGGCAAGGTGGTGACGACGGGCAACTTGATGTTGATGCTTTTGCCATCGCGTCGCACAGTAAGCGGAACGGTTTTGTTGGCGGCTATTTTTTGAATCCAATAGCGCATGTTCAAACGCAAATCTTTGCCCACTTTGACCATGCCTTGGTCGTCTACGGCTGCATCGCCCACATGGGTGATGATGTCCCATTTTTTCAGCGGATAGTCGGCATCTTCCTTGTGCGGTTTATGCACAATCAGGCCTTTGACGCTGCTGTCTAGCTTTAAAAATTTGCGCAATGCTGGGTTTTCCAGTTTTTGCACCTCGTCCTGCATGACATATTTTCCGTCGTATTTACCGTCTGCAATGTCTTTGAGAAACAGCTCAACTTCTTCGTTGGGGATGATGTACCCAATATTTTGTGCTTCGCTCAATCGGCTAAACGCCAAGCCAATCATTTTGTTATCTGCAACAGCGGGGCCGCCGCTGTTACCGGGGTTGATAGCGGCGTCAATTTGTATGCGCAAACCAGACGCCGACGAATAATACGTCGCATATTCGATGCGCGACACGATGCCTTTTGTGATGGACAACGACGAGCCACCCGTTGGAAAACCATAGGCCAGCACGGCGTCTTTGATTTCAGGCAAGTTGCTAGCGCGGGCCATGGGCAGGTGTGTTTTGAAAAAAGATTCGTCGTCCAGCTTCAGCACGGCTAAATCAATACCTGGAGCAATAGCGACAACAGTTGCCATCAATTTATCGCCCGAGCCACTACCTTGTATTTCGACTTGATTGGCATAATTCACGACATGGGCATTGGTCAAAATGCGGTTGCCTTCAATCACCACGCCAGAGCCAGTGCCATCACGCGGCCCTTGTTTGGCCCACGGTTTGAACGGGTCAGGCATGCGCGAGGTGGCGAATACTTTGACGACCGAATTCGTCAAGCCAGTCGCATCAGGGGTTTGCTGCGCATGACTGGTCAGTGGCAAAGAAGCACCTAGTAATGAGGCACTGAATAACACCACGAAATGATTAATTTTTTGAAAAAAAGAATGCATAACAACTCCAATAACTATTTACAGCGTATTGATTACGCACAGTAGCATAAGTTTCATTTACATATTTCATTATTACAATTCACTTCTTTACTTTTGGCACACGCCCCATCAGGTAAAACTCCTCATTCGGCATCATGCCGCTGAAGCTGGCCATGCGGTTGGACAGGCCGAAGAACGCGGTGATGGCGGCTATGTCCCAAATGTCTTCGTCGTCAAAACCATAGGCGTGCAAGATGTCGAAATCGGTGTCCTCAACTTCGTCAGAATGTTGGCAAATTTTCATCGCAAACTCTAACATCGCCATTTGTCTGTCGCTGATATCAGCTTTGCGGTAATTCACCGCCACTTGGTCAGCGATAAGCGGTTTTTTCTCCATGATGCGCAAAATCGCACCGTGTGCGACCACGCAATACAAGCAATTGTTTGCCGCGCTGGTGACGGTAACAATCATTTCGCGGTCGCCCTTGGTCAAATTGCTGGTGCGACCGACCGATTCAGGCACCATCAGCGCGTCGTGGTAAGAAAAAAACGCCCGCCACTCGGCTGGTCGGCGCGCAAAACCCAAAAACACATTTGGTACAAAACCGGCTTTGGCTTGGATTTCAAGGATTTTGCTACGAATGTCGGCTGGTAAATCCAGCAACTGCGGGGCGGGGTAGCGGGATGTGGCCATATTTTTGAGTGTTTGAGTAATCGATATTCGCTGATTTTGCCCTAAGTTCTAAGCCTAAGTCATAAGTCAGTAGCCAACCCTGAGACAATAAGGGCTATGACTGAAAAAATTGAATCTGCAAAAATTGACAACACATCTGTGAAAGCGATTGAGAAAACTTGGACCGAACGCCCCATTGAATGGTTGAACGTGGAGTCTCTAGATATTGAAGCCCAAGGCGTCGCACACAAGACGGACGGTAAAGTGGTGTTTATCGACGGCGCATTGCCGTTTGAGGTGGTGAGTGCCAATGTCAACCGCAAGAAAGAGAACTGGGAAAAAGCGACTTTGACGGCGATTAAGCGCGAATCGTCCCAGCGCGTCACCCCAGGTTGCCCGCACTTTGGTATGCACGAGGGCGCTTGTGGCGGCTGCAAAATGCAGCATTTGCACATTGCCGCGCAAGTGGCGGTGAAACAACGCGCTTTGGAAGACGGTTTGTGGCATTTGGGAAAACTCAAAGCGGGCAACGTGATGCGCCCGATTGAAGGCCCGGCCTGGGGCTACCGCTACCGTGCGCGGATTTCGGTAAAGTTTGTACGCAAAAAGGGTGAAAACGGCCAAGTGCTGATCGGCTTTCATGAGCGTAAAAGCCGCTATGTGGCCGATATGAAAGAATGCCATGTGCTGCCCAAGCATGTCAGCGACTTGTTGATGCCTTTGCGTGCTTTGATCACGAGCATGGACGCGAAAGAAACGATTCCTCAGCTAGAGCTGGCCGTTGGCGACGAGGTCGTAGCCATGGTTGTTCGCCACATGGAGCCATTGAGCGAAGGCGATATGGGCAAATTACGCGCTTTCACGGTTGTGCATCCTGCCGTGCAATGGTGGCTGCAACCGAAAGGGCTGGATACCGTGCATTTGATGGATGAAAAGCTGGGCAAAGTCAGCAACTTGAGTTACGCCTTGCCCCAGTTTGGCATCAACATGCCCTTCAAACCGACCGATTTCACGCAGGTGAATCCGCATATCAACCAAGTGCTGGTGGCTCGAGCGCTGCGTCTCTTGGACGTGCAAAAGTCCGAGCGGGTGATCGACTGGTTCTGTGGTCTGGGCAACTTCACCCTGCCGCTTGCGACGCAGGCGCGTGAGGTGCTGGGCGTGGAGGGCAGTGAGGAGTTGGTCGCACGTTCTAGGCAGAATTATCAGTTAAATAGTGCTAAAAATGCATCAAATACGAGTCTAGCCAGCGTATCTATTGCCTTAAATGCTACTAATTTTGTAGTACGTAATTTGTTTGAAATCACTGGTTCTGTGCTTGCTGCGGATGGAATCTCTGAAAAATGGCTGATGGACCCACCGCGTGAAGGTGCGTTTGCACTGGTCAAAGCCTTGGTTGAATTGGTCACGCAAGCTACGAATCCTACGATTGAAGACCCGTCTGAAGCTGTCAAAAACTGGCAACCACCGAAGCGTATTGTCTACGTCAGCTGCAACCCCGCCACCTTGGCGCGTGATGCGGGATTGTTGGTCAACGAAGCGGGCTACACCTGCACAGCAGCGGGGGTGGTGAACATGTTCCCGCACACCGCGCATGTGGAATCGATTGCGGTGTTTGATTTGGTTTAATGTTTAAATGAACCGGCTGGTCGCGGCTTTATCGCACTTGTCCGTGTTGAATGATGGGTTAGGCATGCGTTTAATAGTCCGCATTCGAATACATGTCAGAAAAATAGCTCTTCTTATCTAGCCAATCGTCGAACAAAGCGGGATCTCTTGCGGCGGCTAGCATTTCCGAAATGTTTTTTTCATCGAAGCTCAAGTCCAACCCACTTTCAGCAAACTTCCAGGCCAGCGGCATGCCTGTCATCTTGAACCACTCATCGACTTCATCAAATAGGCTGCATATTTCACTGAAGCTATCCGTTTCAATCGGAAAGAGATTGAAGTGCACACTATTCTTGTGGCCGGACATACTTGCCGGTATTGCTCCAAAGCTGGGCAAATGAAAGTAGAAAGAAGCTCCCTTCTTTTCGAATCCTCCGTGGGCGAAAGTGTTTCGATACTTCTCTTTAACATTGACAAGACGGTCGTAATAATCATGCATTGGCAACGCCTCGATATTCAGGACTCGTTTCATCTTTTCTGACCAGATTTTCCCAATAAAATCGGTTAGGTCGTCCTGTCTTCGCACGTATGAGCAGAATGGAAGAGTAAGTACAAGAAGGTGTTCTAGGCGGCTGAAATAGGCATCAATCATTGCCAGTGCGTTATAGGCACGCTCGGCACCAACCCGAAAGCTCTGATTGAGTAGATTGGCTATGCCTTCAATGGCGTCATTGGTGGCGTTTGGTGAAGTCGGTGAGTGCGCTGATTCTGCCTTTTCCCTAAAATAGGTGTATTGATTTCCAAGCCTGTGGAACTGATTTGCGATTGTGATGTTTCCGCTCTTTATTTGCTCTTCCGCCACCTCTGCCAAGATATGTTTTTCAGCAGACTCCACTGCCTTTTTTAGTTTTCCCAAGAGTTCGATACTGTTGACAACTACATTTCCATCTTTAGCGGTATAGAGGCGAACACCAAGCTTTTCATGGGAGATCGCACAGTTCAAGCCGCGATAGGTAAATGGAACAATCCAATGGGTCTTATCACCGCGATAGCCGAGAGGAAAACTGCATAGCCCATGTAGAACATAGAGAATTAGGTTTGGCACGGGAAAGAGGTTTCGGTCGACGGAGCCTCTAATTGCTCCGGCCTCCCATACCAAATCGGGTGCGCTCGAATCTACTGCGGCAAAATCGCGCAGACGTTGTTTAATGTTGTCAACAGCGTTTACAAAGCCGCTGGTCATTGACATGCCTCATGTGGGGCATACAGCAAAACCTGAGGAATAATCTGGCTGCTGCGTATTAATTTGGACATCAAAATCTACTAAGAATGGCTTGAAGCTAGCATTTCAAGGGAAAATATTGTGTATTTATTCAGTAATAACAAATCCCATGAAACCCCGAACGCCTGTTTTACAATCTGTGTTCCACTTGTAATATAGCTTAGCCATAGAGGAAATTTTCCTACATTGGTCTAAATTTTTTGTTCGTTGTACTCAGCTTGAGCGAGTGCTTGGGCCTAGGCTGGCAGTGCCCGCAGCACTTGCCCTTTGTCAAGTAGGCGGTGGATCAGTAGGTGCTGAAGATCGTCTTGGCGCTTAAGCGGACGCGCACCCTAACCCAGTTTTTCAGAAGCAAGCTACAACCTGTCCGTTTAGTACCTTACACCGTTTGTAAATATACCCATTGGGTGTATTCACCATGATAGTCTGGTATTGCTCACTCACTGTGTTCCCGAAGTTGGGTTGAACGAACTGTGGGGACGGTTGTAGTGTGATCGGATTGGTGATGTAGTTGCGTGGAGGAGGCTGTGAGGCATTGAAGTCTGTCAGAAGACCTGTCCACCCATGGGTACATGCCTGCCCCATGGCTTCGGGCGTACCGCATGTTGGGAGGGATGAGCAGCCAGCAAGCAGGACTGTTCCTACTAGGTATAGAGCGTGAATGTATCTCATGTGCGCTTTGTGTTGGGAGTTGATTACAGTAGACAATCCAACTTTGCAATCAACAAGGCCGATAGACTAAATGCGTAAAAGCATTTTGTACATGCACTATAGTCTAAGTACAAAGAAAATTTTACCCAAATTGGGTGAAATTTTTTATTCGATGACACGGTGCTAATTGTGTTGTAAGACTTTCACATAAGATGGCTCGTGAGAAGTGGGGGCATTTTTAATTATGCTTGCCTCAGTGCACAAAGTGTTTGCGTAGAAACGCCGCATGAGTTAAAGCCTAAATTCGTTTTTAGCTTTCACATCCACTACCTCGTCAACCTTGGCTTTTGTCGGGTTTGACTTGTTAAATGAAGCATCATCGACTTTGCCGCCTTTTTTCTCAAACTGCGCTTTTAAGCTCTCGTACATTTCTTTGGGTAAGAGTTTGAGCGCGAGTTTGAAGAGCAAGATGGAAATGACGCCATCGTCAATCCAACCCAAAATCGGAATCACATCGGGCACCAAATCTACAGGGCTGATGATATAAACCGCAGCTAATAGCGCTACGAGTTTTGCCAGCCCAGGCGCAGCTGGGTTGCGTAGCATGGCCCAGAGCATTAAAAGTTCTTTTTTAAACTTCCACCACAGTACGCCAAGTTTCCACATAAGTATTCTCCAAAATAAAATAAAAAAGGAGTCCGAAGACTCCTTTTCGAAGGGAGCAGGTAAGAATTATTCCTTTTCGCCGCCAAAAATCCCTAAGAGTGCCAACAAGCTTTGGAACACGTTGAAGATGTCCAAATACAAAGACAGTGTTGCGCTGATGTAGTTCGTCTCGCCACCGTCGATAATTTGCTTGATGTCATACAACATGTAGGCGCTGAAAATACCGATCGCAGCGACAGACACAGCAATCATGGCAGCTGAAGAACCTACCAAGATGCCAATGATTGAGCCAACCATCAGCACAATCGCGCCAACAAACAGCCACTTGCCCATGCCGCTCAAATCGCGCTTGATGACAGTTGCTAGTGAAGCCATGACGAAAAACACGCCAGCTGTGCCGCCAAATGCCGTCATGATGAGTGAAGGACCATTTTTAAAGCCCAGCACGCGGGCGATCAAACCAGAAATCATCAAGCCCATGAAAAACGTGAAGGCGAGAAGCACTGGAACGCCAGCAGCAGAGTTTTTAGTCTTTTCAATTGCGTACATAAAAGCAAATGCGCCGCCCAAGAAAACAACGATACCCATCCAACCGCCCATAAATGCTTTGGTGATGCCTGTGCTCACGCCCAGCCAAGCACCCAGCACGCTTGGAATCAAGCTTAGTGCGAGCAGCCAATAAGTGTTGCGCAGCACGCGGTTGCGTTCTTGTAGGTTAACGCCCGTGCCGAAGCCGGTGTTGTTGAGAATTTGTTCAGTCATAGCCATTACTCCTATAAATGCTGCAAAGATGCAGATAAAGCGGATTTTAGGGGGTTTTTGTCAAAATCAAGTGCTTTACCAAATATCCTACAAATTATTGGAGAATCTTCGGTTAAGTTGAAGATTTTTAGAGAGAAACACTCCTTTATTTACGTAGAATGAGCGCATGAAAACCAAACACACTCTAGAGAGCTCAGACCTCAAACTCATTGCTGCCGCTGCCGAAGCTGAAGCGCTTAAAAACAACTGGGCCGTCAGCATCGCCATCGTTGACGATGGCGGTCATTTGCTGCATTTCCAGCGTTTAGACGGCGCACCGGCCATCTCTGCCCACATCGCACCCGCTAAGGCCAATACTGCTGCGCTGGGTCGACGCGAAAGCAAAGTTTATGAAGATACCATCAACGGCGGTCGGATGTCGTTTTTGAGCGCGCCGACGATCAAAGGCATGCTAGAAGGCGGCGTCCCGATGATGAAAGACGGCCAATGCATTGGTGCCGTTGGCGTCAGCGGCGTGAAATCAACCGAAGACGCGCAAATCGCCCGCGCAGGCATGGCGGCAATTGGGTTGTAATTTGCTTTGAGATGGCTGTTTTGCTATATAATTTATAGCGTTATAGGCAATAAATACGCAGGTTACAGCCATTTTTTTATAATTTTAAGTATATATGCAAGCTAAATCATCCTAGTGGTGAAGCTTGCGCAAACTTCACTACTAAAAAGTCCACAAACGCCCGCACGCGCGCTGCGGTTTGGTGGCGTTGGGGGTAGGTGGCGTAGATGTCGGCGGGTGGGGTTTGGTAGGTGTTGAGCACTTGCACCAAGCGGCCACTGCGCAGGTATTTGGCGACGTCCCATTCGGCGCGCAGCAGCAAACCATGCCCCGCCAATGCCCAATTCACGGCGATTTCGCCATCGTTAGTGCTCAAATTGCCGCGTACTTTGAAGCTTTCGGTTTTCGAGCCTGCGCTCAGCTGCCAGGTGCCGTAAGACTCGTCGCCTTGGCGAATGCCGATGCAGTTGTGCGCAGCCAGTTCAGCCGGCGTTTTCGGCGTGCCGTGACGCTCAAGGTAGGCGGGGGCGGCGCAAATCAGACGGCGGTTCGCGGCAATGCGTCTCGCAACCACTCGGGTGTCGGGCGGCTCGCCGAAGCGGATGCAGACGTCAAACACGTCGTCGCTGATCAGGGGTGGGTTCACAGTTAATTGCAATTGAACCTGCACATCGGGCAGGGTTTTGACGAATTCAGAGATTAATGGCGCAATGTGGCTGCGGCCAAAGCCCAGCGTGGCGTTGACGCGTAGCAAACCTTTGGGCGCGGACAGGGTGCTGGCGACTTGCTGTTCCATATCGGCAATATCCGCCAAAATGCGCCGCGCATGCGAAAGGTAGATTTCACCTTCCGCCGTCAAACCGCTACGTCGCGTCGTGCGCGTCAAGAGTTGTACGCCAAGCCGTGCTTCTAGCGTCGCCAATCGTTTGCTAATGGCGGGTTTGGAGATACCCAACTCAAGGGCAGTGGCGGAAAAGCTGCCTTTGCTGGCCAGCAGGCTGAAAAATGCCATTTCGGATGGGGCGGAGATAGGCGTCATGTCAGTTTTATTATTAATTTGAAGTAAACAATGAGATCATTTTAAGAGATTGGTTTCTTATTGCAATGCATAAAATTACGCTTTCTCTGAATTAAAAATACGCACATATTCCTCATGAAAACCTACAAAATAGCCTGCATCCCGGGCGACGGCATTGGCAAAGAAGTGATTCCCGCAGGGCAAACCGTGTTGCAAGCCTTGGCCGCAGCCAGCAAAACCTTCAACTTTGAATTCGAAAACTTCGGCTGGGGTGGCGACTGGTACCGCGCTTACGGCGAGATGATGCCTAAGGACGGCTTGGAACCGCTGCGTAACAAGGACGCGATTTTGTTTGGCTCGGCGGGCGATCCGGATATTCCAGACCACATCACCCTGTGGGGCTTACGCCTGAAAATCTGCCAAGGCTTTGACCAATATGCCAATGTGCGCCCGACGCGCATTTTGCCGGGCATTGAAGGACCACTGAAAAAGTGCAAACCAGAAGACTTGAACTGGGTCATCGTGCGTGAAAACTCTGAGGGCGAATACTCTGGCGTGGGCGGTCGTGCGCACCAAGGCCACCCGATTGAGGTGGCCACTGACGTGAGCATGATGACCCGCGCTGGCGTCGAGCGCATCATGCGCTTTGCCTTCAAACTGGCCGAATCACGTCCGCGCAAGCTGCTTACGGTGGTGACCAAGTCCAACGCGCAACGCCACGCCATGGTGATGTGGGACGAAATTGCCCTGCAAATCAGCCAAGAATTTCCCGCTGTGACGTGGGACAAAGTGCTGGTTGACGCCTGCACCGACCGCATGGTGAACCGCCCCGCGTCGCTAGACACACTGGTTGCCACGAATTTGCATGCTGATATTTTGAGCGATTTGGCAGCCGCGCTGGCAGGTAGCTTGGGCATTGCGCCGACTGGCAATATCGACCCTGAGCGCCGCTACCCCAGCATGTTTGAACCGATTCACGGATCGGCGTTTGACATCATGGGCAAAGGTTTGGCAAATCCGATTGGCACGTTTTGGAGTTGCGTCATGCTGCTGGAGCATTTGGGCGAAACGGCAGCAGCGGCCAAGCTGATGGCGGTGATTGAGCAAGTCACGGCTGACAAAACTTTGCATACGGGCGATTTGGGTGGCAAAGCAACTACCGCGCAGGTGACAGCAGCAGTGTGTTCACTGATTGCGTGATGGTAAGGTAGCGCTTATATTATTTCAGTGAGTATTTCGATAAAAACCAAGGAGACAACATGAAAAAACTAGCAACTGTACTGCTTCTCGCGTTAACGTCATCGCTGGCGTTGGCACAGGCTTGCCCAGATAAAAACTTCCTGTATTACCAAGCCTTCCCACCCGGTGGCGAGTCTGATTTGTCGGCCCGTCATCAGCAAATCGTGATGAAAAAGAAATGTCCTGCGATAGACACCGTCATCCAATATAAGGCCGGTGCAGGTGGCGCGCTGATGTGGGGGCAGATGAACCAGCTACCGGGCGATGGCCAAAACATCGTTGGCGTGAACCTGCCGCACATCGTTTTTCAGCCGCTAGAAGGCCAAGTGCAGTACAAAACGGCAGACATCACGCCCGTCTTTTGGTTTCACTACACGCCCGATATTTTGGTCGTGCCAGAACAAAGCGCCATCAAAAACTTTGCTGATTTCATCAAGGCTGCTAAAGCCACGCCCGACAAAATCAGTCTAGGCGGCTCGGGGCTGAACTCGGCCAACCATGCTGCGCATGAGCGCATGAACGCTGCATTCGGCGTCAAAACCATTTACATCCCCTTCAAAGGCACTGGAGACATGGCGACGTCTGTCCTTGGTGCTCAAGTCGACGGTGCCATGACTTACACCGCTTTCGCTATCAACAACAAGGGACGAGTGCGCCCCTTGGCCGTAGCGATGGATAAACGCCACCCGCTGATGCCAGACGTCCCGACTTTCAAAGAACTCGGTGTGGATTGGGTGGACGGTGCCTACCGTGGCATTGGTGTGCCAAAATCTACGTCAGCAGAAGCGAAAAAACGCTTATCTGACCACTGGGCTGCGTTGAACAAAGACCCTGAAATGATCGCCTTGGCTGCGAAGAGCGGCTTTGAGTTGGTCAACGTCGGCGTTGAGCAAATGGATGCTTTTATGGCTGAAAAAACCAAGCTTTACACAGAATCTGCGAAGCGTTTGGATTTCAGTAAGAAGTAATTTATAACTTTGCAGTAAATTTAATTGCCTGTAATTTCTTTACATTTGCTATATATTTAATAGCATTACAGGCAATAAATACGCCGACTACACGCGTTTTATGCTTATTTTCGAGCTTAAATCAATAAACCAGCCGCTCAGGCCGAATTTCCTGCAAAATCGTCGTCGCAATCTCTTCAATCGACTTGGTCGTCGTGCTCAGCCAGCGAATACCGCTTCGTCGCATCATACTCTCCGCTTCATGCACCTCCATGCGGCAGTTATCTAAGCTGGCGTATTTGGAGTTAGGGCGGCGCTCGTTGCGGATTTCACTTAAGCGCTCGGCCTGAATCGTCAGCCCGAATATCTTCTTTTGGTGCGGCACCAAGGCTGGCGGCAGCTGGCGGCGGTCAAAATCTTCAGGAATCAGCGGGTAATTTGACGCTTTTAGCCCATATTGCATCGCCAAATACAGCGAAGTCGGCGTTTTCCCGCTGCGGCTCACCCCGACCAAAATCACGTCAGATTGCTCTAAATCGCGGTTCATCTGCCCATCGTCATGCGCCAAACTGAAGTTGATCGCCTCGATCCGGTCGTGGTAGGCCTTGCTCTTGCTAGCATCGCTGAATCTGCCCACACGATGGTGCGATTTGATGCCCAGCTCTGCCTCCAGCGGATTCACAAACGTGGCAAACATGTCCAGCAGCATGCCTTGGCAACCTGTTTGAATGACCTTCAGCACTTCCATGTTCACCAATGTGGAGAACACAATCGGCTTTTTCCCCTCAGATTCAGCCGTATGGTTGATCTGCCGCACCACCTGATGCGCTTTGTCTACCGTATCCACAAAGGGCAACCGCACGTGGCGCGGCTGCATCTCAAACTGCGCCAAAATAGCGTTGCCAAAAGTTTCAGCCGTGATACCAGTGCCATCAGAAATAAAGAAAACGGTGCGGTCGGTCATTTTGTAAATTTAATGGATAATATTTAGCTATAGCCAGCGCATTTATTGCCTAGATTGCTATTTTAATTATAGCAATTTATATTATTTACTAGCTTTTTTTGCCGCCACCAAAGCCGCCAATTCGCCACCAGTTTTGTAATGCGGCACTTTGAAGGCCAGGCGCTTGAAGCGTTGGTAGAAACTGTTGCTGCCTTTGACCTCATCATTCCACAATTTGTCCGCAGTTTTGTAGTTGTCGTGCAGGTTCAGCTCCCACGCGTCTTTGGAGGCTTGTCCGCCGAAGATATAGAGTTTGCCATTGGTTATCAACCAAGTATCTGCATCGCCACCCCATGGGATACCGTAAACAATGCCGTCAGCGCAGTAGCCACCGTATTGCGGCAGGTATTTGGTGGGTTCTTTGTCAAACAGGGCTTTGTGTTCGGCATTGGCGAACTGGAAGGTGATGCCTTCAAAAGTGCTGCGGAATTCGGCTTTGCCCAAGGCATGCTTGTTTTGCGTGAAGTAGGAGACCACGTCGTGGCCTTTGAGCATCAGGCGGCTCTGCCCGTCTTGCTCGTGCGCGTTCACTGGGGTGTACGCACTGCCTGGGTTTTGAGCCGTGTTGGCGCTGATGCTGGAACAGCCCATTAGACAGGCAACTGCGAGTACGGCTAGCCAAGAGCTTAGGTTTTTGATTCGATTCAGGTTATTCGATATTGTCATGCAGAGAGTCTCCAGTCAGATGTTGTGGTTTGCGTTGGATTTAGCTCAATTTGAGCAGTGAATACGGGAAAAGTTGCAGTTGGGTAGTTTTCAGTCATCGGGTTTGCTAGTGGTGCAGGCCAGCCCAGCAAGTTGCTTGTTTGTTTTAGACAAGATTTTAAGTCACTCTCACTTTGGCCGCCAAAGTGCAAAATTCCGTAGCGGTAGCTGCCTAGCCATTTGAAATCTCGCGCGGTGGAGCCACCCGTTTTGGGGAAGCTGAGCAGCAGATGATTAGGAAATTGTTTTCTCAAATCAAGCAGTTGAGCATCTGTCGGCATCGCTGGGATGCTTTGCTGCAAGGTGGGCTGTGCGCTGTCAAACACGCGGTAAACAGCGCTGGTGGCGACAATAGCGCTGGGCGCGGAATGCGGCAATAACCAAGGGTCACGACCATGTGCCATTTCTAGGGCCATGGCATAGAGGTCAACGCCATCCACCCGCAAATACAAATCAGCAAACTGCGAGGCCATGCGCGGGTTGAACTCGATCACAGTGAGTTTGTCTGTCTCACTGTCGTAAAAAAACTCCATGTTGAATAAACCATGGCTGTAACCGATTGCAGTCAAAAACTTGGTCGCTACGTCCAATGCGCGGTCTTGAATGGTTTGCGGTAGCCGGCTAGGGTAGTCAAACCGCATGAAAGCTTGCGTACCGGGGTACATGATGGAATCGACCACGCCCAGCGGCTTGATGTCACCTTTAAAAGCGATGCCGTCTAAGCTATATTGCTGCGTGGTAGCACTGTTGGCGGGCGTTTCTAAAATCATGCTGTGTGCTGTGCCAGCTTGAGGGAGCAGCTTTCTGGTAATGCGTTCAAAGGGTTCAACCAAGCGCTTGATTACCCACAGTTCATACTTGCCAAAGCGTGTGAACTGGTGCAGCTCCTCTTGCGATTGGACGACTTTTGCCAACACCGAGAAGGCGGCTTTCACGGGCTTAACGAAGGTGGGATAGTTCAAACCATCGGGTACGGGCTCGCCATAGGCCGCAGGCATACGCTGGAAGTTGACGTTGGCTTCTGGGCAGACTTGCTGCAGCACCTGACGTGCGTAAAGCTTGTGTTGGCAGGCGACGACAGCAGCAGGTGGTGTGCCTGGCCAACCCATTTTTTCGGCCAGCATGGCGGCAGCTAGGGCGCCAAATTGCTCGTGTTGCGATGAAACAGCTGTCCAGCCTGCTTTTTTAGCTTGTTTGGCGAGTTTGTTGACGAAGCGATCTAGGTCAAACAGCACCAAATTGGCGTTGCTGGGGAAGGAAAACAAGTCAAAACCACGGCTGGCAAATGCATTTGCCCAAGCTTGACCTTTTTGTGCGGCAAGGCGTTCGAAGCCTTCAGCATCCCAGTCGTAATTAAAAAGCAGCAGTGTTTTCATGGTTTATAAAGATAGCTTATGCATTTAGCGTTGTGTCATCAACGTTTGTATAGTCGCAGCCAATGCTGATCTATTACATTTTTCCAACGCCAAACCCATTTTCCTTGTAGAGTCACATTTCCCCAGCTGGCAATGGCTATACGCTCGCCGCAGGAGATCAGATTCAAAGTTCGTTGCACGACGGGGTGTGGTTTCAGCGGATGGCTTTTGGGCTGTTTCATCACGCTAGCCAGCAAGTTGGCATAGAGGGCGGGGCCAGTGCGGACCGCAAAGACACCGCTTTTGGCATGCGGCGTGTCCAAACGCGAGGCAATATCGCCAGCTGCAAATACATTCGGGTGTGACGTTGACTGCTGAAATGCATTGACCGCCAAGTAACCGCGCTCGTCCAAAGCCAAGCCAGTGTCCGCTAGCCAACTCGGTGCATGGTCACCTATTGTTAAGAGCGGTATATCGCAAGCTAGGCTCGCGCCTGATGCCAAGTAGAGTTGCGTCGCATCCATGCGTACGCAGATGTCTTGCAACACCGTGATGTTGCGATTTTTTAAAGCTTGCATGACACAGTTTTGCAAGCCGGGAGAATAACCTGTAGCCGGCGGCTCAGGCCCCGTGATCAAGCTGATATGGCAATGCGGCAGTTGAGACTGCAGCGCCATCGCCAACTCAATACCCGTAGCGCCCGCACCGATGACACTGATGCGCAAGGCGCGCGTTTGCGCGTGTTCTAATATTTGCGGCCAAAGTTTGACGAATTGCTCTAGGGGTCTCACGAAAACTGCGTGTTCTTTTGTGCCAGGTATATGCGTGTCAATCACGTCTTTTTCCATCACCGAGCCCGTGTCAAGGCTGAGCATGTCGTAATGCAAGACAGTGCCATTGCCCAAACGCAGGTGCTGGGTCTCGGTGTCAATGCCTGTACATGCAGCGTAAGTGATTTTGATGGGGGTTTTGGCTAACAGGTTTGGTAAGGAAATCGTGCAATCATCCGCGCTGTAATGCCCAGCCACCATACCCGGCACCATGTCGGAGTAGACCACGTGATCATACGGTGTGATGAGGTGAAAGTCAGTATCAATACGTGGCGCTTTTTTAAAAGCTGCCAAGGCGTACAAATGCGCGTGACCAGCGCCTAGAAAAACTAGTTTTTTAATCGACATGTAAAAACTTCAAAGGTTTTTATTGTTGTTAGGGTTGCACCATAATATCGGACACGTAGCCTAGGCTGCTACCTTGAGTGTTGTCAGAATCCGCTCCTACGATGATAGCAGTCACAGCCGGAACGGTTTGGGTTTCTGTGCCGAACGCTTTCAAAAAGTCTTCTGAAAGATTGCGTTTGTGTGATTTCCACTCTTTTAATGACGAAGCTGCACTGTCAACCACCATGTAGCGCACACGTGCTGTCGTGGGGCTGGCATGAATGCTACCAACAAGTTCTGAGTTGGCCCACACATAGCACAGGGTCGCGGTAGGCAACTTCTCGCGACTGAAAACCTGCACTAGTTTGAACAACGTGCGTTCGCCAGCGGGCATCCTGTCGGCGGGCATATCAAAGCTGGCGCAGACTTTGAGTGCAGCGTCTTCAGTCGCTTTAGTTTTGAAATTGGCTTGCGGTAACGGTTTGTCTAGTCGCCATTGAAATTGAATGGTTTGAGCCGCCCCAGCCCAAGGGTGAGCTACTGTTCCCCAAGACTTATCTGCACGCAGACGCAAAGCTTTTTTACCCTCAATGTCTGCTACATCTATCGCTGAAAGCGGCTTGGCATAGCGCTCAGGCAGCGCAACAAATTGCCACGGTGCAGGTACTGTAGCGCCAATTGCTGCAGAAAAAGCGCTAAGCTCTGCGGCAGCAATGCTCTTAGCGACCAGTATCGTTAAGAGACCAGTCGTAATCGAGATGGCTGATAGGAACGGTTTTGGCACGAATTTGTCCTTGGATAGCAGCGTCATTGCTTAAAGTATCGGCGTATTTGGCAAAAACATCTTCGACTTTGCCAAAGCCTTTGTAACCTTTTTCGAAGTCGTCTTTGAACCATTTGAAGATGCTGGAGACTTGCAGTTTGCCATCGGCATAACGATTGCGGGTTTTGTCACCTACAAATTTGACCATACCCGACTCAAGCTGCGCATCTAGCTTGGTAGCTGTGAAGGCCTCAGGCGGCAGGGCAGGGCAACCAATACTCGCGCAGACGATGGCGACGTGGATACGTGGATCTTGGTAGCCACCGTTGATGATGTTTTTACCTGTAGGGCGTAATTTGTCATGCTCAATCCAATCCAAATTTCGCTCTTCTCCTAGGAGCCTGAAAAAGCTTTTTTTCCACGGGCTAGAAAAGGTGCTGCCTAGGTCTTTGATGGATTTGACATCGGGGTACTTGGCCAAAATCAGTTCAACCGTGAAGGCGTTGTACGCATTGATTAAAAACGCCATTTGTTGCTCTTTGTTGAAAGTGGCGAACTGGGCGGGTGTAACGGCGCTGAGTGAATCCAAAGTTTTGGTTAATTCTGCACGCTCTGCTGCAAAACCTTTGTAGTTCACACGGCTTTGCTTACCGTCGGGTAGCCATTTGACGTGTTTTTTGAGCTGCGCATCGTAAGCCGCGTAACTGTGATCAAAAGACTGTGCTAAAACGACGCTAGTTGGCGTAAATATTGCCAATATTGCTATAAAAATAGCAGCAAAATAATTGATAATAAGTTTCATGAATATCCTAACATTTGACATTTAGCCTCTGCGCCAATCATGGTATTTTTTGACATATTCCAGTAGTTTCACAGGTTGATGCGCTCGCTTCCACTCACCTGCGACGAATTTATTGCTCTCTGCAAGAGTTGGGTAGGTGTGGATAGTTCCCAAAATTTTGTTCAACCCCAAGCCATACTTCATAGCTAAAACGTATTCGGCCAACAAATCACCCGCATGCACGCCCACGATGGTCACACCCAAAATTGAGTCTTTGCCCGGCACGGTCAGCACCTTGATGAAGCCGTGCGCTTCGCTATCGGCAATGGCCCTGTCTAGGTCGTCAATGCCGTATTTAGTGACTTCGTAGGCGATGTTTTGCGCCTTAGCTTCAAGTTCGTTCAAACCAACGCGTGCCACTTCGGGGTCAATAAATGTGGCGGCAGGGATGATGCGGTAGTCGGCTTTGAACTTTTTGAAAGTACCAAACAGTGCGTTCACCGCTGCATACCACGCTTGATGCGAGGCCGTGTGGGTAAACTGGTAAGGTCCAGCCACATCGCCAGCTGCGTAAATATTGGGGTATATGGTTTCTAGATACTCGTTGGTGTCCACTGTGCGCTGAGTTGGAATACCCAAATCTTCCAAGCCATAACCTTTGAGGCGGGCTATGCGGCCCACAGCACAAATCACTTCGTCGTACTCAATGCGTTTTTCTGTTCCGCTATGCTCAACGATCAGTGTTTTCACGCCATTGGCGTTTTCAAAGCGCAGGGCTTTGTGTGATGTCATGACTTGCACGCCGTCTGCGGTGAGTGCTTTTTGCGCGAAGCTGGATACTTCTTCGTCTTCCCGAATCAAAATACGCGGAGCCATTTCGATTTGTGACACCACAGAACCTAGTCGTGCAAAGCTTTGTGCCAATTCGCAACCAATCGGCCCGCCGCCGAGAACCACCAAGCGTTTAGGGATGACGTCTAGTTTGGCAAAAGCATCCCACAGCGTGTCGCTGGTCACATAGCCAGATTCTTCAATACCAGGCAAGGGCGGCACCACGGGGCTGGCACCAGCAGCGATGACGATGCTGCGCGTGGTCAGCGTTTTTTTGCTGCCATCTTTCATGGCAATTTCAACCGTCCATGGGTTGACGATTTTGGCGTAGCCTTCCGCCACGTCCACGCCTAAGCCAGTGAATCGCTCGACACTGTCGTGCGGGGCGATCGCGGCAATGATGTCGTGTATGCGTTGCATCACGGCTTTGAAGTCAAAGGCTGGTATGACAGCTTTCAAGCCGTAATGGTCGGCATATCGCATTTGGTGAGCTAGCTTGGCAGATTTGATGATGGCCTTACTCGGCACGCAGCCAAAGTTCAAACAATCACCCCCCATTTTGTGGGCTTCCACCAAAGTCACTTTCGCTTTGACGGCTGCGCCAATCAAAGCAGTGACCAAGCCGCCTGCGCCCGCACCGATGACGATGAGGTTACGGTCAAAGGTTTTGGGTTTCACGCTGTTCCAGCGAGCGTAGACTTTGCGTTTTTTGAAGAAATCGAGGACTTTCTTCATCAGCAATGGGAATATACCCAACAACACAAACGAGCCGATCAAGCCTGGTGACAAAATTGACCGCAAGGAGTCAATTTTGGCAATTTCCGTACCCGCATTGACATAGGCAATTGTTCCCGCCAGCATGCCCAATTGGCTGACCCAAAAGAAAGTCCAAGTCTTCATTTTGGTGAGCCCCATCAGCACATTCAGCACGAAGAAGGGAATCAAAGGTAGTAGCCGCAGGGTGAACAGGTAAAACGCACCTTCTTTTTCAATGCCTTTGTTGACTTCTGCCAGTTTGGCGCCAAAGCGCGTTTCAATACTGTCGCGCAACACGTAGCGCGAAATCAGCATCGCGCAGGTTGCGCCTAAGGTCGAAGCAAAGGATACGACCACTGTCCCCCACACCAGCCCAAAACTTGCACCAGCAGCGAGTGTCATGATGGCAGCACCGGGCAGCGAAAGTGCGGTGATAGACACATAGATAGCGAAAAACACGGCAGTGATAAAGACTGGACGTGCGTTGTATAGCTCAGAAAACGTTTGCTGACTTTGTTTGATATAGGCTAGGCTGAAAAATCGACCCAAGTCAAATGCAAAAAAAGCAAAGGCGGCAGCGACAACTGCCAGCAAGATAATTATTTTTTTCTTATCCATAAAGTTTTGTTATTGTGTGATGTATTTTGCAATTACAGAATAGTCTGAAATCAGGCTTGATTCTTACACTTTTCTGCGCTATTGTGTATTTACATATTTCTTAATGCGTTTATTTAACTGAAGGAGTTTTTATGACCGTAGCAAAAGTAATCGAAATCACCTCATCTAGCAAGAAGAGTTTTGAAGATGCCATTAGCACTGGTATTGAACGTGCGTCTGAGACGATAGCCGATATTCAAGGCGCTTGGGTGCAAGATCAAAAAGTGGTGGTCAGCAAAGGCAAGGTGACAGAATACCGCGTCAGCATGATGGTGACGTTTGTTTTGTCGGCGGCTAAACAGGCCAAGAAAAAGTAAGTCTTTGATAAATCTTTGAAATTTTATTTGACATACCGCTGTACGCTAAGCGCTTTTAAGAGCCGCGGGGTCAGTGGTATTTCTTCATCATGCATTTGAGCAGCTAATAGCTCTGCACAAAGGGGCGCAAACGTCAAACCGCGTGATGCAAGCGCAGTCAAAACCCATAATCCTGGCACTACCTCTCCCACAATAGGCAATCTGTCGGAGCTCGCGCAGCGAATACCCACCCAATTGCCCACTTTTCCGCTTGTAAAAGATGGTTTTAGCTGGCTTGCGATCTCTGGCACCAAACCATCCAAACGATCAAAATTTTCCACTTGATCAGTGATATTAGCTTCTAAGCTCATATTGACACGGTCGTAACTTGCCGCTACCAGCCAAGCATTGTCCGTTTCAACGTAACTGCCATCGCCGTTAATGGGGAAGTTTGAACGATTCGAAGGATGAACATCTTGTAAATTACCAAAAGTGACTTGGCCACGGACGGCTTGCAGGTTTAATTTTGGCACTCTAGAAGCACTTGTGACAGATGATGAAACCGTGCTCAATAAATGGGCACTTTGGTTGGAGGCGGCAACTACAACCATGTTTGTTTCGGCGAGAACTTGTTGATCGGTACCTAAAACTTGCCACATCTCACCATGTCGTGATAGATTTTGAACATCACAATTACCTCGCCAAGTCACGCCAACTTGGTTTAAACAAGCTTGCACCAAGGCTGCCGGTTTGATCCAGCCTGCATTGGCGTGCCATTTGTCAAGTTCGCCGTATTTGCGCGTTATTAAACCACTTGACTGCCAATCAATACCTTCGACTAGCAAGCGTTTGGCAATTTTGCGGGTAAATTCAACACCAATATCGGTGATTTGAGAGGTGAAATTGTTGTCAGCCGAAACGTAAGGCGCATACAAACCTGCCGGCAAGCCTGAAGCGCCACTTGCCGGCAATGGCGCTGAATCCAGCACAGTGACCTGCCATCCTCGTTGTGCAAGACTAGCAGCGGCACATGCGCCTGCGATGCCAGCGCCAATAACAACACAATGCTTGATTACTGTCGCCTAAATGTAGCTTTAGGCCGATGGCGGCACGTAACCCTGCGCAGCATCAGCACCCGCGCCAAAGAAATGCGCTTCCATCTGGCGCGCTAGATATTGGCGGGCGCGTAAATCGCCCAAATTCAGGCGGTTTTCGTTCACCAGCATAGTTTGATGTTTCATCCAGTCTGCCCAAGCTTGTTTGCTCACGCCTTCCCACAGCTTCTTTCCCAAGTCGCCAGGGTAGGGGGGAAAGTCGAGTCCTTCGGCTTCTACGCCTAATTTGATACATTTGACCATGCGTGCCATATGATTACCTATCTTTTAGAGTTTTCAGAATATTTGGGAACGTGTTAACTTTGATTTTACCGTGGAGTCATTCCTTTGAATATGCTTAGCTTTATCCGTCGACTTAGTTTTCGTCAAGTCATGTTGTTGATCGCTTTTGCATGTGCGGCGATGCTGGCATTTGGTTATTATCTGCAGCATATTGTCGGTTTAGAACCATGCCCGATGTGCGTGGTACAACGGTATGCTATATTTTTAATAGCTATAGAAGCAATAATTACGCCTGCTAGATCCTTAAATCGCTCAAATTTTATGCACATAAGTGGTTCTGTGCTATTGATCATTACTGCGCTAGCCGGTGCCTTTGTGGCAGCGCGTCAAAGCTGGCTACAGTGGTACCCACCAGAAATTGCATCTTGCGGGCGTGACATTTACGGCATGATTGAAACGTTTCCGCTACAAAAAGTGTTACCTATGATATTCAAAGGCTCTGGCGATTGCACCAAAATTGATTGGACTTTTTTGGGCGGATCCATCGCTAACTGGTCGTTCTTATGCTTTTGCGGCTTTGCAGCGGTTGCCATGTGGAATTTGTATCGAGGTAAGTGATTGACGGCGATTAAGTCCGATGACTTGCGTTACATAAAATTACAATAAAGCATCTCAATTCAATCTTAAATATGATTTTTATCTGATAAATGTCTTATTTTGGGGACTTTTGTTATCATTTCGGCTAAATAATAACTTCATTCCTGTAACCTTATGTATACTTTTGTCAGCAGCAGCTGGCTATAGCCCAAATTAAGCTCGATCCTAGATCGATGATGTATTGGGTCGTTTAGAAGCTATTTGCAATAACTTTTTGAAACGATCATCAGGTGACAACTAGTAAAGATATCGGAGCCGAGTGGAGCCTAGCGTATGCCTTGTCTATCAAGCGTCTGGATAGTCAGTTCATGCTATGCCTGTTGCGTTTGATGTCTTGGCCAAAATTGGGCAATATGCATGGCGATTTGGTTGAAGATTTGCGTCTGATTTGCACACTCTTGGCTAAGCGTCCTATGGTAGGTTTTTTGATCGCTAGGCGATTAAAATTGCCGGTTGACAAAACCTTTGCGCTGTTACACGTGCTCGAAAGTCAAGGGCATATTTATGTTGTTGGCGCCAATATTATGGATGTGAATCTTGAAGTCTTAGACACTGTCAAAACGCTGAATGCTAAAGATACCGCGGTTACTAATCCTGCAGCATTAAAAACCACTGAAAAATCAACGGCAACAGTTTCAACTCAGCAACTTGCAAAACCCTTGCAAGCTGTTACTGAGAATGCAAAACCTGTACTTAAAGCAGACTTGTCACCTAAAAGTAAAATTGAGTTAGGCAAGACAAAAGTTGAGATTGAAAGCAGTGGCGATGTTCTTAGCCGACTGTGGCGCGTGCTCAATACTGATATTGTGCTTAGCAAAGCTGCAAGAGCCAAGATGGACCCTAAAGCACCAATTGGTATAGAGGCTGGCGATGTTTTAAGTCAACTTTGGCATGTGCTGAACACGGACATTGTTCCAAAATCAGATGCTACGAACCAATCAATTGTTAGAGTCTCAGCTCTTAGCAAAACTGATAAAACAACTGCTAAAAATAACGTCAAAATTTTAAAAGATGTTAACGGTCAAAACATTCGGCCTGAAAAAACTTCAGAAGAAAAAGCCAAAGACGTGATGGGCCAGTTGTGGTCTGTCTTGAATACTGATATTGCATTCAAGCGCCAATCAGGCGATGACACGGTTGCACAGCCTAGTGCTGCGAAAACGAAAGAAATCGCAGAAGTGATGAGTCAATTGTGGCGTGTACTTAATACAGAAATTGCGGCGAATCGGCAAGCTATCTCGAGAGATGGTTCGTCATCGCTCAGCGATACAACGCGAGAGGCGAACGACAAGTTAAGCAAACTTTGGCGAGTTTTAGACACGGAAATTTCACTCAAGAAAAAACCAAAAATCTATGTCTTAGTGAATTCACCTGAAGGCGTCGTCAAAAAAGAAGTTGTAGATACGACGGATGAGGCAGTTGATAGACTAAGTAAGTTGTGGCGAGTTTTGAATTCTGAGATCAGCATTGCCATGCCTCCTGAACGACGATACGCAGTGGCTGCACGTCGATGATTCCATCGTTTCATACCAAACAAGAAATCTGTCCAAGCCGACATATATTTACTTGGTGTGTGAAGCACCTTAAGTGTATTTGGCGCTAGTTTGACAGAGTTTTTAGCTAACCTTTTTTACCAAAACTTGGCTCTTCCTATCCCAGTTGTATTTGCGCTTGCGTGCATCTGGGAGCCAATCAGGGTCAACTTGCTTGAAGCCGCGCTTTAAAAACCAATGCATGGTTCGCGTCGTCAGCACAAAAATGCTGTCTAAACCAGCTGCTTTAGCGCGTTGTTCAATACGTTTTAGCACGCGTTCACCATCGCCTTGGCCTTGCACATGTGGCGATACAGTGAGTGCCGCCATCTCAGCAGTGCGAGCTTCTGGGTATGGATAAAGCGCTGCACAGGCAAAAATCACACCATCGTGTTCGATGATGCTGTAGTTGTTGGCGTCGCGCTCAATTTCAGTCGGGCTGCGTTTGACGAGCGTGCCATCTTTTTCAAACGGCTCGATCAGCTGCAAAATTCCGCTCACATCATCGGCCGTAGCTTCGCGTAAGCTCTCCAGTTTTTCGTCAACCACCATGGTGCCAATACCATCGTGCATATAAATTTCAAGCAGAAGTGAACCATCCACGTCGAACGGTAATATATGACTGCGTTCAACGCCTTCTTTGCAAGCTTTCACACAATGCTGCAGGTAAAACGCAGCATCACTTGGCTGTGTCGGTGATGGTAGATTAGCGAGCAGCTTTTCTGCTACCGCAAGTGGCAACTCGGTATCAATCGGGTTTTCTTCACTTTCAGGCTCGTTCGGTTGCATTCGAATACCTGGAATCTCACTCATAAAAATCAGCTTATCGGCTTGCAATGCGATGGCAACCGAAGTCGCCACCTCTTCCATTGTTAAGTTAAATGCTTCACCAGTCGGCGAAAATCCAAACGGAGACAACAGCACCATCGCTCCAAAATTTAGCGTTTGCATGATGCCCGCGGTATCGACCTTGCGCACCAAACCAGAGTGTTGAAAATCGACGCCATCTACAATACCAACGGGTCTTGCTGTGATGAAATTGCCCGACATAACTCGTATGGTAGAGCCCGCCATGGGCGTATTCGGCAGGCCTTGGCTGAATGCGGCTTCAATTTCATACCGCAATTGCCCTGCGGCCTCTTGGGCGCAATCCAAAGCAACTTCGTCCGTAATGCGCATACCGTGTGAATAGCGCGGTGTGTGACCTTTGGCTAACAGTTGCTCATTGACCTGTGGTCTGAAACCATGCACCAATACCACTTTGACGCCCATGCTTTGAATCAATGCCAAATCTTGAGCCAAATGCTGCAATTTACCCGCTGCAATAGCCTCCCCCGCAATGCCGACAACAAAAGTCTTTCCTCTGTGCAGGTGAATATAGGGTGCGACAGATCGAAACCAGGGTACAAAATTTGTATTTATAGTGTTTGGCATGAATTTCAGC
>JANPLX010000169.1:0-5384 GCA_031422495.1 Polaromonas sp. | reverse complement strand
CCTAATTGGTTGCCTGGTGGTAACCTGCAAACCATCTGGCCTGCCATGGTCAGCGCCCGTTCGCTACCGCAACCATCATCATTGCCCTACCAGCGGGTTCGTTGGAGCACGCCTGACGATGACTTTATTGACGTCGACTACAGCGCAACACCAATGCCGCAACCTAAGCAGCCCTTGCTGGTGCTCTTTCACGGCTTAGAAGGCTCATCTGGCAGCCATTACGCACTCGGTTTTGAGCGCGTCGCACGGCAGCGCGGCTGGGCGTATGCGGTGCCACATTTTCGCGGTTGCAGCGGTGAAATCAACCGTGCACCTCGCGCTTACCACTCGGGTGACTACGAAGAAATCGGCTGGATGCTGAGCCAACTCAAAGCCGCACACGACGTGGCAGGGGGTGGTCCGATACTGGCTGTAGGCATTTCGCTTGGAGGTAACGCACTGATGCGCTGGGCACAAGAAGCGGGTAGTGCGGCGGCTCAAACCGTCAAGGCGGTCGCCAGCGTTTGTTCACCACTTGATTTAACCGCCAGCGGCATAGCAATAGGTAAGGGTTTCAACCGCCTGGTCTACACCCGCATGTTTCTAAACAGCATGAAACCCAAGGCAATGGAACGTTTGGCGCTGAATCCTGGTTTGTTTGACGCCAAAGCCCTGCAAGGCAGCCGTAATTTGTACGAATTTGACAACATCTTCACCGCCCCAGTACATGGCTTCAAAAATACGGATGATTATTGGCTACGTGCCTCCGCCAAACCACATATGCACCGCATCCAGCTACCCGCACTGGCGCTGAATGCCGTGAATGACCCGTTTATCCCCGCCTGGTCATTGCCCAAACCAGCCAATGTCAGCAAAAGCGTGACCCTGTGGCACACCGCACAGGGTGGGCATGTGGGCTTCCCCAAAGGCAAGTTTCCCGCGCAAGTTATGGCCATGCCGGAGGCCGTATCAGGCTGGCTGGCAACGCATTTGTCAACTTGAACAGATAATTGACCCATGGACGATATTGTCAAACAAGCCATGGCCAAATGGCCCAACGTGCCGCACTGCTACGGTTGGCTGGGCTTAGACGCGCGCGGCAACTGGTACATGCGCGACGACCGCGTGCAAGCGCAGGGCACATTCGCACAAGCCAAAGGTTCGATGTTGAAGCACGAGAAACTGATCGACTTTATCAACCGCAATTACCTATGCGATGAAAGCAGCCAAAGCGAAGCAAAGGGTCAATGGTTCTTCCAAAATGGTCCACAACGCGTTTACGTAGAGCTAGAAGCCACACCAATTATTTGGAGAGTAAGTGCCAAGTTTGAAGTTACTTCCCACACCGGCGAACCCGCCAGATTACAACGCTGCGTCGTCGACGAGCACGGCCGTCTCTACCTAGAAGCCGCCGCTGGATTTGGCTTGGTACACACTGCCGACATGCTTTATGCGGCTGATGCGATAGAGCAAGGATTGTGGGTGCCACAAGAGCTTTTAGCTGCAGATTTGCCTAAGCGCTTTGGTTATGTGCGTAGCCCAAAAGCTTTGCAAGCATAGCTTAACTTTGCTATATATTTAATAGCTGCTTAGGCAATAAATACGCCGGCTAGAGCCGTATTTTGCATTAAAAAAACCGATAAACTCACTTTTTGGTGACCTTATCGGCTTTTTGTTTCCCGCTTGGGGAATTGTTGAATTACTTGGTGGCAGGTGCAGCTGGTGCAGCGGCTGCTGCAGCAACCACGGCTTTTTGCGGCTCTGCAAATTTACCGCCGGCTGCATTGGCCATGTAAACCACTGCACGGCCGATTTCAGTGTCTTCAAAATCGCCACCGCCTTGTGCGCCCATGGCACCTTTGCCTTTGAGGGCGGAATTGAGTAAAGCCTCATAACCTGTTGCGATACGCGCACCCCAAGCCGCTGTATCGCCTAACTTAGGCGCACCCGCCACGCCAGCACCGTGACACACCAAACATTGTGCTTTGTAAACTTCTTCGCCTGCTTTTAAAGGGCGATCAGCGTCACGAATCTCAACTTTACCGACTTTTTGGATGCGTACTTCCAGCGCTTTGGTGCGCTCTGAGTCTGTCAAGCCGCCCAAAGCCATTTGTGATTTGTCAGCCGTTGCGCTTACGCCAGCTGGTTTAGCGTCGTTAACGACGTAATACACCAAGCCAATGATCATAAAAATAGGCAGCACAAACGAGAAAAATACCAATTGCAGCATCTGCTTAGGTGTTTTAACGGGGCCTGTGTGGTCTTCTTCGTGTTGGTTGCTCATAGTGTTCTCTAGATCTTCAAAAAAGTGCGGAATAGCTGCATCAACGCTGCATAACCCGCAATTATAAGGGAGCCAGCGCCAAGTTCAGCCAGCAAGCGCCTACAATACAAGCCACACGTTGCGGCTGTAGCTCAGTGGATAGAGTATTGGCCTCCGAAGCCAAGGGTCGTGGGTTCGATCCCCGCCAGCCGCACCACCTTGACTGGTTTTAACCCCCCAAGGCGATATCGACGGTCATTTCTTGGGCCAAAACATCCAAAGCGCTGCGTAAATCAGCATCGACGACGGTTTTGGGGACGAGAATTTCAGCGCGCACTTTGAACGATGTTTTCGCCGTACCTTGAACGATAGCTGTGTCTATTTGTTCGATGCTGATGTTGCGCGCAGTCAACGCGGCCGTAAGTTTGCTGACAATGCCGACTTGGTCACTACCGACCAGCTCAATGGTCATCAAGCGCAGGCCTGTCGTGTTGGCTTTGCCTTCGCTTTTCGCAATAGCGACGCGCAATCCGGTGGATTCCAAATCTTTAAGTGCGGCGATCAAACCGTCGGCGCTTTCTGGCGGTACTTCAAGCTGCACCATGCCGGCAAATTCGCCTGACAAATGCGACATGCGGCTGTTGGTCCAGCTGGCGCCGAAACGTTGAGCGCGGTCAGATAATAGGCTGACGATGCCCGGACGGTCTGCGCCCAGCACCGTGACGATCAAAGCTGTAGTAGGCGCTGCAGCAGATGTGGTTGGGTCTTCGTTGAGCTTGAGCGAGCGGCGAATCATGGGTGCTTTGGTGGCAAAGCTTTCATCCTGCGTATGTGATGGTAATTTGTCGAAATCGCGTGCATGAGCAACCACATCGCACAGTAGTTTCAAACCCATGGGTGCGAGTGAACGCTCCCACAAGCTGCGGGCATCGTCGTTTTTCGACACAAAACACCAGTCTTGCGCGGCGATACCGCCTTTGTCCCAACCGTCCGCCAAGTGGTAGACCGAGCCGCCCGCAATCGGGTCGCCACTCAAAATCGTCCATTCCACAGCGGCAATACCGCGATGACGCGGTAAGAGCGACGGGTGGTAGCCCACGCCACCCAAACGCGAGCGAGCCAGCGCTTCGTCGCTGATGCGCGCATGTGTGTGCGCGGCGATGATGACGTCAGTGCCCTCAGCAATCGCTTCACCCGGAACAATTTTTGGGTTAACCATGATGTGAACCGGAATACCCGCTTTTTGCGCAGCCAAAGCCAGCCTGTCGTCTGCCGCTGGCGCGACCACGCAGCTGATGTCAACACCTTTGACCTGTCGCAATGCCTCTAAGACGCTTGCACCGAAAAACCGCGAACCAACCAAAGCACATCTCATATCAAACTCCTAAATCAATGCGCGCAAGTGCGCCAGAAAATTAAACAATAGAGGCTATGATAACCACTGACTGCAGCAAGATTGCACAGTTTTTCAATGACTAAAACCTAATAACAATGATCAAAGCAGTCGTTTTCGATGCCTACGGCACCCTGTTTGATGTGTATGCCATCAGTGCCTTGGCTGAGCGCTTGTACCCTAGCCAAGGCGCGGCCATTTCAACACTGTGGCGCGATAAGCAAATTGAATACACGCGTTTGATCAGCTTGTCTGACCCGCACAACCCCGCTGGTAGCCGTCATTACCTGCCCTTTTGGGAGTTGACTCGCTTGTCATTGCGCTACACCTTGACGCGTCTCAATCTGGTTTTAGCGCCTGAGAATGAAGAGGCATTGATGGGTCAATACGCACATTTGACGGCGTTTCCTGAAAACCTTAGTGTTTTGCAAACGCTCAAAGAAAAAGGTTTTGCGACGGCGATTTTGTCAAATGGCAACCCTGAGATGTTGGATTCCGCAGTGACGAGTGCCAGTATGAACGGTTTGCTGGACCACGTGATCTCAGTTGACGATATCAAACAATTCAAAACCAGCCCGAGTAGCTATGCCTTGGTCACCAAGTACTTCCCTGTTAAAAACGACGAGATTTTATTTGTGTCTAGCAACGCCTGGGATGCTTTGGGTGCAACTTGGCATGGCTTCACGACCTTATGGGTCAATCGCCAAGGCTTGCCGCATGAAACGCTTGGACCAAAGCCCAGCTTTACGGGCGCAAATTTAACCAGCGTGTTAGACGTTTTGAACCTACAACATGACAAATAAGGTAGAGCGCAAAGCGCATTTAGACGGCATTGCCGTATCGTTGTTGCTTGCTTGCTGCCTGTTTTGGGGTGTGCAGCAAGTCCTGATCAAAGCCACCTTGGCAGAATTGCCACCGTTTTTTCAAGCCAGTGTGCGCTTCATAGGCGCAACTGCGTTACTGATGCTGTGGTGCAAGTGGCGCAACATTCCGCTGTGGGGGCGTGACGGCAGTTTGAAGCCAGGTGTTACCGCGGGTTTGTTGTTTGCTGTCGAATTTGCCTTTATCTATATGGGGTTGCAGTACACAAGTGCCTCGCGGCTCACAGTTTTTTTGTACACATCGCCGTTTTGGGTTGCTGTCCTAGTGCCGCTGTGGGTGCCCTCTGAAAAAATAGGCAAATGGCAATGGCTGGGTTTGATGTTGGCTTTTTGCGGTGTGGCTTTGGCCATGTTTGATGGCTTTAGCAGCGCGATGCAAGGTCACTGGGTGGGTGATCTGCTGGCTTTGGCTGCTGGGCTGGGTTGGGGGTTGACCACGGTGATGATTCGTACCAGTGTATTGGCCAAATTAAGTGCGGAAAAGCTGCTTTTTTACCAAATCGGCATCGGCGCGGTGCTGTTGACCATTGTTTCACTGGCTGCGGGCGAGCGCTGGCAACATACATGGAGTGGTTTTGCCATCACGTCGATGCTGATTCAAACCGTCGTGGGGGCGTTCGTCAGTTATTTGGCTTGGATGTGGATGCTTGGGCGCTATCCGGCTACCAAAATATCAGGCTTTGTATTTTTGACGCCCTTGAGTGCCTTGTTGGTTGGCAGCTTGTGGTTGGGCGAAGCGTTGACTTTGCCGCTTATCCTTGGGCTGGCTTGCGTCGCCGCTGGTATGTTGTTGGTGAATCGCAGAAATTAAATCGTCTGACTTAATTCAATCCGAATAGTTTCGCACCGTTTCCCCAGCCGATTTTGC
>JANPLX010000168.1:0-6819 GCA_031422495.1 Polaromonas sp. | reverse complement strand
GAACGTGATCAGTCGTTTAATGGCAAGTTTGAAGTTCCTACGTTTCGCGAAATTTTGGAGCTAGTCAAAACTGAAAATGCCAAAGCTGACCGCAACGGTCGTGTAGTTGGTGTTTACCCAGAAACCAAGCATCCAACTTACCACGACAACATCGGTCTGTCGATTGAGCCGCGCTTGCTGGCGATGCTAGACGAATATGGGCTGAACAAAAAAGATTCGGCCGTTGTGATTCAATCGTTTGAAGTGGGAAACCTCAAACTGTTACGTCAGCGCACACCTGTTCGCTTGGTGCAGCTCATCGGTGGTGGCAGAGTTGATCCAACGGGCAAAGTTGTTTTGACACCGCCGTTCGACAAGCCGTACGATATGAGGGTGAAAAATGATGCACGCACCGTGGTCGATATGCTGACGCCAGCAGGATTAAAAGACATCAAAACCTACTCGGACGGCATTGGCCCATCGAAACACTTTATTGTGAGTAGCGCGCAAGTTATGGGTGCTGATGGAAAGCCCCGTGATTTGAATGCTGACGGAAAATTTGACGAACGTGATCGCTTAGCACTGCCACCAACATCGCTCATCAAAGATGCGCATGCGGCGGGTTTGTTTGTGCATCCCTATACATTCAGAAATGACGCTAGGTATTTATTGGCTGACTACAAAGGCGACCCGAAAGCCGAATACGTCAAGTTTTACAAGCTGGGCGTTGATGGATTGTTTAGCGATTTCACGGATACGGCTGTAGAAGCTCTAAAATAGAACAAATATGACTGTAGCCGGCGTATTATCTGTCTGCTTAGCTAGTATAAATATAGCAAATATTCGAAATGCGAATATTCACATTCACCGTAAATTCAGTTGTGATCAATAAATTTACCAACCAACCAGATTTAAAATGTAACAATTAAATTTTGATCAGGGGAGTTGTATGTCAAATATCGCAGGCAAAGCCTACGCCATCAATGTAATTACGCCAATCCGTGGGTGGACGACCTGGCTCAATAAGTTGATTTTTTGGGCAGCTATCAAAATGCCCAAAACGCTCAATGGATTGCTTACCTTGTCCTTGATTCACTATGCACGTTGGGTGATTATCGAGCGCGATCAGTTTCCGGTTTTGTCGCCCGATCAGCCCAAAGAGAAGTTGAAGTACAACTACATGCTGTTTTTTAGCAATTTTAACGGCAGCTGGGCGCAATACGTTGATTCGTTCACCTTTGCAATTCCCAGCGGGTTAGACATGTTTTGGAAGTGGAATGTGCGCTATCCCAAATCGGTGCCTTTGACGCCGTTTCACGACTACATTCGCTTCAACCAAATTCAAACGGATCATTACTACAATGCCTACCCAATGGCATCAGCCAATGATGTGAAGAGCGCGAAAAAGCTACATGTGGCATTGATGGATTTTGACGCACGACTTGATGAGCATGCCAGTGATGAGGTGTTTCAAAAGAAATTTCACTTGCTGCTGCGCGATTTGCAGCACGACATGGGGACGATGCAGCATACGCCGATTGTCAGCTTATCAGCTAAAAATGTCCAAATCAGGTTGGCTGTAGACCGTTTGCAAAACGACCGAACCGTTAAAAACCAAGAGGTGCAGCCATGAATCGCAATATCTCTGGTTCGGCGTATGCATTGACACTCCTGTGTCCCATCAAACCGGGCGTAGAAAAAAATACAGTTTACGCAGACTGCATACGCGATCAATTTGAAGAGTGGAACGAGCGCGAAGTCAGCCCGTTGGCAAAAGTGCCGAATACCTACCTGTGCAGATTCTTCGTTTTGGACGATGTTTTCACTGAAACCATTCCCGGCGCGGGCGTTTGGGATACCCTGTCGGACATTCGCCCACTGCCGTCAAACGCGCAAAGGCTTGGGGCTTTGGCCGCTGAAGACCATTTGCAATCACGCTACATGGTGTTTAGTAGCAATTTGCATGGCGATGTAAACACCTATTTAGCAGCGATGTGGGACAGCATGCAGGCCGATATCAGATCGGTTTGGCAATATTGCTACGGCTTTGAGGCGGTACAAGATGCTGCGAGCTTTGTCGTTTACGCGCAGAAATGCCGCATGGATGCGTCGTTGTTTTTTGTAGGCTCTAACGATGATTCGTTGGCCAGCCAGCTCAAGGCTTTGTATGTGAAACAGAAATTCTCTAAGTTCGCGCAAGAAACCCAAGACCTGCCAGCTGCCGAACTCAAACAAGCTTATAAAGTCTTCATGAAGCATATCAAGCCTAGAGATGTGAGCTATCCGACCTGGAAAGCGGGCGCATCTAACGCGGAACTCTAGAAACCTGAGCAGCAAAAAATTGAGATAACAAATGACTAAAGAACTTGACTTATGCGACATCCAAGGCAATGTGGTGCGCGCTTATGGGCGATTTGGCTTTCCAATTGCACGCTATTTGTTGCTGAATATTCAGGGCGGCGACAAAGGGCGCCAGTGGCTGAAATCCCTGATACCCAACATCACCACGGCGGCGACATGGGGTACTGAGCAAGGCGGCGTTCCCCGCCCCATCGTGACATTGAACATTGCGCTGACCTATGCCGGATTGGTCGCTCTAGAGTTGCCAACTGAGAGTTTAAACAGTTTCTCAACCGAATTTCTCATGGGGATGAAAAAGCGAAAAGAGATCACTGGAGATGTTGGCGCAAGCGGGCCAGACAAATGGGATCCTGTTTGGCAGAGCGATGAAGATCACAAAGCGGCGCATGTGTTGTTGACGCTCAACGCGCTCAACCGTGAGGCACTGGAGCGGCAGTACCAATGGGTAATCGATCAAGTTGCAGCTACGGCAGGGGCCGTGAATTTGCTGGATGGACACAGAGGCCCTAAAAGCAGCATGCTGCCGTACCAAGAGGCGCATATTATTTTTGAAAACAAAGTGCCCACGTCGAAAGAGCATTTTGGCTACACAGACGGCATTGGTGACCCGTACTTTGAAGGCATCCAAGATGCACGCACCCGTGTTGAAGGACGCGGCAAACAAATGGCAGATGGTTCATGGCAGCCGTTGGCGACTGGTGAGTTTCTACATGGCTACATCGATGAGGCTATGGAGTATCCGCCTGCAGCATCGCCATTTTTACTGTCGCGAAACGGCACTTATATGGTGTACCGAAAGCTGCATCAAAACGTTGCTTCGTTTGACGAGCTTTTGGTTCGCGAAGGCGCGAACTACCCGGGTGGCTCGGAGCTGATGGCTGCAAAATTTGTAGGCCGTTGGAGAGACAACGGCGCACCCTTGGTGAGCGCGCCCGACGCAGTCACCAAAAAAGAGTGGGATGCTGCTTATGCCGCGGCAACCCCTCAAGAGCAAGATGCGATGTTAAGTAACTTCACGTATGACGAAGACATGAGTGGCGCTAAATGCCCGATGAGTGCGCACATTCGCAGGTTGAACCCGCGCGCTTCGCTAGAAATGAAAGCGGGCAGCTGCCCTGGCGAATACATCAGGAACGCGGATGCATTTGACACGCCAGGCGCACTTGCCAATCGGCGTCGCGTGCTGCGACGCGGCCTGCCCTACGGTGATAGCAGCGACAGAAGCAGTGATGACGGTGACCACGGCGTGATCATGATGATGCTTAACGCTGACATCGGCCGACAGTATGAATTCATCCAACAGCAGTGGGTGAACTACGGCAATGACTTCAGAGAGGCGAACGACAAAGACGTCATCTTAGGAAACCGTCCCAAAGGCATCCCCAACAGTGTGCTTCATCAGACAGACCCGCAAGGTGATGCACCGCCAAGATTTGTGCGCAATATTCCGTTATTGGTAGAAACACGTGGGGGTGACTATTTCTTTGTGCCTAGTTTGACAGCTTTGCGATTGATTGCAGGCGGCTTAATTGACCCGACGTAAACTAAATTTGGTTACGTCACACCATTGACACGTCGTCGTAGCTCAGAAATTCCGTGGTAGACCAAGCGTCTTGCACGGTTGATGCTGCCTAGTGGGCGATGGACAAGTAAGCTGTGCCACGGAGAAAAGCGCATATTTTCGCCCTCTTGATCTCGTGCAATAGTATCAAAGTTTTGCACAGGAATGCGCAGTGTCGCCACTGGCACAAAAGGTGAAGCAGCCTCGTCCCAGCGCGCACTGGCATCTTCAACTGGCATGCTGCGAGTGTTAGTCTGCAGTTGGATGCCAAACACAAGTTCAGCAGGTGCCGTGTTCAATTGCTTTTGCATAGCGGATCGAAGAAAATTATCATCAGGATTGACAGGGATGGTGGCGATCATGCTGACAACCGGAGTAACACAATACTTAACTGCTTGGTCTCCCAGCAAGTATGGGGTACTGCTGAAGTAACGAATTTGTAGCGGGCTTGCAAAGATTTGGAATGAGGTGATTAATCGCCACACCACACTTGGATGGCAGACGAAAAAGCGCAGCTTCTGCCATAGCGATCCTTGAATCGCTTGCACCATACCATCAAAAGTTTCAATATCTGCACAGAGAAAAACATCTGAATTGATGAGTAAAAAGTCTTGATTTTCAAGACAGTCTTTTTCTTCAGTCAAATTGAGGCCTGTTACGTGTGTGAGCTTGATGGCGATACCGCGAATATCTCGTTTGATATCTGGCTGCGGCGTACTGTTAGCATTAGAAAACCGTACCCAGGTCTTGAAAGCTTTTGGTTCAGAAAAAACACCGACTTTGTAGACATCCGGTAAATCGTTGTGGACAATAAACTCTGCCTCTACCAAACCGTGCATTTTCGGGTGCGCATCTCTGGGCATGATACCCGTGGGATTTTCATCAATAAGTTGCTCTTTGAGCCGTGAAAGCAGGTCTTTCGCGTATTGCTCTTCAAACGGCGAAACAACTTCTTGTTCATTTAGCTTCATGGTTTCATATTACTTTGCTGTGTCGATGTCTTGCTGAATATCATCAACAAAAAGAAGTGCGCCTTGGTTTTGCGCCAAAGCCAAGGCGTTTCGCAGGGTTTGCAAAAGAGTTGAGTGGTCAATGATTGACTGTGCATATTGAAAGTGAGCTGATAAACGCAAATACTCAGACTCCATCCACTTTTCACCAAAATCTATGCGTGATGCAATGCGGGCTAACGCACTTACACCGCTTCCGATGTGGCCGTGAACCAAGCAGGCGCGTGCATACATCACCGCCCATACCGTGACATAAGGGCCGTTTTGGCTCAAAATAGTCTCAATGCTTACCGTGGCTTGTTCGATGTATTTTTTGAGACTCTCAGACTTGTTCTGCGACATCAGCTGGCTGAGCGCCATGGTCAACTCGATATAAGGTGTCCAAAGCGTGAGTTGGTGTTTGGTTACGTAATGGTGAGCTTGCGTCATGTGCTGAACCATCTCGTCTGGACGGCGATTCAATCCACCAATAAAGCCACCTGAAAACACCAAACTCTGACAAATGGCCACATGGTTGTGGCTGCGCAAAGCCCAAGTTAATGCTTTATCGCGCCAATGGTTTGCCACATCGGGTAGTTTGAGCAACAAGCAAGTGGTCGCCATGGCTAATGCGGAGCTGCTGATATCGTTCAGCGAACTGAATTGAAAGCTAACTGATTTAGCATATTTCTCGTAATCAAAAAGCTTTAAAAAGCTGTCAAATTCTTCGCGTGCAACGGCCAGCTTGCCCTGAATCATGCATGTGAAGCCCATAGCGCGATGCGCCAGTAAACGGTCAGCTTCATTCCCCTCTTGGCTGAATTTGCGAATATCAATGGCCAAGGAATGCAAATCAGTCATTTCGCTACCGCTTTGCATCACTGTCCATTTTAGGTATTGCACAGAGGTTAAATCGTTTCGGTGGTTTGTGGCGATGCACAGGTCATAGGCGCGCTGTGCTAGGTTCGCGAGTTTTCGAGAACCAGAGCCACGTATCGCAATCAAAGGCTCTGCAATGGCCATGCAGAGGTGAAATTCAATTTCATCCCGTACATTGTTGGCAGGCATGTCGGCCAATATATTCAAAGCGCGGCTGTAGCTGGAAAAAGCTTCTTGATGCGCCAACTGGTTGATGGCGAGATCTCCAGCACGTTGCCAGCAATGCACAGCACGCTCTAAGTTACCAGACTCTGCATAATGCAACGCCAAAATGTGGGGCGCCTCTTTACTCGAGGTCTCAAATTGTTGCTCTAATATTTGTGCGGCTTTAGCATGCAAACGCTCTCTGTCTCCCCGCAGCATTCGTTGGTATACCGCATCTCTCACTAAAGCATGGTCAAAGCTCAAAAGCTTTTCGTTAGGGGCAGCGTGTTGTACAAATAGCTGCGCATTGAGCAGCTCTTCTAGCGCAATTTCTGTGTTTTCAGTCAGGTCCTTGGTACACGCTCGCAACAAAGAAATCTCGAACTCCCTACCTAAAACAGATGCTTGCTCGACGGTCATACGACCATGTTGTAAGCGGTCTAGGCGTACAAGCAAAATCTCATTGAGTGATTGAGGAATCGTTTTGTCGTTTAAAAAAGTTGAAGAGCCATCTTTAGAAATGATGCTGCGTGTGAGTTCAGTTGCAAAGATAGGAACGCCGTCTGAGCGTTCAACAATCAATCGCAAAATTTCCTCTGAAATAATATGCGGTGCCGCAATCGCTTGCACCATCGCACGAATATCTGCTTCTGGCAATCGATCCAAATGCAATACATTGATATGGTTGCCCTTGTCCAGCACATCGTGTGTGGTGGGCCGCGTCGTCGCAATCAGCATGGCGTGCTGTCTGGGTAATTCGCTTACAAACTTACGCAACAAATACATCGTGCTGGGGTCTGCCCAATGCAAGTCTTCAACCACTACCAGCATATTGTCACGCACCAA
>JANPLX010000167.1:0-4650 GCA_031422495.1 Polaromonas sp. | reverse complement strand
ATCTGGTAACGTTCGGTTTGGCTCAGGTGTGTATATCTCATGAGTGCTTCTCAGAATTGGTAGTTCAAGGAGGCTCTTATGTTTACACATCTGTGCCTCTCTTAATCTACTGATTCGCGCACTTCGTAGTTGAATTCAAGTGGTATCCTTATTGCTATTAATTTAATAGTTTCTAAGGCAATAAATACAACGGCTATATCCATTTTCACCTAAAAAAAATGATACTTTGCTAACTTTCAATCCAACTTCGTCCCCGTCTTAGCAATCACCCCACCCCACAACGCTGTATCCGCCTGCATACGCAGTGCCAAGCCTTCAGGCGCTGTGCCCAAAGCTTGCCAGCCTTGATCGAACAGGCGCTGGCGGATGTCTGGGGTGCGGACGATTTTGGCGATTTCGTCGGCGATGCGTCTTGCCGTGGCTTCGGGCATGGAGGCGGGGGCGAAGATGCCGTTCCAGACTGCCGCGTCGAACTTGGGCAGATTGGCGCCTTCAGCCACTGTGGGCAGCTCTGGCAATTGGGTTGAACGCGATGCGGTGCTGACGGCGAATAGCTTGACCCGTCCCGCTTTTGCCTGCGCCACAGCGGCAGACGGCACCATGAAGCCCAAATCGACCTGTTTGCCAATCATCGCGGTGATGACTTGGGCAAAGCCTGGGTAGGGAATGTGCGTGGGCGTGATGCCGCTTTGTGACTTGAACAGCTCCATGGCCAAATGCGCGCCTGAGCCAGCACCGACTGAGCCGTAATTCAGCTTGTCGCCCTGCGCTTTGGCGTACACCATCAGCTCTGGCAAGGTGTTGGCCGGCAAACTGGCCGCACCCACGAGCAACAACGGGCTGCTGGCGATGAGAGAAATGGGGCGCAAATCGCGCACAGGGTCAAACGGCAGCTTGCTGTACAGCTGCTTTGCCGATGTTAGCGGGCCGTTGATATTGACGCCAAGGGTGTGTTCGTCCGTCGCTTTGGCCACCAAGTCGACGCCAATGTTGCCACCTGCGCCGGGTTTGTTTTCAATGACGAAGGGTTGGCCGAAGGCTTTGGCCAGCGGCTCGGTCAGCAGCCTGGCCAACATGTCGGGCGAGCTGCCAGCGGGGAAACCGACGATGATGCGAACGGGTTTGGTCGGCCAAGCTGGAACTGCCACTGCAGCGGACGCAGTCTTTTTGCTTTGCGCAAACGCAGACGGCAAAACCGCGGCTGCAGCCAAGCCAACTAAGAGTTGACGACGATTTTGTTGTGAATATGCATTAAATTGAATCAATTTGAACTCCATAAATTACTTTTTACTACAAAAATAATAGCGATTAAGGCAATAAATACGCTGGCTACAGCTAATTTTCTATCCTATTTATACTCTAAAACGTAGCTTCCACAATCTTCACCAATTCTGGCGTGACTTCAGGCAGCACACCAAACCACTTGTGAAACGCTGGGCGGGCTTGGTTCAGCAGCATGCCTAGACCGCCTGCCGTCGCGTTGCCGCGTGCTTTGGCTGCTTTGAGCAGCGGCGTTTCCATCGGGATATAGACCACGTCAGACACCAAAGCTGACTTGGGCAGCAAGTCTAAACTTAAGTCCAGTGCGGGGTTACTGCCCATGCCTTGGCTGGTGGTGTTGACGAGCAAAGCCACGTCTTTCAAGGCTTGGTGGCGATTCGCCCAAGTCACCACATTGATTTTTGCACCTAAATTTTTCGCAAAATCGTCACTGAACGCATCTGCCAAGGTTTGTGCATGGCTGTCGGTGCGGTTGCAAAGACGAATATCTTTGGCGCCCTTTTCGGCCAAGCTCACCACGACAGCGCGCGCCGCGCCGCCTGCGCCCATCACCATGACGGGGCCTGCATCGGCGCGCCAATCGGGTTTCGCGTCAATCAAACTTTGGATGTAGCCATAGCCGTCGTTGTTGTAGCCACTCAACGTACCATCTGCCTCGACCACGATGGTGTTGATCGCACCCATGCGCTTGGCTGTATCGTCCAAACGATCAACCATGGACAGCGCCATCACTTTGTGCGGCAGCGTGAGGTTGCAGCCCGCAAAACCCATGACGGACAAGCCTTTGAGCGCGGCTTTGAGATCATCAGCATTGGCGGGATTGACGGGCAAATAGACGTATGCACCATTTAATTCGTGCTTTTTTATCCAATGGTTATGAATACTCGGCGACCGAGAGTGACCCACGGGCCAGCCCATGATGCCGGCGAGTTTGAAAGGTAATTTGGTGCTCATGTTGTTTGATGTTGAAAAGTATTTTTTACCAATTGCTGTACCAACTCTAGCATGGCTTGCTGCGTCAGCGTGGCTGGACGCAGCGAGCTGATGGCGACTGATAGTTTACTGCGAAGCCCCGTGATAGGACGCACTGAAAATAACTCAGAATGGCCCGACGTCGCGACAGCGTTTTGCGACAGAACCGCACATCCCGCGCCGTCCAGCACCAAGTCCAAAATCGCGGGAACGCCATCTATTTCAAGCGCAATCGTGGGGTGGCAGTTGATGTTAGCCATTTCAGATTCGACCAACATACGAATCGCGTTGGGGCGGGTGGGAATGATTAGCGGTAGCGCAGCGATTTCTTTCAAGGTCACGCTTTGGCTGGTTTTCCGGTTGGTTTGGCGCTGCACCAAAAACAAATCTTCTTCTAACAGTGGTGTGATCTCCAGCCCCGGCGCTGCCACTACACCGTACAAGAGTGCGATGTCTAGGCGACCGTTGATGAGCGATTCTTGCATCGCAAACGACAGTCCCTCAGAAATCGACAACGCGGCGTGCGGCAGCCGAGCCCGAAAATCGCGACTCAGCGGCACGGTCAACACCTTGGCGATGCTGGGCGGCATGCCTATCGCTACCCGCCCTGCCAGCGCGCCTCGCACCCGGCCCAGCTCTTCACGCGCGCGATCGACCTGGTGCAAAATACCGCGCCCGTGTTCTAACAGGAGTTTGCCCGCTTCTGTGGGCGTTGCGCCACGACCATTTCGCAACAGCAGGTTTTGCCGCAATTCCACTTCCAAAAGCCGAACTTGCCGGCTAAGCGCGGGTTGGGCGATGTTGAGCACGCTGGAGGCACGGGTAAAACTGCCCAATTCAGCAACTCTGACGAAATATTCAATTTGTTTGAGATCCACGGCTTAATTTTAACTTTTTTAGTTTGATTAGCATAATTATTGAATAACATTGGTGTAGTTATGCTTTTTTGATATATCTGCTAGCGTTTGCCTAGTCTTCACTTTGTTGCTTATTCGCAGCACAATCTGACGATGACTACTTCCATCAAAGGCATTTCCTCCATGGCCACGCGCCAGCTGCTCGCGGAGCTGGTTGCGTCGTACCAAGAAATTGTGGCGTGTGACATTGCCATTGAAGCTGTTGGCGGCGTCGATGCGGCCAGACGCGTGCAAGCGGGCGAGGCGTTTGATGTGGTGGTTTTGGCATCCGATGCAATAGATAAACTGATTATTACTGGACACGTTGATTCGACAAGCAAAGTCGATCTGGTTAATTCTGGCGTGGCTATTGCTGTCAAAACAGGTGCTGCACAGCCAGACATTTCAACTGAAGAAGCCGTAAAAGCAGCGGTTTTAGCCGTTGTATCAGCAGGAAACTACATTAGTTACTCCACGGGTCCTAGCGGCGTGGCTGTGGCCAAATTGTTTGAGCGTTGGGGCATTGCTGAGCAAATTGCCAGCCGCATTGTGCAAGCCCCACCGGGCGTGCCAGTAGGCTTATTGCTAGCCAATAGCGAGGCCGAACTGGGCTTTCAGCAGCTCAGCGAATTTATTCACGAAGACGGCATCAGCATCGTCGGGCCGCTGCCACCTGAGGTTCAAATCACCACGACGTTTTCAGCGGGTGTTTGCACGGCCTCTAGGCAAGCCAGCACGGTGCGCGATTTACTGGCTTTTATGACTTCGCCAGACGCTATACCGGCCAAACTGCGGCAAGGCATGGAAGTTATTTCACTATAAATTTAGTAGCTTCTTAGGCAATAAATACGCCAGCTATAGGCATATTTACCTATTGTTTTTATAAAAATCCCTTCATCCAACCCCAAAACACCATGAGCCAACAAAGCCCCCTCATCATCGATTGCCACGGCCATTACACCACTGCCCCCAAGGCGCTGGAAAACTGGCGCAATCGCCAAATCGCTGGTATCAAAGACCCCGCCAGCATGCCCAAGGTGTCTGAATTAGTCATCAGCGACGACGAGTTACGCGAATCGATTGAGCTTAACCAACTCAAGCTCATGCGCGAGCGTGGCAGCGATTTGACGATTTTCAGCCCCCGCGCCAGCTTCATGGCGCACCACATTGGTGATTTCAATGTCTCCAGCACATGGGCGGCGATTTGCAACGAACTCTGCTTCCGCGTGGCCGAGCTCTTCCCCGACAACTTCATCGGTGCAGCCATGCTGCCGCAATCCCCCGGCGTCGACCCTGCGACCTGCATTCCCGAGCTGGAAAAGTGCGTCAAAGAATACGGCAACGTCGGCATCAACCTGAACCCAGACCCAAGCGGCGGCCATTGGACATCGCCACCACTGTCTGACAAAGCCTGGTACCCGATCTACGAAAAGATGGTCGAATGCGACATCCCCGCGATGATTCACGTCTCCACCAGCTGCAACGCCTGCTTCCACACCAC
>JANPLX010000166.1:0-4182 GCA_031422495.1 Polaromonas sp. | reverse complement strand
CTTGGCGGCCCCAGTGCCGCTTGCAATTCTGGAAATTGACCCAGCAAAGGCATCGCCAAAAGTGCGGCCAGAGCCAGCAAAAGTAATTGACCAGCAGCACCGCTTGGGTCGCGCTCAGTCACCAGCTGGCGCCAACCGGTGGTGAAGCCAAAGCGTGCGGCGGCGAGCGTTGCGCCCAAACCAATACCTACTAAAAACAGCACAGCTTGGCGCACGTAGACGCTCATCAGCAAAAACACAAAGAAAACCGCCAATATGGCGGTGAGTAACCAACGCTTCATCTCAAATAATCCTAGTTTTTTTCTTATTGTTTTTTGGTTATTTATCAGACCAAAGCTTGGCGTCAATCATGAGTTGTTTGGCGCGATTCGGCACATTGGCCATCGGCAGACTAGCATCTTGTGACCAGTCCTGCATAGAGCCAGCATACAGTTTGGAGTTGGGTTGACCCAGCAACTCAGAAGTTGCAAACCAGTTGATCGCAGACCAATGCCCCGTGTTGCAAAAAGCAATCGTAGGCGTTTGTACCTTCACGCCGCTGGCTGCCCACACTTTTTTGACCGCATCTGGTGACACGAAGCTGGCGAAATTAGGGTTGTTGGGGAGGAACCATTTTTCAAAAGACAAGTTGCTGGCGCCTTTGATGGTTCCCGGCACTTTGACCAAAGCGTGGCGGGTATCGCCATTGAAGAATGCCTCAGGTCGTGAATCCATCACCGCCACTTGGCCAGAGCTGACGGCTTTGGCAACTTCAGCACGATCAGCCGTCCATTTGCCAGAGCGCACAGGTACAAATGTGGTCGTTGTAATTTTGATGACTTCATCATCATAAGGCTGCCCTGCATGCAGCCAAGCTTTCATCCCACCGTTGAGAATGGAGATTTCTTTGATGCCATGTTCCTTTAAAACCCAATACACCCAAGCTGCTGTTCCAAAGTCGATACTGTCAACGCCAGTTGAGACGAGCACAGCTGGTGTGTTGGCTGTCAAACCTAGTTTGTGCATCAACTGGGTTAACTTGTCCAAGCTAGGTAATTGCGCTGGGTTGCTAGTCGGGCCACGCCACTCTTCGAAAGGCGCGTTGGAGGCGATCTCTATGTGGTTGTCTTTGTACGAAGTTGCCTTGCGTATGTCAATCACGCGGACTTGGTTGTTGGGCTCCTTAAGTTTGGCCGCCAATTCACTGGCGCTAACCAAGGGTGTCAATGATGCAGCCCAGCCTATTTGCAGGAATAAACTTAACAAGCCCAACAGACAAAAAGATAAAAACCGCTTCAACATGTACTCCCGAACAGTTAGACTTTTAGGTATAAGTAAATGACAAAGTTGTATTCTGACTAAATAATCGTACAAATGGAAATACTATATTGATATTCGTATATAACGAATAGGCATATTGAGGAATAATCAGCGTCTAAAAGCTTGTTTTGTTAGATTTAAAACGACCCCAAACTGACCTAAACCGATCGCAAACTGATGCCCATCAAGATTTATCCGCCATTTATAGCCTCAGCAGAACTACCCGTTGCTCTGAAAAAGACCGGTTATGCCGTCTTAGCGCCCACCAATGCTTTTGAGTTGCTGGGCTGCTCTGAGCATGATACATCTGCTTGGTTGCCCTCTTGGAATGATTTGCCGCCAGACGCATACCTCAAAGATGGTGGACGCTACCGCTGCCGCCGCCATTCTTGTTTTACGGTGACAGGCGACCAAGTCGCTCTGACAGCCCATCGCCCACATTGGCAACCCGTCGAGTACAACGCTTTGCATGGCGGTATGCAGCGCTTGTTCGAGCCTATGTCGGCCAGTGTGGCGCAATCAAAGGCTTGGGCGACACTTTTGATCAAACTGGGGCAACTATATACTGCGCTCAAACCAGAAACCAAAACCTGGTTCGTTGAAGCGCACCAGTTCCGCATCGACACGACAGACGGCATTGGCCGCCCAACGCCCGAGGGAGCGCACCGCGATGGGGTTGATTTTGTAGTGGTGGCGCTTATTTCTCGGCACGGCATCAAAGGTGGCGAAACGCGGGTGTTTGACATCGATGGCCCCGATGGACAGCGCTTCACTATGACCGAGCCGTGGACGTTGTTGCTGCTAGACGATGCGCGGGTGATTCATGAATCGACGCCGATTCAACCCTTGCAAAGTGAAGGTGACATGGGCTACAGAGATACGCTGGTTCTGACCTTCAGAGCCAATGCATTTCAGGGCGAGGGCGCTTAAATCCCCGCCCGTGCTCACCGTGTTAAATCAAATGCATCTTCTTTGCTGCTTCACGCAACTCCGGTCTGAAGTTCGGATGCGCAATCGCAATCAGCTCTAAAGCGCGTTGTTTGACTGATTTGCCGTCTAGCTGCGCCACGCCGTATTCGGTCACCACGTAGTTCACTTCGTTTTTACTGGTAGACACGGCTGTACCTTGCGTCAGCATGGGGGCGATGCGCGAAACGGTGTCGTCTTTAGCCGTTGATGGCAGGACGATGAATGATTTGCCGCCTTTTGAGCGGTTGGCTGCGCGGACGAAGTCTGTTTGTCCGCCAGTGGATGAAAAAGGTACATGACCCAAGCTTTCAGAACCGCATTGACCCAAGAAGTCGATCTGTAATGTGGCGTTGATGGACATCAGGTTGTCGTTTTGGCCAGCGAGGAAGGGGTCGTTGGTGAAATCAACGGGATGCATTTCTAGCATCGGGTTGCGATCCATGAATTGGTGCAGCTTTTTCGATCCCAACGCAAAGGTCGCCACCATCTTGCCAGGCATGTAGTTTTTACGGCGGTTGGTGACTGCACCGGCTTCAATCAAGGTCAAAATGCCGTCGCCCAGCATTTCGGTGTGAATGCCGAGATCTTTTTTGTTGGTCAGTTGCATCACGACAGCATCGGGAATGCCGCCATAACCGATTTGCAGGGTTGAGCCGTCGTCAATCAAATCAGCCACGTACTTACCAATAGCTTCTTGCACAGGGCCGATTTTGGGTAATCCCACTTCAAGCACCGGTGTATCGTCTTCCACCAAACCTGTGATTTGCGAGATGTGCACATAGCAGTCACCAAAAGTAAAGGGTACGTGTGGGTTGACCTCTAACACGATGACGCGGGCTTTTTTGATAGCGGCCATGGTGTAGTCCACGCCCAAGCTGATCGAGAAGTTGCCGTGGGCGTCCATCGGCGAGCACAGCGCAAAAACAACGTCTGCGCCTATATTGCCACGTTCGATTTTGCGCGGTACTTCAGAGAAATTATTCGGAAAAATATCCACCCAGCCAGCTTGAGCACCAGCGCGGTTGGAGCCACTCAAAAAGTAGCCAACATGGCGCACGTTTTCGTAAGTCTCGGGATCAAGGTACGCAAACTTGCGCATCGGCAATACAGAGCTGACTTTCACATCTTTAAATGAACGTCGAATCTCCGACAAGGCCGTTAGCAAGGTAGGTGGCTCGCCTGCGCCTGTGGGTATAATAATGAAGTCGCCATTACGCACTTGCTGCACAGCTTGCTCAGCGGTCATCTTTTTGGCGTTGTATTGGGCTTGGCTGCTGATGTTGAAATTCATGACTACGTCTCCTGCATTGTTTTTCTGCGTGGTTGTTTTGCTTCTAAGTTTGCACAGTTTACCCAATCAAATGACAGCTGACTTACTCCAAATTTGACACATGCTGCGGTACAGACGTAAAAAAAGCCGACTTGCATCGGCTTTTTATCAATGCGAGGTCGATTTATTTGACGTGCTTACCAATCAGGCCAGCCATCTCAAACATAGACACTTGTGCCTTGCCAAAAATTTCTTTCAACTTGGCGTCAGCATTGATCATGCGCTTGTTCACTGCGTCTTGCAGTTTGTTTTTCTTGATGTACACCCACAGTTTAGACACGATCTCGGTACGTGGCATAGAAGCCGCGCCGACCACAGCTGCCAATGCTGGGCTTAGAGTGAGCGCCTTCATGAATGCAGCGTTAGGTACGCGTTTTTTCGCTGGTGCTTTTGGTGCAGCAGCTTTTTTAGCGACTACTTTCTTAGCTGGTGCAGCTTTCTTGGCTGGAGCAGCCTTCTTTGCAGGAGCAGCTTTTTTAGCAGGGGCTTTTTTAGCCGCTACTTTTTTAGCTGGAGCGGCTTTCTTTGCCGCGACTTTTTTTGCAGGAGCAGCTTTTTTAGCTGGTGCTTTTTTTGCAGTTGCC
>JANPLX010000165.1:0-10287 GCA_031422495.1 Polaromonas sp. | reverse complement strand
CTAGCCCCCAATTGCGATAGCAGCCACGACGCGCTGCCATCTGGCAATTGCACTGGCGCATCTAGCGCCACACTGCCAGGCACCAAGCGACATTCAAATGCATCGACATCTGGCGTATTCAGCATAGAACCGTGCAAGGTTACAGGCACCGACAAACGCCCGCTGTTAACCAGTGTGCGAGCAAACGGGTAATCCTTCGCCAAGGCCAGCACTGCATCACGGAACACGCGGCTGATGTCACTTTTAGGGGTAATGAAGTCGGTTGCACGGGTGGAATTGCGGATGTTTTCATCCGCAGCGTACTCACGCTCGCTGGCGTAGCTGTTCAACAACGCTTCAGGTGCTTGGCCGCGAAGCACAGCATCCAGCTTCCACGCCAAGTTCTCAGCGTCTTGAATGCCCGAATTCGCCCCCCGTGCACCAAAAGGCGAGACGCCGTGGGCTGAGTCCCCCGCAAAGAGTACGCGGCCATGACGAAAGCTGGCCATGCGCTGACAGGCAAAGGTATAGACACTCGCCCATTCCAGTTCAAACTCGGGTGAAGTACCCACCTCTTTGGCACCATAAGCCAAAAGTGCCTTGACGCGGGGAATGATTTTTTCAGGCTTCTTTTCTTCTTCGGGATCAGCATCCCAACCCAGCTGAAAATCGATGCGCCACACGTTGTCGGGTTGACGGTGCAACAGCACGCTTTGATTCGGGTGAAACGGTGGGTCAAACCAAAACCAGCGCTCCGTCGGGAACTCGGCAGTCATCTTCACATCGGCGATTAAAAACCTGTCCTGAAAAACCCTGCCCGTGGTCTCTAGTCCCATCAGTTGCCGCACTGTAGAACGCGAGCCGTCGCAAGCCACCACGTACTGCGCCTGTAATGAGTCACTGCCTTCGGGTGTTTCAACCGTCAAGGTCGTCGCATCAGCGGTTTGGCTGATAGCTGTGACTTTATTCAACCAGCGAATGTCTAGGTTTGGCAACTCCGCAGCACGTTCGGCTAAATAACCCTCTACGTAATACTGCTGCAGGTTGATGAACGCGGGTCGCGCATGTCCAGGCTCGGGCAGCAGGTCAAAGCCGTACAAGGGCTTGTCCTTCAAGAATACCTTACCCACATTCCAAGACACACCTTTGTCCGCCATGCGTTGGCCACAACCCAAACGGTCAAAAATCTCCAAACTGCGTTTTGAGAAGCAAATCGCCTTAGAACCACTCGCCGTGAGTTTGCCTTTGTTCAGTAGCATAACGTTTTGGCCACGCTGCGCCAAGTCAATCGCCAAAGTCAAACCAACAGGCCCTGCACCAATGATGACAACGGGATGCATACTGTTACTGGTTTTAAAAATTGATTCTTATTGATTCTCTAAGGCTTTCCACATCTCAATATCGCGCTCAGCCGTCCAGATGCGCGGATCGGTGTATTTCGTCGCTTCATCGTAGGCGCGGGTCACGTCAAACGGCATGCAGTGGTCAAAAATCACCCATTGACCGTAGGTGGGGCGCAGGCGGTTCATGGTTTCGTTATAGACGGTGTTCAGGTCTTTGCCTGCTTTTGCACCCGCTTGTACGCTGGCGTAGACATCTGACACAAACGCACGCGTCTCCGTCAAACCTTGCGCCACCTGCGCAGGCGTTTGCAAAGCTGCGCCACGGCCCGGCACTAGTTTTTCAGGCTTCATAGCTGCAATCGTGTCTAAAGTGGTTGGCCAGTCTTTGAAATAAGCATCTCCCGCGTAGGGTGTTGCGCCAAATTCGACCAAATCACCGCTGAACATGATTTTTTGCTGCGGCAGCCAAGCCACCGTGTCGCCTTTGGTGTGGCCACGACCCAGTTGCAGCAGTTGCACTTCCAGCTTGCCCAGCCATACCGTCATCTTGCCGGTAAATGTCATGGTCGGCCAAGTCATGCCATCAGGCACGGATTCGACCGCGTTGAACAGGCGCGGAAAACGGCCAATTTCGCTGGCTTTGTCTTGCTCGCCGCGTTCGACAATCAGGTCGTAGGTGTCTTGGCTGGCCAAAATTTGCTCTGGTTTGTAGGCACTCGCACCCAGCACACGCACCGCATGGTAGTGGCTCAACACCACGTATTTGATCGGTTTGTCGGTCACTTCGCGGATGCGGCGGATCACATCTTCGGCCATCACCGGCGTGGCCTGCGTATCTATCACCATCACCGCGTCGTCGCCAATGATGATGCCCGTATTCGGGTCACCCTCCGCCGTGTAGGCGTAGGCGTTGTCAGACAGTTTGTCGAAACTGACTTTTTTGACTTCCAAATCGGCTTGGCTGGCGAAGGTTTTAGGTTTTGTGTCGCTCATTGCTTGCTCCTAGGCGTTAATGGCTTGTATTTTAACTAACTAATTTGCGTATGTCTAATTTTTATCGTATATTCTGTCTAAATTAGCCCTATGTCCAAAATTCAAAGCAAATCACCATCGCCCCAACAACGTGGCATCCAAAGTATGGAAGTGGGCGGCCAGCTCCTGCTGGCGTTGGCACAGCACGGCAGCCCGATGCCGCTGAAAGACCTCGCCCGCGACGCTGGCATGGTGCCTGCTAAAGCGCACCCTTACCTCGTTAGTTTCAATAAATTAGGTTTGATTGTGCAAGATGAAGTTAGTGGTCACTATGGCCTTGGGCCTTTAGCCATGCAACTTGGACTGATCAGTTTGCAGCAGTTTGATCCCGTTCGATTAGCTTCCCCGATGCTCGCTGACTTGGCAAAAGAACTTGGTCACACAGTCGCGATAGCCGTTTGGGGCAACCGTGGTCCGACGATTGTACGGATTGAAGAATCGCCCAATTTAGTGCACATCACCATGCGGCATGGCACCGTGATGAGCTTGCGCAATACGGCTTCGGGGCGTTTGTTTGCAGCGTATTTGCCCGAAGATACGGTGCTGACGGCGCTGCAAGAGGAGCACGCTTATGAGCTGCGCCATGCTTCTACCGCACCAGCCACATTGCACACCCTAGATGCGGATTTCTGCAAGAAACTTGAAATAGTGCGCCAAAACGGCATCAGCGATGCAGTCAACCTATCCGTCCCAGGCGTCAGTGCTTTAGCCGCCCCAGTGTTTGACGAATCAGGCAGTATCGTTTTGAGCCTGACTGCGATTGGACCGAGTGCACAGTTTAATGTGAGTTTGAATGGTGTTATTGCGTCGACGCTAAAAGCACTTGCAAATGATCTGTCTCAGCGGCTTGGGTATCGAGAAGCATCTTAATTTGCTATATTTTTAATAGCAATATAGGCAATAAATGCACCGGCTAGAGTCGTTATAACTATATTTAAGAGCTATTACGCAAAAAAAGCCGCTAAAAGTAAATTTAGCGGCTTTTCATCAACTTTTTAAAAAATATTATCTAAACTTAGCTTGCGGTACAGTTTTTAAATCACCGTCTAAAGAACTAATATATTTAGACATTTCTTTCAGCTCAGCATTTGAAAACTGCTTCACCATACCCGCCATCACGCCATTAGAGCGGCCGATCAATGGGTTATTTTCAGTTTTATAAGCTTTCAAAGCAACAAACAGATAATCTGAATGTTGACCTGCGATTTTCGGATAATCTGGGCTGATGGGTTTAGCGAAGTTTTCACCGTGGCAAGAGATACACGCCGCTTTTTTCAGCAAGGCTGCGACTTGCAGGCTTGGCTCTTTGCTTGGCTTGGCCGCCAAGGTTGCGCCTTCCACCACACCGTGGGTGCTGTAGTAAGCACCCAAATCGGCCATGTCTTGGTCACTCAAGCTGTCAGCAATACCGCGCATCGTCGGATGCTTGCGCTCGCCTTTTTTGTAAGCATTCAAAGACGAAACGATGTATTTAGCGCCTTGACCCGAGATTTTCGGGACTTTGTAAATTTCAGGGAAGCTAGCTTGGTAACCCACGATACCGTGGCAACCAATACACATAGCGGCTTTGGATTGGCCTACTTTGGCGTCACCTTTGATTTCCTGAGCGTTTGCAACGGTATTTGCGCCTAGGAGGAGTACAGCAGTCACGCATGAGACAGCAAAAGTAACTGCAAATCTAGGTAAGGTCTTCAACAACTTGTTCATTTTTCGAGCACAATCTAGTGGAATAATCGGAAGCTAGAGGCTTTCAAGGGATTCTAGGGAATTTCTTGAGCCGTCAACACTCCATTATATCCGTGGCAAGTGCTACTTTTCTGACAATTGACGCCTTAACAGGCAGACAACTTTAGCAATATTTAAGCAATATGAAATTTCTTGGCTCACAAAACTACGTCGCCACCGATGATTTGATGCTCGCCGTCAACGCTGCCGCTACCCTGCAAAAGCCGCTCTTGGTCAAAGGCGAGCCCGGTACGGGCAAAACCATGTTGGCTGAAGAAGTGGCAGCGACGCTGGGCATTCCGCTCTTGCAGTGGCACATCAAATCAACCACCAAAGCGCAGCAGGGACTGTATGAATACGATGCCGTCAGCCGTTTGCGCGACTCGCAACTCTCTACTATCGACGGCGGTGAGAAGGTCAAAGACATCAACAACTACATCGTCAAAGGTGTGTTGTGGCAAGCTTTCACGGCAGACCAGCCGGTGGCGCTACTGATTGACGAAATCGACAAAGCAGATATCGAGTTTCCTAACGATTTGCTGCGTGAGATCGACCGCATGGAGTTTTACGTGTACGAAACGCGCCAGCTCATCAAAGCGAAACATCGCCCACTGGTCTTTATCACCTCAAACAACGAAAAAGAGCTGCCAGACGCGTTTTTACGCCGCTGCTTCTTCCACTACATCAAGTTCCCCGATGCGACGACGATGCAGCAAATCGTGGATGTACATTTCCCAGGTTTGAAAAAAGAGCTTCTCAATGCGGCGATGAAAACCTTTTACGAAGTGCGCAACTTGCCAGGCTTGAAGAAAAAACCTTCAACCAGCGAACTGTTGGATTGGCTAAAACTGCTTGTCGCTGAAGACATCAGCCTAGAAGCACTACAAAGCAAGGACGACAAAGTGTCGATTCCGCCATTGGTAGGCGCACTCTTGAAAAACGAGCAAGACGTGACTCTGTTTGAAAAACTGGTGTTCATGCAAAGCCGCAACCGCTAAACGCATTGCTGATTTAGACAACGTTCATGGGAATTAAAAAAAATAAAGACGGTAGCGACAAAACGCTCTCACAATTGCTGTTTGACGGTTTGGCAGACTTCGTTGGATTCGCAGGTGGCGCATTCTTGTGCTACTGGGTCGGTAAGATTTTGGGATTTGATATGGCCATGGCTGGCAACACCAGCAGTGCTGGCATCATCACGATTGTGATCATCTTGATTTGCGGCGGAACCGGTTTAAAGCTGGCACGACGCTTGCGTTCTCAAACATAGACTTCCAGGAAAATAAATGCGCAAAATTTTAAACTTCATGGCTATCGCAGCGACAGCATTGCTCGTATCTTGTGGCAGCGATGGCGGTGGCGCTGAAAGCATAGATCAGTGTGGTGCGCTGGGGTTAAGCGCTGCTACAGCGACTGCAAAAATTGCCAACGGCACCAATTGCACAGATTTGAACAAATCGCCAGTGGTGATGGTCATCAAAAATTTTGCTGACGGAAGCGCTGGCGCTTGCTCAGGCACGATGATCACAGCGAACAAAGTTTTGACTGCTGCGCATTGCCTAGAAAATGCCGCCAGCATAGATGTACTTCTCGGAATTTCAGCGACTAAGTTGGCGTACATCACTTCTAACTCATGGCAAATTCACCCCAATTTCGCACGCAGCTCTAACGGCATCTTAAGCAATGATGTTGGTGTGGTCAATGTACCGGTACCACTGCCACTACCCACGGTTCCTATTCTTTCAAGCGTCACAGCACAAGTGGGTCAGAAAGCAGTTGTTTTTGGCTATGGCACGACTGGGACAGCAGATGATTATGGACAGCTTCGCTCAGGCGTGATGAAGATTGCAGCAGTTGATGCTGGTAGGATTTTTGCAAATTATGAAGATGGCACCAGCAATGTTTGCTCGGGTGATTCTGGCGGTCCGCTGTTGCTCCAAATCGGCAGCCAGCTAACCATTGGCGGCACGACGTCGTATGGCGATTCTGCAACTTGCTCTGTTGGAGAACAGTCTGTCTTCATGAATTTGCAATCGCCAAATATTCAAACTTTTTTGCGCTCTGCTGCGCCCGATGCAAAGTTTTATTAAATCAAAAAACGCTCTTCCCATATCAAATAAACCAACATGGCATTCGTAGAACCCGTTATCCTGACAGATAGCAACGTTATTTTAGAACCCTTGGCTTTGTTGCATGAAGAAAGCTTGCAAGACGCAGCACAAGATGGCGAGCTTTGGAACATCCGCGTCACCTCCGTTCCTGAGCCAGATCAAACTAAACAATACATCGAAGATGCGCTAGCCATGCGCGAAGCTGGCAACCGCTTTGCCTTTGTCGTGTTAGAAGCTGGCTCGTATAAAGTGTTGGGAACGACAAGTTTTCACGACATCTTGCCGACTGTCAAACGTGTTGAAATCGGCTACACTTGGTATCGCCAAAGCAGCCAACGCAGCCATGTCAACACCACTTGCAAATTGATGATGATGACGCACGCGTTTGAGACTTTAGGCTGCAACGTCGTTGGCTGGCGCACTGACAACTTCAACTTCGCAAGCCAAGCCGCCATTGAGCGCCTTGGTGCCAAAAAAGATGGCGTGATTCGTGGCCATGCGATGCGTCGCGACGGCACCATTCGCGACACGGTGATGTACAGCTTGCGTAGCGGCGAATGGCCAGAGGTGAAGGCGCAGTTGTTGCATTCGCTTAGCAAGCCACGATAATTGACTAAACGCTATGCTCATCGACTTCTTTTACACCCTCAGAAACGCCAAATTACCGGTTTCGGTCAAAGAATATCTTGACCTGCTAGGTGCGCTCAAGGTTGGCGTGCTCGGGCCGAACACGCCTTCGGATGAGTCTGAGCACAGTGACACCGGCAGTGGCTACAGCATTGACGACTTTTATTACTTGAGCCGCTTGGTTTTAGTCAAAGACGAAAAGCATTACGACAAATTTGACCGCGCGTTTGCTTCCTACTTCAAAGGCATTGAAGCAATAGCCGATTTCACCAAAGCGGTGCCGCTGGAGTGGTTACGCAAGAATTTAGAGCTCAACTTATCACCCGAAGAACTCGCCAAAATTGAAAAAATGGGCTGGGACGAGTTGATGGAGACGCTGAAAAAGCGTTTTGAAGAGCAAAAAGAGCGCCACGAAGGCGGTAGCAAATGGATTGGCACAGGCGGCACGTCGCCCTTTGGCGCCTATGGTCAAAACCCGCAAGGCATTCGCATTGGACAAGAAAAAAGCCGCAACAAGAGCGCCGTCAAAGTGTGGGACCAACGTGCCTACAAAGACTACGATGACAGCCAAGAGCTGGGAACCCGCAACATCAAAGTCGCGCTGCGCCGATTGCGCAAGTTTGCACGGCTGGGCAACGAAGAAGAACTGGACTTGGACGACACGATCCACTCAACTGCTGCGAATGCTGGCTTTTTAGACATCAAAATGGTGCCCGAGAAGCACAACAACGTCAAAATCTTGCTGCTGATGGACGTGGGTGGCACGATGGATGAGCACATTCAGCGCGTGGAAGAGCTATTTTCCGCCTCAAAAACAGAATTCAAGCACCTAGAGTTTTATTATTTCCACAACTGCGTGTATGACTTCATGTGGAAAAACAACCGCCGCCGCTTTGCGGAAAAGTTTGACACCTGGGACGTCATTCGCAAGTACAACAAGGACTACAAACTCATCTTCATCGGCGACGCCACCATGAGCCCGTACGAGATTTTGCAACCCGGCGGCAGCGTTGAATACAACAACGCCGAGACGGGCGCCGAGTGGCTACAACGCCTGACTAACGCCTTCCCCAAGTTTGCATGGATCAACCCCGAGCCGCAAGGCGTGTGGCAATACCGCCAAAGCATCAGCGTGATTCAACAAATCGTCAACCAACGCATGTTTCCGCTGACGATCAAAGGTTTAGAAGAGGCGATGCGCTTGCTGTCGAAGTAGGCACTACAATCCCAGCTTCCCCTTGTAGTTCAATGGATAGAACGAGTGCCTCCTAAGTGCTAGATACAGGTTCGATTCCTGTCGAGGGGACCATTTAGTAATTTCAGACAGTATCAGAACCCCTCAAAACCCGCGTAGTACATAGCTACAGCGGATTTTTTATTGCCTTATATGGTTTCATGGGCTAACATGGCATACCGTCAATTTGACGGTACTTTTGACGATACATATAAATACCGTCAAACGAACAGACCGCGAAGCGCAAATCTGCAGCGGCACGCAGACGCACTCAAGACGGGGAGTAACGGGCGCTGACAGGCCTCGGACACTGACTGTAACGCTGCGGTTTTCGTGCGCGCATCATGCCGTGTTGTGCGCGATCCCCAAACTGAGCTTCCCGTTTAGGGCAGAAAAACGAACGAAGGGAGGGCGATGAACAATACCGCCACCGTGGCAATGGCGATTGCCCCCCGCGCAAAATGGTAACTCCAACCCGGGAGGATGCCGTCGGCGTGTTGAGCCGTCAATCGAACGTAATGCACGCCTATAGCCATCAACGCGATTGTTGTGGCCCCCCATGCCACAGCATTGGCGGTCCGCTGGAGCGGCCAAATCTCGCTTGCCCCCCAGCTCACCATGAAGTGCACGAACCAGATCACGAAGGCCGTGACGATTGGCCGCCAGCTTGGTTGCTCCATCGCTTTCACGAGCCGACCCATGGCAGCAAGCGCGGCAGCAGCAGGCCCGCTATGCCCTCCATCGCGGCGTAAATGAAGAGGATCCGCAGCACTTCTAAAGTCTTGTTGGCCGGGCCTGGCGCCAGACCGCTCAGCCAGCGTGCCAGGTAGTAGAAGGCCGACAGCACGACGGCCAGAACGATGGTGCTGTGCCAGGCCAACATGGCATAGATCGTCGCGCCTTGCCCGCTGGCATCGCCGCGCAGCCCGGCGTTCCACCAGTCGATGCTGTCCACCGCCAGCGCAGCCACTAGGCACAGCATGCTCAGCGTCATCATTGCAGCGCTGACTCCGCTGCCGCGCTTCAGCCTTGCCATCAACGGCCGGGCCGCGTAGGCCAGGCTGGCCGATGCGCCCAGTAGCACCAGGCCGGGAACCAGAGCGCCGCGCGGCGCGGCCATCCGCCACCAGTCAGGATGCGCGCCGAACAAGTACAGGTACGAAAACATCGCCATCAGGTAAATCATTCCCAGAACGATGACCAGCAGCACCGCGGCCCACCAGCCGTGTGATTGCGGGCCGGTCACGTAAGTCGGCAGCATGATGCCAGCGCCGACGTCGACCTGTTTCTGCGGCACACTGCGGTCGTTGCTCCAGACCCAGCGCATGAGGCAAAGGACGGTCAGCACGCCGCATATGGCGCTCAGTGTGAGTGCCTTAACCGTCAGCAGCAGGAAGAAGCCGGCGGTGAAGATTGCCGCCAGCAGTGGCCACCAAGACGGCCCTGGCATGATCTGCAGATACTGCGGCTCTGCGCGCGAGCTGCTGGTGATCAAAGTCTCGCGCGCGCCGGTGGCGGTGCCGGGCAGGAAGTAGCGCCCGGCCTCAACGTCCTCGCGCAGGCGGGCATCGACCCACAACGGTTCGAGGTCGTGCACGACGGGGATTGAACGCACAGCGTAGTTGCCGGTGGCCAGCCACTCCAGCGTGCCGCCGTTGAACACGTTGCGGGCGTCCGCGCTCCCACTCTTGCGGCTGTAGCAGCGGATGGCGTCAATCAGGAACAGCAGCACCCCTGCGGCCATGATGAAGGCGCCCACGGTCGAGATCGAATTCGGGATCTCCATGGACCGGCCCGGCAGATAGGTGTCGACGCGCCGCGGCATGCCCATCAGTCCACTCAAGTGCATCGGCAAAAAGCAAACGTGCACACCGACGAAGTTGAGCCAGAACACCCAGCGTCCGACCTTTTCTGAGAGCTGCCGACCGTTGATCATTGGCGTCCAGTAGTAGAAGCCTGCGAACAGTGGGAACACCATGCTGCCAATCAGCACGTAATGAAAGTGCGCGACGACAAAGTAGGTGTCGTGGGCTTGGCCATCGAAAGCGACCATGCCCACCATCACGCCCGTGAGGCCGCCCATCACGAAGATCAAGATGCCGCCGACGAGAAACAGCGACGGCACGTTGCGCTGAACCTTGCCCGACGCGAGCGTGGCGATCCACGCGAAGACCTGGGCGCCTGCGGGAATCGCCACCGCCATCGACGCGGCCGAGAAGTAGCCCGCTGACAGCCC
>JANPLX010000164.1:0-18281 GCA_031422495.1 Polaromonas sp. | reverse complement strand
GAAACCATCAACAAGATGAACCGCTTGAGCCGTCAGCATTTGCAAGAGTTTGGCTTTGAGCCAGATGCAGGCATGTTGGCTGAGCGCATGGAGATACCGGAAGACAAGATTCGCAAAATCATGAAAATTGCGAAAGAGCCGATTTCGATGGAAACACCGATTGGTGACGATGACGATTCGCACTTGGGCGATTTCATCGAAGACGGCCACAACACCGCACCACTGGAAGCGGCTATGCAGGCTGGTTTGCGCGATGTGGTGAAAGACATTTTGGATGGCTTGACGCCGCGCGAAGCCAAGGTGCTACGCATGCGTTTTGGTATCGAAATGAGCACCGATCACACGCTGGAAGAAGTGGGCAAGCAGTTTGACGTGACGCGTGAGCGGATTCGCCAAATCGAAGCCAAAGCGTTGCGAAAACTCAAGCATCCAACCCGTTCGGACAAATTACGTAGTTTTATTGACACACTTTAAGCGTACTTTAGACATATCTTTAAAAAGCGATTCAATCTATTGATTTCTACTTGTTTACCCTCGCTTTAAGCCATTGAGTGAGGGCATTCTTTCAGAAATTTTGGTATTTTTAACAAGGGAATGTAGGTTTTTTTGCACAAAATAGCAGAAAAGCAATGGAAATGTAGCTATAGAACTAGGAGCAAGCCAAGTTTTGAGCTATATTTGCTTTACAAAGATGTATCAAAGTTTCATGTATCAAGGTTTCGTTAAAGTCTAGGAGACACACGTTTATGAGTTCAAAAGAAAATGCTGCAGTTGCACAATTGCTCGGTTTACTAGAGTCACGTTACGCGATTCGCGTACTGTGGGCGCTGAAAGACGGCCACCCGCAAACCTTCCGCTTGTTGCAAGACAGCGTAGGCGGCGTGACACCAAACACCCTGAATACCCGCATCAAAGAGCTGCGCGAAGCGGGCTTGATGAACCACAATGACCATGGCTACATCGTCACCACGGCAGGTGCAGATTTGCTGCGCCGCCTGGGTGAATTGCCATCGTTTGCGACCAAATGGGTGAACAACCAAGCTAAAAAGAAGTAAGTTAAAAAGAATTAATGGACACTTCAATTTCAAAAATAAGCCTTTAAAATAGATTACTTTTTGAATCAGCTTCAGCCCTACATGGGAAAGCTACAAAAAAAGGACAGTTTCTGTCCTTTTTTTATTTTCAATCTTCAAATAACCAACCCTCTAAGCATGAAGGAACAACCATGATTACCACCCCAACTGGTTTGCAATACACAGACACCGTCGTCGGCACGGGCGGCGAAGCTAAAAAAGGCCACCACGTGCACGTGCACTACACTGGCTGGCTGTTTAACGACGGCGTGCTAGGCGCGAAGTTTGACTCGAGCAAAGACCGTGGCGAGCCGTTTGCGTTTTCATTGGGCGCAGGTCAAGTCATCCCAGGTTGGGACCAAGGCTTTGAAGGCATGAAAATTGGTGGCTCACGCACACTGATCATCCCATCTGCACTCGGCTACGGCGCACGTGGCGCGGGTGGCGTGATTCCACCGGACGCAACTTTGAAGTTTGACGTTGAGCTCTTGGACGCACACTAAATCGACTTAAATCGACTTGAGTAGTCAAATTTACTCCTATTTCACTAGAATAGGGATAAATTTGGCTCTAGCCGGCGTATTTATTGCCTAAGCAGCTATATTATTTATAGCAATTTTTCTGTTACTTGAAATACGCTCAGCCGCCCTCACCTGCTGATCTTAAACAAACTAACCGTATTTTTAGTATGTCTGACCATAAAAAACCCTTATCAAATCAAGACCTTAGCAAAAATGCTGCGTCTTTGAACCCCGATCAAGTGACCATGGGCGCTGACGGCGTACCGTTGGACGCCTCCCCCGAAGAGCGCGAAGCGGCTTTGGCCGCCAACGAGGTGGAAACCATGAGCGAGCTGGCGATTGCCCAAGCCGAAGTGGCGACCTTAAGAGCCAAAGTTGCTGACTTGCAAGACCAGTATGTGCGCGGCCAAGCCGAGGTGCAAAACGCCAGACGCCGTGCTGATGAAGACGTGAGCAAAGCACGTAAGTTCGCTGTAGAGGCGTTTGCAGAGAGCTTGCTCCCCGTAACAGACAGCCTAGAAGCCGGCTTAGCCATCAAAGACGCGACGACGGAGCAGGTTCGCGAAGGTGCAATAGCCACGTTGCGCCAGCTGACCAGCGCCTTAGAGCGCAGCAAAGTCATCGCTATCAATCCCGAAGCTGGAGCGAAGTTTGACCCGCATCAGCACCAAGCCATCAGCGTTGTTCCTTCAGATTTAGAGACAAACTGCGTCGTCATGGTCTTGCAAAAGGGCTATTTGATCTCTGACCGCGTGCTACGCCCTGCTTTGGTAACGGTTTCCGCACCGAAGTAATGGGAATTTAGCGAAAAGCTGTAAAAAATTCGCGGTTTGCGCACTTGAAACTTTTCAAGTTATCCACAACTTATCAAACATAGCCAAGCAGCTTGCTAGGCAACCAGTAATTATCAAAATTTAGGAGTGAAATCATGGGAAGAATCATCGGTATCGACTTAGGAACTACGAACAGCTGCGTATCTATTATTGAAGGCAATGTGCCAAAAGTCATTGAAAACTCGGAAGGCGCGCGCACCACGCCGTCTATCGTCGCTTACCAAGCTGACGGTGAAGTGCTGGTAGGCGCATCTGCCAAGCGCCAAGCGGTGACCAACCCGAAGAACACCCTATACGCCGTAAAGCGCTTGATTGGCCGTAAATTCACTGAAAAAGAAGTGCAAAAAGACATCGCTTTGATGCCTTACAAAATTGTCGCGGCCGAGAATGGCGATGCTTGGGTTGAAGCCCAAGGCAAGGCAATTTCTGCCCAACAGGTCAGCGCTGACATTTTGCGCAAGATGAAGAAAACGGCTGAAGATTACCTCGGTGAAGCTGTGACTGAGGCCGTCATCACCGTGCCAGCTTACTTCAACGACGCACAACGCCAAGCCACCAAAGACGCAGGCCGAATTGCCGGTTTGGATGTCAAACGTATCATCAACGAGCCGACCGCTGCCGCACTAGCGTTTGGTATGGACAAGATGGAAAAAGGCGACCGCAAAATTGCCGTGTATGACTTGGGTGGCGGCACGTTTGACGTGTCCATCATCGAAATCGCCGACGTCGATGGCGAAAAGCAGTTCGAGGTGCTGTCCACCAATGGCGACACTTTCTTGGGTGGCGAAGATTTTGACCAGCGCATCATCGAGTTCATCATTGCCGAGTTCAAGAAAGAGCAAGGCGTTGATTTGTCTAAAGACGTGTTGGCCTTGCAGCGCCTGAAAGAAGCCGCTGAAAAAGCCAAAATCGAGCTGTCCAGCAGCGCACAAACCGACATCAACCTGCCCTACATCACGGCAGATGCCACAGGCCCTAAACACCTGAACATCAAGATGACCCGCGCCAAGCTGGAGCAATTGGTGGAAGAGCTGATCGAGCGCACGATTGCGCCGTGCCGCACCGCCATCAAAGACTCAGGCATCAGCGTGGCTGACATCCATGACGTGATTTTGGTCGGCGGTATGACCCGCATGCCTAAAGTGCAAGAGAAAGTCAAAGAATTTTTCGGTAAAGAGCCACGCAAAGACGTGAACCCTGACGAAGCCGTGGCCGTGGGCGCAGCGATTCAAGGCCAGGTCTTGTCAGGCGACCGCAAAGATGTGTTGCTGTTGGACGTGACACCGTTGTCATTGGGCATTGAGACCATGGGCGGCGTGATGACCAAGATGATCAAGAAAAACACGACCATCCCAACCAAGTTTGCACAAACCTTCTCAACCGCTGAAGACAACCAGCCTGCGGTGACCATTAAGGTTTTCCAAGGTGAGCGCGAAATCGCCGCCGGCAACAAGGGCTTGGGTGAGTTCAACCTCGAAGGCATTCCACCGTCAGCACGTGGTACGCCGCAGATCGAAGTGTCATTCGACATCGACGCCAACGGCATTTTGCATGTGGGCGCCAAGGACAAAGGCACCGGCAAAGAAAACAAAATCACCATCAAGGCCAACTCGGGTTTGACGGAAGCCGAAATCCAACAAATGGTCAAAGACGCTGAGTTGAACGCTGAAGACGACAAGAAAAAGCTCGCACTGGTACAAGCGCGTAACCAAGGTGAAGCGACCGTTCACAGCGTGAAAAAATCACTCGGTGAGTATGGCGACAAATTGGAAGCCGGTGAAAAAGAAAAAATTGAAGCTGCGATCAAAGAGTTGGAAGAAGCCGTAAAAACCGACGATACCGCTACCATTGAAGCCAAAAACACCAGTCTGATGGAAGTCAGCCAGAAGCTTGGCGAGAAAATGTACGCAGATATGCAAGCACAAGAAGCGGCGAACGCAGCTGGCGGCGCGGCTGGCGCGGAACAAGCCGGTTCCAAGCCAGCAGCAGACGACAATGTGGTCGATGCTGAAGTCAAAGAAGTTAAAGAGACTAAAGACCCAAAAGAAGCTAAAGCAGCATAAGCAATTTTAGACGACACGAAAGTCATCTCTAAACTGAGCAAAACATGCTCTTTACGCCGCGCATGATGATCGACTTAGATCTTCATCGCGGCGTTTGCGCTAACTGAAACAGCATTATTCACCCTACAAATCATGGCAAAACGCGACTACTACGAAACCCTTGGCGTCCCTAAAAACGCTTCCGAAGATGAGATCAAAAAGTCTTATCGAAAACTGGCGATGAAACACCACCCTGACCGCAACCAAGGCGATACAGCCAAAGTGGCTGAGGAAAAATTCAAAGAAGCCAAAGAAGCGTACGAGATGCTGTCTGATGGTCAAAAGCGCGCTGCTTACGACCAGCACGGCTTTGCTGGTGTTGACCCGAATATGCGTGGCGGTGCGGGAGGTGGTGAAGGATTTGGTGGTTTTGCCGAAGCTTTTGGCGATATTTTTGGCGATGTGTTTGGCGGTCGCCAGCAGGGTCGTGGTCAAGGTGGACGACAAGTCTACCGAGGTGGCGATTTAAGCTACGCCATGGAAGTGACATTGGAAGAGGCTGCGCTGGGTAAGGACGCTCAAATTCGCATCCCGAGCTGGGACAATTGCAACACTTGCAGCGGTACGGGTGCCAAACCAGGCACCAAAGTGGTGAGTTGCACCACTTGCCACGGCCACGGCCAGGTGCAAATGCGCCAAGGCTTTTTCAGTGTGCAGCAAACTTGCCCCACCTGCAAAGGCACCGGTAAGCTCATCCCCGAACCCTGCTCGGCCTGCATGGGTGTAGGCAAAACCAAAACTAACAAGACTCTGGAAGTCAAAATTCCGGCGGGTATTGACGACAATATGCGCATCCGCTCTACCGGCAACGGTGAACCGGGCACCAACGGCGGGCCACCGGGCGATTTGTACATCGAGATTCGCCTGAAAAAGCACGATATTTTTGAGCGCGATGGTGATGATTTGCATTGCTCAGTCCCTATCAGCTTCACCACTGCAGCGCTGGGTGGTGAAATCGACGTGCCCACGCTGGCAGGCAAAGCGGCGATTGACATTCCCGATGGCACGCAAGCCGGCAAACAGTTCCGACTGCGAGGCAAAGGCATCAAAGGCGTACGAAGCAGCTACCCGGGTGATTTGTATTGCCACATCAGCGTGGAAACACCCGTCAAACTGACCGAGCATCAACGCAAGCTGTTGAAAGAATTTGACGAATCGCTGAAAAAAGGCGGCTCTAAGCATTCCCCTACCAGTGACAGTTGGGCAGACAAGTTGAAAAGCTTTTTTAAAGTATAAATTCGGCTCTAGCCGGCGTATTTATTGATTAATGAGCTATTAAATTTATAGCAAACTATGCCAATACGCGGGTGGTGAAGCTGCAGTTGTAGTTTTGGCCGGTTTGTCGGTCAGCCTTGCTGACTTGATGCAAATCCCGCCCCTGTGTCTCAAACGCCTCTTTCTCAGCAGGTCAACTGAAATGGCGTGTTACGTTGATCACATGAATTACGCGCAAATTGGCATAAATAATGCTCAAATAACTGGGCGCAGCGCGCATCAAATATTCATAAAAATCTTCATTTAATATTCATATTTCAACACTTCACACGCAATCAACGGATTTAACTAGTTCATTGGTAGTCATACCAATATACGCAAGTTGTTTGGCGACTACAATTCATCGGTTTGTATACACTTTCTAGGGGTCATTCATGTCAAAACGTACTTTTATTAAAACAACCCTTGCTTCAATCGCTTCCATTGCGCTTGCTGCTTCTTTTAGCGCTGTCCATGCACAAAATGCGACACCGATCAAGTTTCAACTAGATTGGCGTTTCGAAGGCCCTGCCGCCTTCTTCTTAGCACCCGTTGCTAAAGGTTATTTCAAGGACGCCAAGTTAGACGTGACGGTTGACGCCGGTAACGGCTCTGGTGGTGCGGTCACACGCGTGGCTTCTGGCACCTACGACATGGGCTTTGCGGATTTGGCTGCGCTCATGGAATTTCATGCCAACAACCCTGACGCACCCAACAAGCCAGTGGCTGTGATGATGGTTTACAACAACACACCTGCTTCGGTGATGTCACTCAAAAAATCTAACATCAAGTCACCCGCCGATTTGAACGGTAAAAAATTGGGTGCACCTGGTTTTGACGCTGGTCGCCGTGCGTTCCCGATTTTTGCCAAGGCTAATAACGTGAGCGGCGTCACTTGGGTGTCGATGGATCCTGCGCTGCGTGAAACCATGTTGGCCAAAGGCGATATTGATGCGATCACTGGCTTTACCTTCACCTCGCTGCTCAACTTGGAGGCACGTGGCGTCAAAGCCGAAGACGTGGCCATCATGCAATACCCAGACTACGGCGTAAAGCTGTACGGGAACGCAATTATAGTTAGCCCTAAACTGATCAAAGAGAATCCAGCTGCTATCAAAGCGTTCTTAGCTGCCTTCACCAAGGCTGCCAAAGAAGTGGTCGCTAACCCGGTTGAAGGCATCACCTACGTGAAGGCGCGAGATGGCATCATCAACGTAGCGTTGGAAGAGCGCCGCTTGAAATTGGCGATTGACACGGTCATCAACAGCGCAGATGCGCGTACTGAAGGTTTCGGCAAAATCAATGACGGCCGCATGTCGTTGATGGCAAGCCAAGTGTCTGATGCGTTTGCCACAAAATCACGCGTAGATCGCAATGCGATTTGGAATGGCAGCTTCCTGCCCAGCGATGCTGCTTTGAATGCTGTGTTGCCAGTAGCCAAGGGTGCGTCAGCTAAGAAATAATTGTAAATTTCGTTAGGGACAGCCACATGGCGTTTGTTGATTTTAAAAATGTCTGGCTGGCCTACAACGACGAGTTGTTAGCGCAAAACCAGTTTGCGGTTGAAGACATCAATCTCTCGGTCACCGAGGGCGAATTCATCGCCATCGTCGGACCGTCAGGTTGTGGCAAATCCACCTTCATGAAGCTAACCACAGGCTTGAAAATGCCTACAAAGGGAAGTATTCATGTGGATGGCGCACCCGTCACCGGGCCACTCAAGATATCGGGCATGGCATTTCAAGCGCCATCGCTCTTACCTTGGCGCACCACTTTGAACAATGTCCTTCTGCCTCTTGAAATTGTTGAGCCCTACCGCAGCAACTTCAAAGCCAAACGCAAAGAATACGAAGAGCGCGCGCGTCAACTGCTGAAAACCGTTGGATTAGACGGCTACGCGGATAAGTTTCCATGGCAGCTGTCGGGCGGTATGCAGCAGCGTGCCAGTATTTGCCGCGCACTCATTCATGAGCCCAAAATGCTATTGCTAGACGAACCATTTGGCGCGCTGGATGCTTTCACCAAGGAAGAACTGTGGTGCGTGTTACGCGATTTGCACGCGCTGCAAAAATTCAACGTGATTTTGGTCACGCATGACCTGCGCGAGTCAGTTTTTCTGGCCGACAAAGTGTTTGTCATGTCCAAAAATCCAGGCCGATTTGTGGTGGAGCGCAAGATCGATTTGCCACGTCCCCGTGATTTAGAAATTACCTACACCCCAGCGTTTACCGACATCGTGCATGAGCTTCGCGGCCATATTGGTGCGATCAGAGGTGGCGCTGGTGCTAGTGTGGCGGCGAACTTGGTTGGGAAGGCAACATGAACTCAAAAAAACTAGAAGCCTATTCACCGCTGATTCTGTTCGTCATCTTGCTGGCGCTGTGGCAAGGTATTTGTAGCCTGTTCAATATCCCTGAATTTATATTTCCAAGTCCCTTACAAATCGGTCAGGCGATGTTTGAGTTTGCTGGCCCTATTGCTAGCGCAGCTTGGCAAACCTTTTGGGTCACTATGGTAGGTTTTGGTCTGTCGATTGTGGTCGGCGTTTTGCTCGGTTTTTTGGTCGGCTCTGCCCGACTAGTTTACGCAGCGGTATTTCCGCTCTTGGTCGCCTTCAACGCCGTCCCCAAAGCCGCCATTGTGCCGATCTTGGTGGTGTGGTTTGGTATTGGCGTTGGGCCGGGTATCTTGACGGCCTTCTTGATCTCGTTTTTCCCCATCACCGTCAATATTGCTACTGGCTTGGCAACGCTGGAGCCTGAGTTGGAAGACGTGCTGCGTGTTTTAGGAGCCAAACGTTGGGATGTGTTGGTCAAAGTCGGTCTACCGCGTTCGTTGCCTTACTTTTATGCCTCGCTCAAAATCGCCATTACCTTAGCCTTTGTCGGCACAGTGCTGGCTGAGATGACGGCGGGCGACTCAGGCATTGGCTATCTCATGCAATCGGCCAGCTCGCAGCAGCGCCTGGCTTTGGCCTTTGCTGGCTTGGTGGTGATTGGTGCGATGGCGATGGCGATGTACGAGTTTTTCAGCTACATCGAACGCCATACTACAGCCTGGGCGCATCGCGGTTCGCAGGGTCAATAAAGCAGCAAGCCAAAGAGCAGTTTTTAACTAAATCACCGCTCTGCGTAGCTCCTGCGCGCGCAGAGCAATCGCCTTCACATCTGGCGCATCGGTCACGTTCAGCAAATACATATCAAAATCACGCACGGCTGGGGTGGCTTTGCCTAGCTCGGCAAAGGCCAAGCCGCGGTCACGGTATTCACTCCATGCATCGGGATTTAGCACAATCAAACGGTCTTGCACAGGAATCATGCGCTGCCAGTCTTCGGCTGTCTTGTGCACCTCTTTGAGGTTGTGCAGCATGCGGGTGATGATGTCTCGGGGTTTGGCGGATTGCAAATACAAGCCCAGCGGAATATCGCCATCGTCATATTTCTCGGATTTTTCGGATGTGTCTTTGTCGAATTCTGGCAATTGGTTCAAATGCTTGAATGGCATCAGCCGCTCACTCAGGTCTTCACGGCTAAGAGACTGGCCGGTGAACGGGTCAATCACCACCTGCCCTTTCGGCAAATTGACCTTGACCATGAAGTGCCCAGGAAAAGCGACGCCGCGTGCATTTAAGTTCAGGCCCTGCGCCAGCTCTAGCCACAGCAATGCCAATGAAATCGGTATGCCGCGGCGGGTACGTAGCACAGCGTGTGGGTAGCTATTATCCGGGTCGTAATAGTTGTTGACGTTGCCGCTGAAACCCAAATCATGGTAGAAAAATTGGTTGAGAATGCGCAATTTTGCCAGCGGCGTGCAGTCAGCTGGCAAACGTCGTTTGATGCGAGCCAGCATTTGGTCTACTTCGCCCAGCACTTGTTGCACATCAAGCTCAGGGTATTCGTCTTGCGCAATCGCTACCGCCGCTTCTAAAAGCGGGAAATGCTCATCACTACTGACCAGCAGACCGAAATGAGCCAGAGGCGTTGGGACGTCAAAACCGAGTTGCATACCGCTATTTTGACCTATTTTGAAACTTGTTTTCTGTTGCTAATCTTAGCGCTTTAGCCTTGACCCCGCAGCAAGGTCTTGATTTTTACGCCAGAAGCTATTATTGCTATAAAATATATAGCTGATGAGGCAATTAATACGCCGGCTAGAAGAATAATTCTCTTAAAAATATCACTTCTAAGCGCGGTCCAATCAAAGTACGCCGCGCTCCACCACAGCAATACCCCCATCAACACGCTGGCAAAAACGACTTGTGCGATGAACTTGCCCCACCCCGGCAGCGGCTGGTAGCTGCCGCGCTTGATCAAACCAATCAACAACCACAGCGCATTGATGAGTGCACCAATACCAATCGCCAATGCCAGCCCCGCATGCGCAAACAGTGGCACCAAAGCGATATTCAGCAGCTGAGTAATCACCAAAACCGCGATGGCAATTTTGACGGGGGTTTTGATGTCTTGGCTAGCGTAAAACCCAGGCGCTAAAATTTTAATAGCAATCAAGCCAATCAAACCAACACCATAGCCCATGAGCGGTGTCGTCACTTGCTGCACATCGTTGTTCGTAAACACGCCGTAGTGGAACAACGTCGCCACCAGTGGCTTAGAAAACAGCAGCAGCGCCACGGTGCACGGCACAGCCAGCAAAATCACCATCCGAAGCCCCCAGTCAATCATGGCGGAATAGCTGGCGTTATCTCCACTGGCCTTGGCTGCCACCAAGCGCGGCGTCAGCACCACGCCCAGTGCGACACCCAGCATGGCGGTGGGAAACTCCATCAGCCGCTCGGCATAGCTCATCCAGCTGACACTGCCAGGCGTCAAATATGAGGCGATTTGCAGGTTGATGATCGCTGAAATATGCGCCACACCCACGCCCAACAGCGCTGGCAACATCAATTTAGCGACGTTTTTGACGCCCGCATCCGCCCAAGCTGCTTTAAATTCCGCCCAATTGGCACGAATTTTGGGCAAAAACCCAATTTTGTGCAGCGCCCACATCTGCGCCCCAAGTTGCAACACGCCGCCGCCCATCACCCCCATCGCCATCGCATAAATGGGCTGGATTCCCATGCTTTTGAACCACGGCGCACCCAGCCACGCCGCCAAGATCATTGCGATATTCAGCAAAACAGGCGTGAATGCAGGCACGGCAAAGCGTTTGTACGTATTCAGCACCCCCGCGCCCAGCGCCACCAGCGACATGAACCCAATGTAAGGAAACATCCACCGCGCCATCAGCACCGCCGCGTCAAAACCCTGCTGGTTTTGCTGCAACCCGCTGGCCATCACCCACACCAAAATGGGTGCAGCAGCAACGCCAACGATGCAAGTGAGCACCAACACCCAAAACAGCACGGTGGCCACGCGGTCAACCATTATTTTGGTCGCCTCATCCCCATTTTTAACCTTGCACGCCCCCAAAACCGGGACAAACGCCTGGCTAAACGCCCCCTCGCCAAACAGCCGGCGAAACATATTCGGCAGCCGAAACGCCACGTTAAACGCATCCGTCAGCGCCGAAGCCCCAAACATAGCCGCCATGATCTGATCCCGCACCATGCCCGTGATTCGCGATACCAGCGTGAGCGCAGAGATGACGGAAGCGGATTTGAGCAAGGACATGGGGTTTGAGTTTAGCGGGTAACTTGTGCAATTAATCAGCGCAGCTGAAGCCGTTAAAAGCTAGATTTGGCTTGTTTTTGTGGATTTTAAAGTAATCTATGCCATTTTACTCCCGAAATATGCCTCTAGCCGGCGTATTTATTGCCTGAGCAGCTATCATAAAAATAGCATATTGGCAAGTTACCGAATAAGCATCTGTTCCAATAAAAGTAAGTTTTTTCTGCACTTAAGCTATAGTACATGTACATAATACGTTCACGCAGTTGGTCAAAAGCCTAGTGGACTGTAAAAATCGGACTGCGTGGTTTTATGGAATTTTTATATCTGTAAAAATAAACAGTATTTTCGCTTGAAATGCAAGCTGTAAGCCATTCTCAGGAGATTTTGATGAACAGATTATTCCGCAATCGCCAGATTATGTTGCAGGTTTTGCGGTATAAATTACGTTAGGTTTCACCACATGTACGCAGAAATCGTTGCTGCCATCCAAGGCACAAAGACCGCCCTTGATCTCGTCAAGGCCACAAACGGGCTGTCGAATTACAGTGAGTTGCTTGGTGCCGTCACAGCGGTCCAAATGAAGCTCACCGATGCCGTCTCTGCGGCATTGGCAAGCCAAGAGAAGCAGGCGGCGCTCGCCGAGCGGGTACGCGAGCTTGAAAAGCAAGTAGCAGAGGTGGAAGACTGGCGCAATCAAATGTCTCGCTACTCGCTTTTTCAATTCCCAACCGGTGCCCTCGCTTATGCGCTGAAGACCGGCCTGGAGGATGGCCAGCCAATGCACTATCTTTGTACTTCCTGCGTGGATAAGAAACAAATATCCACACTCCAGCCGCATGGCCGCCTTCTTCTTTGTACGGTTTGCAAAATAGATATAGCTATGCAAAGTGCGCCTCCTTTGAATCGTGTTGGTGGTAATCGTGGTGGCTCATGGATGTCCACATGAAACCTAACAGGTTGATGGATTCAGACACACAGCTTCAGAAGGCGGCTTCGCCGCAATTGCTGTGCGCTGGTCATCGCCAACGTTAAACCTCTGAACATGTCGCTCAGCCGCACGTTACTTACAGCATTCATCGTCGCTGCTGCCGCCGTTCTTTTTGCGACTTGGCTGACTTCGGGCCAGCTGGAGCCGGTCGGTAAGTCGCTATTCATTGGTGCTTTGGTTGTTGTCCCATTTGTGGTCGCCGCGAAGAACGGGATCGATGGCGCGGGGGCGTTTGCCTTGGCGTTTGTTACCTACTTCGCGATCACATTCGCTGTCATTTGGCTCGTCTTCCGCAATAGAAGCGTCCCCCGTGATGGCAAATAGAGCGTGGATGCATCTCGCCCAACGGCTTAACATGCCGGTCAACCTGCGACCGCCTGCGGCGGCGAGGTTACCTTTACGTTAAGCGACAAATCGACATTCAGTCCTATTCTGTCAGCGAGCTTCACCACAGACCTAATCTCTTTGCTTTGCTTTGATTTGAATATCACACGGCTGAGTCTAAAACCTCAAAATTACCCTTCATTTACACATCTAGCCGGCGTATTTATTGCCTAATATGCTATTTTATTTATAGCAAAACTACGTTTTAAGCAGCTATTGGCGCCATCTGCACATGCATAGGTGTCGTCACATAGCGCTGCTGCGCTTGCCAAACGTCATAAGCGCTTTGCTCTGCCAACCACAGCCGCGCCTCGCCTCCACGTGCTACGCCTAGCCATGCTTCGATACGCAAAGCCATGTCTGGCGAAATGGCTGCTCTGGCATTCAAAACGCGCGACAGTGCTACGCGTGAGACATCTAGCTGCACTGCAGCTTGAGTCACCGTCAAGCCCAGCGTGGGCAGCACATCATCACGCAGCGTCAAGCCGGGATGTGGTGGGTTAAACATTCGTGTCATTATCATTTCTCCTTACTTATCAAAGACTTAGTGCAATAAAAACAGCAAAATAAGTCTTTGATAAACAATTTTCTTGATAAAGAATCTCGCAAAATGATGGTTAATTAGTGGTAATCCTGATAGTCCACGAGTTCGGCATCCTTACCATCGAAAGTAAAAGTCATTCGCCAGTTGCCATTGACCCTCACCGAATAATGCCCTTTCAAATCCTGCCCTTTAAGCGGATGCAACACCCAACCTGGCAAATTCATGTCCTGCGCACTGGTGGCTTCATTCAAACGACTCAACATGCGAGCAAGTCGCGCCTGATGCGCAGCCTGTATACCAGCTACGCTTCCTGTTTCGAAAAAGGCTTTCAGACCTTTGTGCCTAAATGTCTTGATCATGAGTAATTGTATCGCGTAACGTTACGAGATGCAAGCCATGTTTGGAAGGAGTTGAAGAATCGAAACTCGTAGGTTTTGCAGTTTACTTACGTTAGACTGAATAGTCTGCACTTTATATTCAAGGAACTCAATGGACTGGCCCACAGCTGAAATATTGACCAACGTCTGCCCACCGGCTGGGGGCTACCGCTATGAAGTGCTTCGCACGGAGACGATGGCCGAACTGATTGTGGCTCTTAGTGACTGGTTAGTTGGCTTTGTGCCCGAGTACGACCGAGAGGAAATCTCCCCGGGCGTTGTTAAACGAGTGGTTGAAGCCGCCTATGCAAAATGTCTTGCACAGAGCGAAGCGATTCTTTACCCAGATGTTTCGAATATGACTTCCACAGTGCGAAAGCTCTATGAAGTCATGTATGCTACGCCTCCCGTGCCAAGTGCTACCTAACCCTTCGTTCAACACGAACAGTCAACAAGACGGGCGGTTTCGAATGGGGAAATGCATCATCGACGTATAAACCTCGAATTTACCCCTGATTTATACCTCTAGCCGGCGTATTTATTGCCTAGAATGCTATTAAATTCATAGTAAAACAAAAATAACTCCTGCCTTAGCGATTTGACCCCGTTTTTGTAACAACGGTCTGCCCCATGGCGCGGGCAGAGTCGGCACAGAACACCGACAGCTTGTCCAGCACGGTCTGCACCACTTTGTTGGCAGCCAGCACGCCGCCGTAGGGGTTTTCACTCTCAGCTGGGACATATTCGTCAAACTCGCGCCAAGCCAGCACTCGGCGGGTTTTGCTGTCTACTAGGTAGGCGCGCAGGGTGAAGCGGACACGGCTGGGCTGGGTTTGAAACTCATGCTGCAAGCGGATGATCTCGGTATCCAGCCGCCAATCGCCCACGGCAGCCCCCGGCGTCAGCACCACAGCACTAAAGGCGCCACTGTTTTGCACCGCTGCCACCACCAGCGGCCCTAGCATCAGCGCGGGCGGGTCCACCCACTCGCTGTTCGCAAAGTACTCCAGCTTGTGCGGCTCGCGCACGTAGATGATGCGCTGGCTGTCAAAACCGGCGGCCGCACGCGGCGGGTTGACGATCAAGGTGAGCCTTGCGCTCTGTGCCACAGCTTGCGTTGGGTCCTGTTTTGGCGGAAGTTTGGACGGACGTGCATTGTCGAGCGCGTAAAACGTCGGCGGCGGCGTGGTGCTGGGCTGCAGGGCACTGCAGGCGCCCAGCGTGATGAGCGTTAAACCCGCCAATAAGGCCAGGAAGGTGCGACTTAGGTTGATAGTCAATTGTTTGATCATGGTGTTCATGGTTTTGCTCCTGTTTCTCCCGGACCTGGCGGTGCAGCTTTGCGGCCAAACAGCAGGCCGCGCGGGTCTCGGTTGGTTTGCTCGCTTAGGCGGCGTAGGGATGGTGCCAGCGTGTTGAGCTCGCCCAGCAGCCGTTCCAGCTCAGGCTGCGTCTCTGTGCTGAAGCGCTGCACCTCCTCGCCCACGGCGTTGACCGTTTTCGCTGTGGTCACGCTGGTTTTGGAGACTTCTTGGCCCATTTTTTCGATCGCATCAGCCCCGCGCCCAATCCGATCAACCACCTCCTCCAGCCGCGCCGTGGCTTGCGCAGTGTTGTCTAGCGTGCGTGCGCCATGGGTGATGGCCGCGTCTATCGCATCCTTGCGGGCGGCGATGGTGCGCGACACGGTGGCGATGTCAGCCAACGCGTTTTTAAAGGATGCTTGATTTTCAGCACTCAAAATGGCGTTGAGGTTGTTGGAAGTGCTGTCCAGCTTGGCCAACACGTTGGTCAGGACATTTTCCAGCCGCGCGCTGAGCGAGGGCTTGGTGCGGATCACCGGATATGAGTTGCCCGCCAGAATACCAAGCGGCGGTGAGCCGACAGCGCCGCCACTGAGTTCAACGTAGGCAATCCCCGTCAACCCCTGCGTTTTTAAAACGGCAATGGTGTCTTCCTTGATCGGTGTACCCCGTTTGATGGCAAACAGCAGGTTGACCCGCTGGGGGTTGGTGGGATCCAGCTGGATCACCTTCACTTTGCCCACATCCACACCGTTGTATTTGACCGGTGCATTCAGGTTCAGGCCAGCGACCGATTCATCCATAACCGCCAAATACAGATCCATTTTTTGCTTGAAAGCACCGCCTGAGGCCAGCCAAAGCACGCCCGCTACAAGCGCCGCTCCCAGCACTAGGACAAATGCACCCACCAGCGGGTAGTTCACTTTGGTTTCTATGATGACACCTCTTTATTTTGTTCTCTTGACTCGTCGCCGACCTGCTTCGCCTGCGTTTGTGCCGTTCTAGCGCGTGGGCCGTTAAAAAACGGCTGGATGGCGGGATTGTCCATCAGTGCAAGTTCGGCCATCGAGCCGATGCCCTGCACCTTGCCGTCCGCCAGCACCGCAACCCGGTCGGCCACCTGCCACAGCAGGTCCAGGTCGTGCGTGATCATGACGATGGTCAAGCCGAACAGGTCGCGCAACTTGAGCACCAGCTCGTCAACACCGGCAGCGCTGTCGGGGTCCAGGCCGGCTGTTGGCTCATCCAGAAACAACAGCTCCGGGTCCAGCGCCAGCGCGCGGGCCAGCGAGGCGCGTTTCATCATGCCGCCGCTCAGTTCAGACGGGTATTGCGCGCCCACTTCAGGTTTCAGACCGGCCATGTCTAGCTTCCATCTGGCAATGTCATCAATCACCGCATCGTCAAGCTGGGTATGCTCACGCAGCGGCAGGCCCACGTTTTCAAGTACTGTCAACGCACCAAACAAACCACCATGTTGGAACATCACACCCCAACGCTGGCGCAGTGCCAAGGCTTGCGTATCTGACAGCGATTGCAGATCGGCACCGAACAATCGCACCGAGCCTTCGTTGGGACGCTGCAGCAGGATCATCTCGCGCAAAAGCGTCGATTTACCTGAGCCGCTGCCGCCAATCACCGCAAAAATCTCTGCACGGCGCACCTCAAGGTTGATGTCGCTGTGCACCACATGGTCCCCAAACCGCGTTGCCACATTGCGCATCTCGATGACCACCTCCTGCTTTGGCAGCGGGTTTGTCGAGCGCGTTATCGACGGGTCTGGCTTGGTGGCGAGCATGACGTCGTCCATGTCAAATATCCAGTGCACTAAAAATGACAGAAAACAAGCCATCCGCCAGAATCACCAAAAAGATCGACTGGACCACGCTACGGGTGGTCTGGCGACCCACGCTGTCTGCACCACCTTTGGTACGGAAGCCCTGAAAACAACCGATCATGACAATGATCGCGGCAAAAACTGGCGCTTTGCCGATGCCGATAGCATACGAAGTGATACTCACAGCCTTGACGAAACGATCAGTGAACTCGACATAAGTCACACCAAGCTGCGCCTGCGCCATGATCATGCCGCCAAACACCCCAAGCACGTCGGCAAAAAGGGTCAGCAGCGGCATCACAATCACGAGTGCAATGAGTTTGGGCAGCACCAGCATCTCCAGCGGTGCAATACCGATGGTGCGCATAGCGTCGATTTCCTCCGTCACAGCCATCGTGCCGATCTGCGCGGCGTAGGCCGAACCCGATCGTCCAGCGATGATGATGGCGGTGATCAAGGGCGCAAACTCGCGCAGCATCGACAAACCCACCAGATCTGCTACAAAGATATTCGCCCCGTATTGACGCAACTGGGCTGCGCCTTGGTAGGCGACCACCACCCCGAGCATGAAGGACATCATCCCCACAATGGGCAGCGCATCAACTCCCGCGCTACGGATATTGAACAAAATCGGCCGCCACCGAAACCGCGCCGGATGTGTAAAACTGCCCAGCAGCGCGTAAGCGGTTTCACCAACAAAGCCCAGCAAGGCCACTGCCTGCTCATAAGCAGCTGCGGCGCTACGGCCAACTTGGCCCAACACGGTCGGCGATGGGCGAGCGGCGGGTGTAGGTCGAGTGGCCTGGTCCTCAAAGTGATGCGCCACCAGATCCATGAGCTTGGTAAATTCTGGGCGCAAACCCTGCACGGTCAGTGCAGCGCTCGTTTCGGCACCCTTTAAGCGCATCAGCAGCTTGTGTAACAGCCAAGCCCCAGCCGTATCCAGCGTCTCAATACCCGCCCCGTCAACCGTCAGCCGTGCATTAGGGGCATTTTCAGACGGCGTTTGAGGTGAAACTTGCATCGTAGCCAGCTGCTGCTCAATTGACCCCATCCCCAGCGCAGTCCAAGCCCCAGACAAGACAATATCCTGCGGGGTTGGCTGAGCAATAGCGGCAAGCACCACAGGGGAATTCTTCATATCATGAGAATGATAAAGCAAATGATTCAAAATGTATGTACGCAGGCGCACAGATGGGCTGAATACAGAGCAATCGGCCAACGAAGAGCTACTTTGCCAAAAATGGTAGAATCATGGGCTAAGCTGACATCATCCACTTACATTTAAGGAACTAAATCATGGCATCAGCCAAACCAAAAAAGAAAAACCCTCGTCTAGCCTCTGGCCGTAAGCGCGTACGCCAAGACGTCAAAATCAATGCTGCAAACACTTCTTTGCGCTCTAAATACCGTACCGCTGTGAAAAACGTCGAA
>JANPLX010000163.1:0-25235 GCA_031422495.1 Polaromonas sp. | reverse complement strand
GGCGGCTTTGGCCGTCAAAGCACTGCTGAATGATGACCAAGTTTTTGCTCTTATTGGCTCAGTCGGCACACCCACCACCTTGGCTGCTTTGCCCATCATCAACGACGCCAAAGTGCCTTTGATTGGCCCTTTCACAGGCGCGCAAGGCCTGCGCGAGCCGTTTTCACGCCAGCTTTTCCATGTACGCGCCAGTTATTTTGACGAGACTGAACGCATCGTGCAACATCTAACAACCCTAGGCGTGAAGAAAATCGCCGTCTTTTATCAAAACGATGCCTACGGCAAAGCGGGCCTAGAGGGCGTAACGCGGGCATTGACCAAGCGCCAAATGAAAGCGGTCGCTGCGTCAACCGTGGAACGCAACACCATCGATGTTGCAAAATCTCTCGACGAAATATTGAAAGCTGCGCCTGAAGCAGTGGTGCAAATCACCGCTTACAAATCCAGCGCCGCCTTTATCAAACAAGCTCGCGGAAAAGGTTTTGGCGGACAGTTTTTCAACGTCAGTTTCGTGGGTTCCAAAGCGCTGGCAGATGAATTAGGCGAAGCCGGCAATGGCGTGGTGATCTCACAAGTAGTGCCCTTCCCGTTTCAAGGCAGCAGCATCATCGTGCGCGAATACCAGCAGCGCATGACGGAATCAGGTGAAAAAGAATTCGATTTCTCGAGCCTAGAGGGCTTTTTAGCCGCCAAAGTGCTGACCGAAGGCTTGAAGCGAACAGGCAAAACGTTGACGCGCGAAGGCTTGATCACCGCTTTGGAGTCGCTCAAAGACTTCAACATGGGCGGCTTCACCATCAACTACAGCGCCAAATCGCACGAAGGTTCGAACTTTTCCGACCTGACCATCATTGGGCGCGGCGGCAAGTTTATTCACTGAAACCGTGTTTAGAGACTAAAATACACCTCTAGCCGGCTTATTTATTTAATTTGTAGCTATTAAATATATAGCATTATAAACACCAAAACGCCACGATCTTGAACCGATCATGGCGTTTTTTATGGCTGATACTTTAAAAAACCAGCCAACTCAGGCGCTAACTCAAATGTTTTCCTACTATTCCCGCCAGTTCAAACATCGTCACCTGCGGTTTGCCGAACACGGCTAGCAGCTTGGCGTCGGCGTTGATTGAGCGTTTGTCTTTGGCGTCTTGCAGGTTGTTCGCCTTGATGTAATCCCACATTTTCTTGATCACCTGGGTGCGCAAAACTTGATCGCCACCAATCACCGCTGCCAAAGCGTCGCTGGGTTTCAAACCGCCGCTGGCTGAGACTTTGCGGGGTGCTTTGGGTTTAGCTGCCGCATCAGTTTTTGCGGCGACTTTTTTCGCAGCAACCTTCTTGGCAGGCACCTTTTTAGCCGCGACTTTCTTGGCTGCGGGGGTTTTGGCAACAACGGTTTTGCCAAATGGTGTTTTCGTCGCTCTGGCTGGTGCTTTCGCTCCTGCTGGGGTTTTGCGTGGCGGGAATTTGGATGGTGCGAATTCAAAAATCACTTTGCCAGCCTCTTTGTCCCACGCCAAATGGGCTTTGAAGCCGCGGCGGGTGCGCATGGAGACGAATTTGTCCAGCAAATCGGTTTTTCCGGTTTCTAGCAACTGGGTGAGTTGCGAGCGTTCAATTGGCTGCTGCAAAATGACTTGGCCGCTCTTGAAATCGCAACTTGGCGTGGCTTGCGCCATGGTGGGCACAGACTTCTCACAGACATAGTTTTTACCGTACTCAAACACCGCGCTGCCGCATTTGGGGCAGGCGCCCAAGCTGGTTTGGGTGGAGAAATCGACGATTTCACCAGTGCCATCGGCATTTTTATCATCGCCAAAGTCGAATTCCAACTTGTAGTTTTTCGTCTCTTCGTCAAATTTGATGACCATTTCAGCCGTGAACGGCCAACCGGCTTTGGAGCGGAAACCGTCCAAGGGGCCGATTTTGCGCTCTAGCAAGAATTGCTCAACCTCTGCAACTTCAAAGGTGCGACCTGCTGGCGTTTTGCCGAAGGAGAAGCCGCAGCCCTCGGTCGCCCCTGCTGTGCCCGTGCAGGTGTAGCGGCGGTAGTTTTCTTTGACAATGCCGCCGCAATTCGGGCAGGGTGCTTTCAAAGTAGCGTAGTCACCAGGAATGGTGTCGCGGTCGTATTCTTTGGCTTTTTTGACCATGTGCCTGGTCATATCAGCCACTTCAGACATAAAGGTGTCGCGGCTGAGTTTCCCCTGCTCCATCAGCGCTAATTTATGCTCCCACTCGCCGGTTAAATCGGCTCTGGACAGTTCTTCCACCCCCAAACCGCGCAGCAACGTCATCAACTGGAACGCTTTGGCGGTCGGAATCAGCTCGCGGCCTTCGCGCAGCATATATTTTTCGTTGATCAAACCCTCAATCGTCGCGGCGCGGGTGGCTGGCGTGCCCAAGCCCTTTTCTTGCATGGCTTCGCGCAACTCGTCGTCATCAATCGTTTTGCCGGCGCCTTCCATCGCGCCGAGCAAAGTCGCCTCGGAGTAACGCGCCGGTGGGCGGGTTTTCAGGGCTTTCGGATCAACCGTTTCGGCCAACACCTTCTCGCCAGCCTTAACCGGCACCAAGTTGGTTGAGCTTTTGCCTTCGGCATCGGGTGTCTCATCGATGGCTTCTTTGCCATAAATAGCCAACCAGCCCGGTTTGACCAACACTTTGCCTTCGGTTTTGAAGCTGTGCGGGGCAACCAAGGAGATGCGGGTGGTGATTTGGTATTCCGCACTTGGGAAAAACACCGCCATGAAGCGGCGAACGACCAAGTCGTATAGCTTTTGCTCAGCCTCACTCAAGCCGCTGGGAGCTTGTAATGTTGGGATAATAGCGAAGTGATCACTCACTTTCGTGTTGTCAAAAATCCGCTTGCTGGGCTTGACGTAGTTGTTTTTGATGGCGGTGGCGGCATGCACGCTCAAGTGTTTCATGTCGCTGCCGGCCAGCATCTCAAAGGTTTGGCGCACCACGGGCACGTAATCCTCGGGCAGGGCACGCGAATCGGTACGCGGGTAGGTTAAGGCTTTGTGGCGCTCATACAGGCTCTGGGCGATGCTGAGCGTGGTTTTGGCGCTGAATCCGAACTTGCCGTTGGCCTCGCGCTGCAGCGAGGTCAAATCGAACAGCAGCGGGCTGGCTTGCGTGGTCGGTTTGCTTTCTTCAGTAACAGTTGCTTTTTTGCCACGCACAGCCTCAGCTATGGCTTGGGCTTCGCGCTCAGACCACACGCGGTCGGCCTTGATTTCAGCGTCATCAGCGTCTTTTTTGTGCGCTGGGTTGAACCATTTGCCCGGATATTCTCCCGCTTCAGCGGCAAACGAGCCATGAATTTCCCAGTAATCGCGGCTGATGAACTTGCGGATTTTCTCTTCGCGCTCAACGACGACCGACAACGTTGGCGTTTGCACCCGGCCCACAGTGGTCAAAAAGAAGCCGCCGTCGCGCGAGTTGAACGCGGTCATGGCGCGCGTGCCGTTGATGCCGACCAGCCAATCGGCCTCTGAACGGCAACGCGCAGCGTCGGCTAAGGGCAGCATTTGCTTATCAGTGCGCAGGCTGGTGAAACCATCACGAATCGCTTGTGGCGTCATGGATTGCAGCCACAAACGCGAAACTGGGTGCTTGGCTTTGCTGTACTGCTGGATCAAACGGAAGATCAACTCACCCTCGCGCCCCGCGTCACAGGCATTCACAAACGCGCTGACGTCTTTGCGTTTGGCGAGTTTGACGATGGCGTTGAGCCGCGTCTTGGTCTTGTCCATCGGCTTCAGGTCAAAGTGCGGCGGTATAACTGGCAAGTTGGCAAAGCTCCATTTGCCGCGTTTAACGTCAAACTCCTCTGGCGCTTGGATTTCCAGCAAGTGACCAACAGCGCTGGTGACGACGTATTTCTCGTTCTCAAAATGCTCGTCCAGTTTTTCAAACTTGCCCGCTATCGGTGTGAGGGCTTTAACGATGTCGTTGGCCACAGACGGCTTTTCGGCAATAACCAGTGTTTTACCCAAAATTTCATTTTTCATACTTTACAATCCCTGTTCCTCGCGTGCGCACGCGCGCACCCGTACGTATTAAACATACCAAATTTTTGGACCATGTTTAAAAAATCTTTTATCGACCCTGAAAAAATTCAAAACGTGGCTACTAAAAAACCAGCTCCTAAATCAGCAGAAACGACAACAAAAACTGCGGTTTCTCCTCTGAAATCAATGTTGAAACCAACTGCAAGCTCTTCTGTAAAAACTGCCACAAAACCTGTTACAAAACGCATCGCTGTGCGTGACTCTGGCGTGCATGGAAAAGGGGTATTTGCCGAAATCGACATTGCCGAAGGCGAGGTTTTGATCGAATACAAAGGCGAAATCATCACCTGGCCCGAAGCCCTGCGCCGCCACCCGCATGACCCTAAAGACCCGAATCACACCTTTTATTTCTCAATTGACGACAAACATGTGATCGACGGGAAAGTAAACGGCAATTCTGCCCGCTGGATAAACCATGCTTGCAAACCCAACTGCGAAGCAGATGAAGAAAATGGTCGTGTATTCATCAAAGCACTGCGCAATATTGCGGCTGGCGAAGAGCTGAATTACGACTACGGCTTGGTGATTGACGAGCGTTACACCCCCAAATTAAAAGCCGAATACCCGTGCTGGTGCGGTGCTAAAAAATGTCGTGGCACCTTGCTAGCGCCTAAAGGCAAAAAATAGCAGTATGAGCGTCGCAATTGCACCCATCAAATGGCCCGCCGAGGGGATTTGGGAGGCGATTGCGCCTATTTTGCCCAACTTCACTGTTGAAGTTTTGCCAGAAATCGATTCGACCAACACCGAATTGATGCGACGCGCCAAGGTAGGACAAATCGAACCCATCTTGCTAGTCGCCGAAAAACAAACCGCAGGGCGTGGGCGCTTAGGGCGTGAATGGCATGACCTTGCCGAACGCACAGAAACTTTGCCCGCCTTGACTTTTTCCTTAGGCTTACCACTTGCTCCCGCAGATTGGTCTGGCTTGTCATTAGCAGTGGGCTTGAGCATTGCGCAAACTTTGCACCCCGAGATTGGCCTGAAATGGCCGAATGATTTGTGGCTGAACGATCGAAAATTAGCTGGTATATTGATTGAGACTTGCGCGGTAGGTCAGGCGCGTTATGTGGTAGTGGGCGTAGGTATCAACATCACCGAGCCAGCAGAAAATCTAAATTCTCACGCCGAACCCTTGCGAAGAACACCTGCTTGGCTGCAAGAATTGCTGCCTCAGACGAGCGCACCTGACGCTTTGCTGCGCATAGCGCCCACCTTGATTCAAACCCTATTGACATTCGCTGAGCAAGGCTTTGCGCCCTTTCAAGCACGTTTTAACCAACGCGATGTGTTGCGAAATCGACAAATCAGTGTCGATGACAACCACGCAGGCGCTAATGAACTTGCAAAAACAACAGGCACGGCCCTTGGCGTCAACGGCAAGGGTGAGTTAGAGATTCAGACGGTGCAAGGCAAAATAACCATCAACAGCTCGGAGGTGAGCGTTAAACCGCTCTGAATCAAGCAACATGCTGCGTTTCCTTGTTTTACTATTGCTCGTCGTTAATGGCTTTTTCTATGCTTGGTCGAATGGCAACTTAAACCAATGGGGCTGGGCTGCAAAATCTCAGCGTGAAACTTTTCGATTAAACGAGCAAATTGAGCCCGAGCGGATTGTGGTTCGACCCAATGACAAACTGGCTCAAACAACTTCGCCAGAAGCAATATCAGCAACCTTCCAAACAGCTACTTCTGCACCTACATCCGCGCCAGCGCCTGCAACGCCAACCCTCGCAGCCGCAGCAGCCACGCCCACCATTTGCTTAACGGCAGGCGCTTTTAACGACAGGCAAAGCAGTGCCATCAAGCAAGCTTTAGATACAAAATTATCTGATCTGCGCTGGCGCTTTGAAACAGTCAACGTGCCTGCGCGTTGGATTGTGTACATGGGCAAGTACCCCAACAACAATGCACGCGATTTGAAAAAATCACAACTTGATCAAATCAAAGTGCCGCATGAATTGTTGACGGAAAGTAAATTAGAACCTGGCTTGTCACTAGGCAGCCACGCTACGCAAGCCTTAGCCAATCAAGCGCTGCAACAGTTGGTCAAGCAAGGAGTTCGTACGGCTAGAGTTTTGCAAGAATCGCCCGAACAAAAAGCTCAAACCTTGGTTGTACCTGCTATCGATGAAGCAAATCGAACAAAACTTAATCTGGTGTATGCAGGATTGGCTTCACTACTTGCTGGCAAATCTTTGCAAGCTTGTAAAAATTAAAATTCAAGTTTTTTTAATTTAATTTAATTTAATTTTGAATTTCGTTTAGTTTTTTAGCTTTTACTGGCAAGTTTAAATCGCAGTGTGAACAAGGCACCCGTAGGAACTTTACCGGGGTGTGCATCTTCAATGGTTAACGCGGCTTGATGCTTTTGCGCAATTTCTTGCACAATGGCCAAGCCCAAACCTGAGCCATCGGTGTTGCTGCCCAATACACGGTAAAAAGGCTGCACCACCAAGTCGCGCTCGACTTCTGGAATACCCGGGCCGGTATCTTCGATCTGCAGCAAGACTGATTGCGAAGCGAATTCAGGAACGACCCTGACCGTGACGATACCTGGCTGTTCTTGTGTTGATGGCGTGTAGATCAGCGCATTGTCCACCAAGTTGCGCATCAGCTCTTTGATCAAGGTTGGATTCGCCATCACGACCGCGTTAGCGTCACCCAACTGAGCACCTTCATAGCCCAAATCAATGTGCTTGTCCAAAGCGCGCGGAATGGCATCTTGCACCACATCGCGTGTGAGTGCCACCAAATCGCAAGCTTGCAGCGTCATCACATGCCCGCCACCTTCAGCCCGCGCTAGAGCTAACAATTGATTGACGGTATGCGTAGCGCGGATGCTGGAGCGGCCGATTTGCTGCAGTGAAAGCTTCAAATCATCGGCGCTACCGCTTTGCCTCAAAGCTAAATCGGCTTGCATGCGCAGCCCCGCTAAGGGCGTTTTGAGCTGATGTGCTGCGTCTGCTAAAAATCGCTTTTGTGTCGCCATGGAGTCTTTTAACCGAGTCAGCAAGCCATTTACCGACGATACCAGTGGCACCACTTCCTGCGGCACCGAGGTTTCATCTAACGGGCTTAAATCATCCGATTTACGCGCACGAATCCGCGCCTCTAATTGGTTCAATGGTCGCGTCCCACGCACCAATGCGAGCCACACCAACAGCACCGCCAGCGGCAAAATAACGAACTGCGGCAGCATCACGCCTTTGATAATTTCAGTTGCTAGCACCGAGCGTTTTTCTCGCGTTTCGGCCACCTGCACCAAGGCATCACGCGCGCCAGGTACGTCTGATTGAATCCAAATCGCAGCCACGCGAACAGGCAAACCACGGATTTCTTCGTCCCGCAGCTTCACTTCCCAAGCCGATGTTTTAATTGAATCTGGCGGTGCAGGCACGTCTTTTTCACCGCTGATCAACTCGCCACGCAAACCAATCACTTGGTAATAAATTTGGTCTGAATCGTCTGCCCGAAGCAGCTCTCTCGCGGGTTGTGGCAAGTTGAATTGCGCTTGGCCGTTTTTAACGACGACCAGCTGCGCCAAGGCTTGCACGTTGTATTCAAGCGCACGGTCAAACGGTTTGTCTGCAATGTTTTGCGCCACCAGCCACGTCAGCGCCAAGCTGGCGGGCCACAACAAGAGCAACGGCGTGAGCATCCAATCTAAGATCTCACCGAACAGCGAGCGTTGTTCGCGCTTAAAAATTCCACCCTTAAGGCCGCCCGCTAAACTGCCCGATGAGCCGACCGTATTTGGCTTTTTTACCGATTCATCCACTTGAAATCACATCAAAACTATTTAAATGAGCTCTAATCAAGGCGCAATTTTTTCTAAGCAATAGCCCAAACCTCGCACGGTTGCAATACGGATCGGGCCTTTTTCGATTTTTTTACGCAGCCGGTGAATATAGACTTCGATAGCGTTGTTGCTGACTTCTTCGCCCCATTCGCACAAGCGCTCCACCAATTGGTCTTTGCTCACCAAGCGACCACTTCGCTGCAGCAATACTTCAAGCAAACCCAATTCCCGAGCAGACAATTCCACCATTTTTCCATCAATCGTCGCTACGCGCCCCGCTTGGTCGTACTCCAGCGGACCGTGTTTGATCATGCTGACAGCACCACCCATGCCGCGTCGTGTCAACGCCCGCACGCGCGCTTCTAACTCTTGCAAGCTGAACGGTTTGGCCATGTAGTCATCAGCGCCAAGATCAAGCCCTTTGACGCGCTCTTCCACGCTGTCAGCCGCGGTCAAAATCAACACCGCCAATTTGGAGCCGCGTGCTCGCAAGCGTTTGAGCACTTCCAAGCCATGCATTTTTGGCAAGCCGAGGTCGAGAATCAGCAAGTCAAACTCGGTATTGGTCATCAGCGCCGCATCTGCCTGCGTACCATCTGGCACGTGGTCCACGGCAGCACCCGAGCTGCGCAGTGTGCGCAACAGCCCATCGGCGAGGACTTGGTCGTCTTCAGCAATCAAAATTCGCATGTTTGTCTCCAACTGGGGTTTGGGGTGATTTTAGGCTGTTCTAGCTTTCACGCGGCTTTCACACGTCTTGCCTACAACTCCCTACAAAGCACCCTGCATCACGCCATACGCAGATTCCATGCATAAATTCCACAAAAGATATTGCACAATACATCCCGTGCTCAACGTCTTACAAATCACCTTCCCCTTTTTCGCCCTCGTTTTATGCGGCTACCTAGCCGCCCGCAAAGGCATTTTGCCGCTGGCAGCCATTCCGGGCTTGAACAGTTTTGTGCTGTTTTTCGCGCTGCCGTGCATGTTGTTTCGCTTTGGTTCGTCGACCCCGATTGCACAATTGCTGGACGCCAGCGTGTTCGGCATTTATCTGTTTTGCGCCTTGGTGATGGTGGCTTTCACGATTGCGGTCACTAAAAACTCGCGCATTGGCTGGAACGACGCATCATTAGGCGCACTCGTCGCCGCGTTTCCGAACACAGGCTTTATGGGCGTGCCATTGTTAGTCGCGCTCTTAGGCCAAGCCGCTGCCGGCCCCGCGATCATCACCATCGTGATCGACATGGTCATCACCAGCTCGCTGTGTATTGCCCTGTCGCGCTTAGACGGCGCGGATGAACACGGCTTCAGCAAAGCCGCAAAAAACGCCCTCAAAGGCATGCTCGCCAACCCGATGCCGTGGTCCATCCTGCTAGGCGCCTTAGCCTCTGCTGTCAGCCTGACCCTCCCCAAACCCATCGCCGTCACCCTAGGCCTACTAGCCGACGCAGCCTCCCCCGTCGCCTTGTTCACCATAGGCGCAGTATTAGCCCGGTCGCAAATGAATACGCCCGAAAATACCCATCAACCCATAGCGTTGATGGATTATTTGCCCGTGGCAGCTATTAAATTATTCGTTCACCCGCTGTTAGTATTATTAGTAGCCGTATCCGCCAAGCAAATGGGCGTGCCATTAGACAAGTTCACATTAATGGTCATGGTATTGATCGCCACCTTACCCAGCGCGAGTAATGTATCCCTGCTGGCTGAACGCTTCGGTGCGAACAATGGGCGAATAGCGCGGATTATTTTAGTTTCGACAGCGATGGCTTTTTTGACGTTTTCGGGTGCAGTGGCGTTATTGCGACCTTAAGTTTGCTATATTTTTAATAGCTGTTTAATCAATAAATACAGCGGCTATAGCGATTTTAATATCTAAATTAGCTTCTTATTCGAAGTTGCGAATGTCGGTTGCGCGGTTAAGCGTGACATACAAGAAATTATTACTCAACATGGCTAGGATGCCGAGGGCTTATAGCGAGGTTTGTGAGTGAGTTGCACTAAACTTTAAGCTGATTATTTCATTTTTAAAAGTACCTCAATTAAAAATACAAGCGCAACAATGTAAGCAATAAATGCAACCCCACAGTAGATAAAATTTTTATAGTATTTATGTGATTCTTTAGTCATCAGTTTAGGAGTGAAAATTGAAAAAATACCTAATGCTCCTACTAGTATTTCATTGGTTATTGTGGAATTTTTTCGACTCACCATAAACTTAATCATCCAATAAGCTGAAAAACCTATTAATATGATTAAAGGTGAAAATATTAAACCAATTAAAATGTGCGTTGTATCCATATAGAAATTGTTATTTTAAATAATTTTTAATATCATTACTAACTACGCTATTGCGTTATTGGTATCTGGTCTTGTCTTTTGCTATGCTTAGATAAATAAATTAGCTATATTTTTAGTAGCTACTTAGGCAATAAATACGCCGACTAAAGCCATTTTTTACTGTATTTTAGCCGTATTGCATCAAATCGCCAGCGGATCCACATCAATTGCCCAGCGGATCATGCCTTTTTGCTTGGTATTTTGCAAGACACCCTGCCATTGGTTCAAAAATAACTGCAAAGCCTTGCGCGAGTGGGATTCGACCAGCATTTGGGCGCGCTCTACGTTGGCGATGCGCTGTATCGTCATTGGCACAGCAGGGTAGAGGGTGATGTGCTCGAAGCCGGGGACGGAATCGGCTAATTCACTTGCCGATTCGCTGGCTGCGGTCAAAAAGGCTTGGGCGGCTTCTTGGGTGCGAGCTTCGGAGCGGACCAGGGCGCTGTAGCCGAAGGGGGACATGGCGGCCATCTCGCGCTCTTTGAGCTGCTGCGCAGCAAAACCGGCGTAATCGTGCTTTTTCAGCGCCAAATACAAGGGGTGCTGCGGGTGGTGGGTTTGCACCCACATCTCGCTGGCTGCGCCTTGTGACGCCTCGCGCCCTGCACGGCCTGCGGCTTGCATCAGCAGGCTAAACAAACGCTCTGGCGCTCGAAAATCGCTGGAAAACAGCGCTCCGTCGGGGTTGATAGCCGCCACCAAGGTGATATTGCGGAAATCGTGACCCTTGGCGATCATTTGCGTGCCAACCAGCACATCCACCTCACCCGCATGCACTTGCGCCAGCTGCTGCTGCAAGGCGCCTTTGAGCTTGGTGGTGTCAGCGTCAATACGCGAGATGCGTACTGGTGAGCCGTCAGGTCGCGTCACGTGCGACAACAACTCAGCCAATTGCTCTTCCAGCTGCTCCGTGCCACGACCAATGGTGGTGATGTCCAAATTGCCACAAGCAGGGCAAGCACTGGGCACGCGCTGGGTGAAACCACAGTGGTGGCAGCGCAGCGTACGGTCGATTTTGTGAAAAACCCGGTAGGCGCTGCAATGCGGGCATTCGCTCTTCCAACCACAATCGCCGCAATGCAACACCGGTGCAAAGCCCCGGCGGTTGAGGAACAACATGGCCTGCTCGCCACGGGCGATGCGCTCTGTGATCGCGTTGAGCAGTGGGGGAGACAGGACGGTTTTTTTGGGCTGATGCTCCATGTTGACAGTGATGACTTTGGGCAGCACGCCGCCGCCAATGCGCTCTGCCATGGTCAGCCGCATGTAACGACCGACAGAATCGTCCGCACCTAAACTGCTGTGGTGCCAGCTTTCAAACGACGGGGTGGCGGAACCTAAAACGACCTTTGCGCCTTCAAGTTTGCCTCTATAAACCGCCAAATCACGGGCGGAGTAGCGTGCACCTTCTTGGCTTTTGTAGCTGGGGTCGTGTTCTTCATCAACGACGATGAGTTTCAAATGCGGCATGGATGCAAAAATCGCCATGCGTGTGCCCAAAACGACGCGCGCTGTGCCCATGTGCGCTGACAGCCAGCTTTTCAGCCGCTGTGGGTTCGTCATGCCGCTGTGCAAGGACACCACGGCATCGTCGCCATAGATGGGACAAATGCGCTCGCGGACGCGGTCTTCTAGCTGCGGGGTGAGATTGATCTCCGGCACCATCATCAGCACCTGTGAGGTTGGGTCGTTTTGCAGCGTTTCTAAGGCAGCACGCAGATAAACTTCGGTTTTGCCACTGCCTGTTGCGCCAAACAACAAAAAGGGACCAATTTCAGTGCTTATTCGACCTGTAGCAGACGTTTGTTCTACATTTAATGCTACTTTATTTATAGCAAAATTAGTTTTTAGTGTTTCTGAAATTTCTGTAGTTATTACTGCAAGTGCAGGCCCAGAGATTTCTTTACCTGCAATTTTTGTGCGCTTCAAGCGACGTTCAACCTGCAAAGCATCTAGCGTTCGCAGCTGCGGCGGTAAGGCTGCCAAGGCAACTTCGCCCAAGGAACGCTGGTAATAACTGGCCGTGAAATCTATCAGTTTTAACCACGAGCTACTGACTGGCTGGATACCTAAATCAGCGGTGATCGCTTTGAACTCAATGACTTTTCCCTGTGCGCCAAACAAGGGCTCAGGCGGTGCATCCAGCTTTTGCCAAACGACACCCAGCAATTCCCGCGACCCCAGCGGTACGCGTACAAACGCACCCACAGAGATAAGTTGCTCGCTTTGGTACGTGAGCAAACCTGCCAGCGGGCTGTGAGCGGGCGTTTGCACGACGATGGCATACCAATGAATCATCTTGAAATCAAGGGCGTAAATTAAGGACATTTGCATGCATAATTTGCATGAACTTATTGGGGATTGGCATTTATGGTCAAAAAAGCACCGCGACGCACGGCTGAACGTATTTTAGAGGTCACACTTGACCTTTTTAACCGTTTTGGCGAACCCAATGTGTCCACCACGCTGATTTCGGCTGAATTGCGTATCAGCCCCGGCAATCTTTACTACCATTACCCCGCCAAAGACGAGCTGATCAACGCATTGTTTGACAAGTTTGAGCGTTCATTGAACGAGATTTTGAACGCCAGTGACGCTGTGCGCAATGTCGAAGACGCCTGGTTTTACATGCATACTTTGTTTGAATTGATCTGGCAGTATCGCTTTTTGTACCGTGATTTGAACGATTTGCTGAGTAAAAATCGCCGTTTAGAAACACATTTTCAGTCGATTTTAAAAAATAAAACGCTTTCGGTAAAAGCAATGCTGGACGGCATGAACCGCAGCGGCGCCATGAAAATTGATTCGCGCGAGTTAGAGCCTACCGCCACCAGCATGGTCGTCGTGTTGACCTATTGGCTCAGCTTTGAATATGTACGTGATCCGCGTCGCGCGCTGGAACCCGAGCATGCCGAATTAGCCTTGTTGAGAGGTGCGCACCATGTTTTGAACCTGCTCATACCATATCTTGAAACCAACCAACGCAACCATTTACTGAGTTTGGTCGGCGGTTACGCTGTCGCATCCACAAACACTGCTTAGACTGAAGAATACGCACTATGGATACCCGATGGTTAGAAGATTTCGTCAGCCTGGCTGAAACGCGCAGCTTTAGCCGTTCTGCACAATTGCGGCATGTCACACAACCTGCGTTTTCTCGGCGCATTCAATCGCTTGAGGCTTGGGCGGGTACAGACTTGGTTGATCGTAGTTCGTACCCCACCAAGCTCACCGCAGCGGGTGACACGCTTTATGACCAATCGCTTGACATGCTGCGTTCGCTACAAAGCACGCGAGCGATGCTGCGCGGGCATACGTCGGCTGAGCAAGATGTGATTGAGTTTGCCATACCGCACACGCTGGCGTTTACATTTTTCCCTGCATGGATGTCGATGTTGCGGCAAAACTTTGGCCCCATCAAAAGCCGGCTAAGAGCACAAAATGTGCACGATGCTGTGCTGCGTTTGGTAGAGGGAAGCTGCGATTTGCTGATCGCTTACTTTCATTCATCACAGCCGTTTCAGCTGGATGCCTCACGCTACGAAATGGTGAGTTTGGGGCAAGAGGTGATTGCGCCCTATGTCAAACCAGATGCAGATGGCGCACCGATGTTTGAACTGCCCGGCCGTGTGGGCCAACCCTTGCCGTATCTAGGCTATGCGCCAGGCGCTTACCTTGGCATGGTGGTTGACTTGATACTGAAGCAATCAAAAACAGCGATTCACTTAGACCGCGTTTATGAAACTGATATGTCAGAAGGCCTTAAAGCCATGGCTCTAGAAGGTCATGGCATTGCTTTTTTACCGTACAGCGCGATTAAAAAAGACCTGCGTGCGAAGCGCTTGGTCAGCGCCTGCCCAGCCGGCATGACCGATTTGACGATGACCATGGATTTACGCGCCTACCGCGAAAGACCGACAGGAAAAGAAGCCAACAAGGGCGCCGCACAAGCGCTTTGGGAATATTTGGTAACGAATAGCTCAAAATAGAAGAATCTTCACAGATTTGATTCTTATTTTTGGGACAATATTTTGAGACAATAAGAGGATGACTATGACTTCAAGTACATCCGTGACTTCACAAACATTGACTATTACCCGTCCCGACGACTGGCATTTGCATGTGCGCGATGGCGACGCACTCAACACCGTGGTGCCGCACACCGCCGCCCAATTCGGCCGCGCCATCATCATGCCCAACCTGCGGCCGCCTGTGACGACTGCGGCACAAGCACTGGCTTACAAGGCACGCATTCAAGCCGCTGTGCCGAAATGCATGACCTTTGAACCGCTGATGACACTGTATTTGACCGACAACTTGCCAGCCGATGAAATCAAACGCGCCAAAGACGCTGGTGTGGTTGCTGCCAAGCTCTACCCCGCTGGCGCGACGACCAACAGCGATGCGGGTGTGACCGATTTACGTAAAACCTACAAAACGCTGGAAGCCATGCAAAAAGCGGGAATGCTGCTACTGGTGCATGGCGAAGTGACATCACCCGATATTGACCTGTTTGACCGTGAAGCCGTATTTATCGACACGCAGTTGATCCCCTTGCGGCGCGACTTCCCAGAACTTAAAATCGTTTTTGAACACATCACCACCAAAGAAGCCGCGCAATATGTGCGTGATGCCGACAAATTCACCGCTGCCACCATCACCGCGCACCACTTGCTGTACAACCGCAATGCGATTTTCACGGGCGGTATTCGCCCGCATTACTACTGCCTGCCTGTGCTGAAACGCGAAACGCACCGGCTCGCTTTGGTGGATGCTGCAACGGGAGGCAATACTAAATTCTTCTTAGGCACAGACAGTGCGCCGCACCCAGCCCAATTAAAAGAACACGCTACGGGTTGCGCCGGCTGCTACACCGCGCACGCTGCGATTGAGATGTACGCCGAAGCGTTTGACGATGCTGGTGCCTTAGACAAGTTAGAAGCTTTTGCGAGTTTCAATGGCGCTGATTTTTACGGTTTACCGCGCAACCAAGAAACTATCACCTTGAAAAAGGAAAGCTGGACACCGCCCGAGAGCTTTACTTTTGGTGAAGCTGAGCTCAAACCACTACGTTCTGGTGAGTCGCTGCCTTGGCGCATGGTTTAGAGGCGATTGACTGGTCGGCTCCTTGGCTCGGTCATCTGCGTAGCTGGGGTACGCAAGCTGTGCAGATGCTAGAGCAGACCGTGCCAACGCCGCCCCTGTGTGCCGTGCTCAACGACTTGCCCGAAGCACCCGTTGCGTTCGTACCTCAAAACCATTTGCCAGCTGGCGTGGCCTACGAGCAGTTTATTTTCGACACCAAAGCATGCCCCACCCGCGACGGTTTGCATGATTTTTTTAACGGTTTATGCTGGATTCAATTTCCACAAACCAAAAAGCGCATCAATCAACTTCAAACCGAGCAGATTGCCTTGCTTGGCTCGGTCACATCACGCGGGCCTGTGCGCGATGCCTTGACGGTTTTTGACGAAAACGCGGCTTTTTTATTGGCACCGCCGGCGTTGTGGCAAGCGCTGGTAGACAAAGACTGGCAACGACTTTTTGTAACTTTGCGACCTTTGTGGGCAGAAGCGAAGTTGGTTTTATTTGGCCATGCTTTGTTAGAGAAACTCGTCAACCCGCGCAAAGCCATCACGGCACACGTCTATGTTTGCGGTTTTCCCGATAACTCAACATGCTTAACATTAGAATCTCTTGATGCTTTTATCGCTGCAGATTTGACCGCAGAAAAATTGGCTACCAAACCGTTTGCACCTATCCCCGTTTTGGGTGTGCCTGACTGGTGGGCAGACAATGAAGTTGAAAGCTATTACGATGACAAGACAGTGTTTCGCAAGCGTGCATGTGATATATGACAATTCCCGTAACATTTATCGGATTTTCGGTGCGAATACTTGATTTTTAGCCGTTTGCCCCTACTATTCGCCCCATCGGCATAATTTTGCTGCTTCAAAGAGAAAAAACACATGAAACGTATTATTTTGTTTGTCTTAACCAACTTGGCTGTGATGGTCGTTTTAGGCTTGGTCACCAGTATTTTGGGCTTAAACCGCTTCATTGGGCCAAATGGCATTGCTTTAGGCCCTTTACTTGGCTTTTCATTGGTCATTGGTTTTGGTGGTGCGATTATTTCGCTCTTGATCAGCAAACCCGTAGCCAAATGGAGCCAAGGCGTCAAAATCATCAATGAACCGCAAAACGCGGATGAAGCATGGCTTGTGCAAACCGTGCGCCAATTTGCCGAAAAAGCCGGCATTGGCATGCCGGAAGTCGGTATTTATGAAGGTGCTCCCAACGCCTTTGCCACAGGCGCGTTTAAAAACTCCGCCTTGGTCGCGGTTTCTACCGGTTTGCTGCAAGGCATGACCAAAGAAGAAGTCGAAGCCGTGCTTGGCCATGAAATCGCCCACGTTGCCAATGGCGACATGGTGACCATGACTTTGATCCAAGGCGTGATGAACACCTTTGTGGTCTTTATCTCCCGCTTGGTGGGCTACTTTGTGGATAAAGTGATTTTGAAGAACAACAACGACGGCCCTGGTATTGGCTACCTCATTACCACCGTGGTGATGGACTTGCTTCTGGGTGTGCTGGCCGCAATCATCGTCGCCTGGTTCAGCCGGCAGCGTGAATTCCGTGCAGATGCGGGTGCAGCAAAACTCATGGGTCGTAGCCAGCCGATGATCAATGCATTGCAACGCTTGGGTGGCATGACACCGGGTGAGTTGCCTAAGAGTATGGCGGCGATGGGTATTGGTGGCGGCATGGGCAAATGGTTCAGCACCCACCCGCCGATGGAAGAGCGTATTGCAGCGCTACAAAACCCGCAAGCTTAATTCAGTCGAGCTATTGCTTGCCAAGTAGGCTGAGCGCCACCGCCTCTGCCACCTTGATACCATCTACGCCGGCGGACAAAATCCCGCCTGCGTAGCTGGCACCTTCACCAGCTGGGAACAAGCCCCGCACGTTCAAGCTCTGAAAATCATCACCACGTTTCATCTTGATGGGTGACGACGTTCGAGTTTCAACGCCCGTGAGTACAGCATCTGGCAAATCAAAACCTTTGATTTTTTTACCGAAAGCTGGTATGGCTTCGCGGACGGCTTCAATCGCATAACTGGGCAATGCTGCTGCTAAATCAACCAATTTAACGCCGGGTTTGTACGAGGGTTCAACGCTGCCTAGCGCAGTGGAAGCAATGCCATTAAGAAAATCACCCACCAACTGCCCGGGTGCTTCATAAGTGCTGCCGCCTAACACGTAGGCATTGGATTCCAGACGGCGCTGTAAACCTATACCGGCAAGCGGGTGGTTGGTCTCAAAATCATCTGACACGAAATCTTTGGGGTCGATACCCACCACAATGCCAGCATTCGCATTGCGCTCATTACGAGAATATTGACTCATCCCGTTAGTCACCACCCGTCCAACCTCACTGGTCGCTGCCACCACTGTACCACCCGGGCACATGCAAAAGCTATACACCGCACGTCCGTTTTTAGCGTGATGCACCAGCTTGTAATCTGCCGCGCCCAGCAAAGGATGCCCGGCATGACGGCCCCAGCGCGCGCGGTCTATCAAGCTTTGTGGATGTTCGATACGAAAGCCGATTGAAAAAGGCTTGGCTTCTATGTGAACGCCGCGCTCATACAACATTGCAAAGGTGTCGCGCGAGCTGTGACCCAGCGCTAACACAGCTTGCTGCGTAGGAAGCTCGTAGCTTTGTTGGGTCGCGACATCCAGCACCGTCAAACTTTGCAATTGACCATCCACAATTTTCACATCCGTCAACCGCTGCTCAAACCTAACCTCACCACCGAGGGCGATGATTTGCTCACGCAGATTTTCTACAACTTTGACCAACTTGAACGTGCCGATATGCGGATGCGCATCAACCAAAATCTCTGTAGGCGCGCCAGCTTTGACAAACTCGTGCATCACCTTGCGCCCCAGATGGCGCGGGTCTTTGATTTGGCTATACAACTTGCCGTCTGAGAACGTTCCCGCGCCGCCTTCGCCAAACTGCACGTTACTTTCGGGATGCAGCTGGTTTTTGCGCCATAAATTCCACGTGTCTTTGGTGCGTTCACGTACTTTTTTACCGCGCTCTAAAACAATCGGTTTGAAGCCCATTTGCGCCAGTACCAGTGCTGCAAAAATACCGCAGGGCCCAAAACCGACAACGACAGGGCGATTCTTTTGTTCTGTCGAAGCAACGGCAACCGGTTTGTACGCCATGTCTGGTGTGGGGCGCACATGCGGGTTGTTTTCAAATCGATGCAACACCTCGGCTTCTAGCGTCGCACTGGTTAACGCCACATCGACGATGTACACCTGCAGTAAATCTGCCTTGCGGGCATCGAAACTGAGCTTGAAGATGTGGACGGATCCCAGTTCGTCAGCTTGAATGCTCAAAGTTCGCACCACAGCATCAGCAATTGCAGTATCGGGATGGGCGAGTGGGAGCTTTATTTCTGTGAGTCGGATCATGGTGCAAAGTCTATGGCTTGTGGTTATCAAGCAGGACAATTTGTAAAAACAGCCTCGATTATGTCGGCAAGAAACCTTCAATCGACAAATAACGCTCACCTGTGTCGTAGTTAAAGCCCAACACTGTCGCACCAGCCGGTAAATCAGGCAATTTTTGGGCAATCGCTGCCAAGGTAGCGCCCGATGAAATACCGACCAAAATACCTTCTTCAGCGGCGCAACGACGCGCCATTTCGCGGGCGGGTTCGGCTTCAACTTGAATCACGCCATCTAGCAAGTCAGTATGCAAATTTTTAGGGATAAAACCTGCACCAATGCCTTGAATTGGATGCGGGGCAGGTGCGCCACCTGAAATCACAGGCGAAGCCGCAGGTTCTACCGCATAAACTTTCAAGTTAGGCCATTTGGCTTTGAGTACTTGGGCGCAGCCAGTCAAATGCCCACCTGTACCGACGCCAGTGATGAGTGCATCAACACCGTTCGGAAAATCCGCCAAAATCTCAAGCGCCGTGGTGCGAACATGCGCGTCGATATTGGCTTTATTTTCGAACTGCTGCGGAATCCACGAATTTGGCGTGGTGGCAGCTATCTCTTGTGCCCGCGCAATCGCACCTTTCATGCCTTTTTCGCGTGGCGTCAAATCGAAACTTGCGCCGTAAGCCAGCATCAAGCGACGGCGTTCGATGGACATGCTGTCTGGCATCACCAAAATCAGCTTGTAACCTTTGACGGCTGCAACCATCGCCAAACCCACGCCCGTGTTGCCAGACGTCGGCTCAATGATGGTCGAGCCTGCCTTCAACTCGCCACTTTTCTCCGCCGCTTCGACCATCGCCAGTGCAATACGGTCTTTGATCGAACCGCCCGGGTTGCTGCGCTCGGACTTGATCCAGACATTGTGATTCGCGCCAAATAAGCGGTTGATACGGACATGTGGCGTGTTGCCAATGGTTTGCAGGATGTTGTCAGCTTTCATTTGATTTCCTTAGGTTTCTTTGGTATTGCAATTTTCATTGCGATGCTTGTTTCAGTGATCGAATATGTTCCACATGCGCCAAAAGTGAGCGTTTCGCGACTGGCCACAATTGCTTGGAAACATCATCGTACGCTTTTGCCACCCAGTCGTCCAAAGTACCTTCAGGATGGGCTTGCATGACGCCGGCGATCTTTTCTTCGCGCCCCAGACGGTGCGCTTTGAGATGCGCGATAACCTTCACCGCATGGTCTAGAACGTAGCCATGGGCAGGCAAAATGTGTTGAATTTGATGCTCGGAACACGTTGCCGTCAACACGTCTAGCGAATTCAAATAATCACCCATGTGACCATCGGGCGGGTTAATCACGGTGGTGCTGCCGTTCAAAATATGATCGCCACTGAACAGCAAGCCATCTTCCACCAAGGCTAGGCAAACGTGGTTTTCGGCATGACCAGGTGTAAAAACAACTTCAATTGTAGTAATTAAATCAGCCTCTAAATCCACATCTAGACGGCGCGATATAAGCTTAATTTGCTCTTTATTTTGTAGCGTTTTATCGGGTACAAAGTACGAATTACTGCTGGCATGCACGCCACTTGGCAGGCCATAGATCTGCGGATTTGAAGGGCACAACGCCTGCAAAGGCTTCGCACCCGGAGAATGATCGGCATGGGAATGCGTACACACAATCATCCGAATATCACCCTGCGTTGCGTCGAACAAGCGCTGAATATGCGCAGCATCGCTCGGCCCCGGATCGACCACGATATATCCCGTGGCTTCAGCGCCGATGATGTAGCTGTTCGTCCCCGGCCCCGTCATCATGCCGGGATTTGGCGCGGTCAGGCGCATCACGTTTTTGAGCAAAGGTACGGGCTTTTCATGCTGCCAAGGCGGTGTTGCCAGCAAAGTGGCTGCTTCGATTGTTTGGTTTTCTCTTGCCATAACGCCATTATTGACCAAGTTACAATCGATTTAACGAATTTTGAACATCAAAAAAGAACATGAAAGCAGCACAATGAAAGCAGTTATTCTGGCCGGTGGATTAGGCACCCGCATCAGCGAAGAGTCCACAACCCGTCCAAAACCGATGATTGAGATTGGTGGCAAGCCGATTTTGTGGCACATCATGAAAACTTACTCGGCACACGGCATCAACGACTTTGTCATCTGCTGCGGCTACAAAGGCTACGTCATCAAAGAGTATTTTGCGAACTACTTTTTGCATACGTCCGACGTGACCTTTGACATGGTGGAAAACAAGATGGAAGTCCACCAGCGCTCGGCCGAGCCGTGGAAAGTGACCTTGGTGGACACTGGCGAGAGCACCATGACCGGCGGTCGCCTGCGCCGCGTGGCCGAGTATTTGAAAGACGAAGAAGCTTTTTGCTTCACCTATGGCGACGGCGTGTCTGACATCGACATCACCGCGCAACTGGCCTTTCACAAAGCCCACGGCAAGCAAGCCACCATCACCTCCATCACCCCGCCGGGCCGCTACGGCGCGCTGACGACAGAAGGCAACCAAGTGCTGGGTTTTGCCGAAAAACCACCCGGAGACGGCGGCGCGTTCAACGGAGGATTCTTCGTTTTATCCCCTGAAGTCATCAATCAAATCGCAGGCGATGCGACCACCTGGGAAACCGAGCCCCTGCAAAACCTGGCCCACAGCGGCGAACTGATGGCCTACCGCCATGAAGGTTTTTGGCAACCGATGGACACGCTGAGGGAGAAAAATCTGTTGGAAAGCCTGTGGGCGACGGGCAAAGCGCCTTGGAAGGTTTGGGAGTAAGGTTTTAAAGAAAAAACCATCCCTTAGCGCTGTCATTCCCGCGAAGGCGGGAATCCACAAGCACCAAGTCCTTGCAGAGTGTCTTTTGGCAATCGAATAGCCCGAATTTTGCTATAAATAAAATAGCTATTTAGGCAATAAATACGCAGGCTAGAGGCTTAAATGCTTTGTATTTTTGGGGTTTACACTTCCAGATGGTCTCGCAGCATCCAGCACCGTACTGCCACGCGGAAACTGCCTAAACTCGCTGCGCTCAAACAACGCCAGTCCACGCATGAAGTGCATGCCGGATGTTCCCTGGTGCGACACCTGCCAGTACGAAGACTTCTTCGATGATGTTTTCGGCTGCCAACAATGTGGCGCGTGCCTTCTCGAACGAAAGATCATGGTAGGCAGTCGTGTCAGCCAAGCCACGGATGACTATATTCTCATGCTCGAATGCCGTATAGGAGCTGCTGAAGTGAACGATTGAGTTGCGCAGGGACTTGACCCTCATGAACTCGGCACCAGGGCCTTGGTTCAGATCAAGCTCTTTACCCAGATACCGTTTCGGCCAGTGCCGGAGCTTCTTGTCGAGCGACCAAGGACGAGGATTCCCCAACTCTGAGATCAAGAGTTCCACCTGTTCCGGTGTATGGCGTTCCTCTGCTCTGACTCGGAACCAGAGGTTAAAAAAGACTTCAACAACTGTAACCGCCATGACTACGGCGAGCGCGGCGCTTTGCCTTCTGGTCGACTCGGCCTCAGCCTCGCGCGACTCGATCACAAGTCTGCGAAGCGCCTCCAAGTATTCCCACACAATCCGGTTGGGGGACGAGAGGTTGGTCATGAGGCCTAACGTTTGAGGTAAGCGGCAGACCACGGTACCCCGGAGGATGTCCGCTTGACCGAAGGGTTAGACGTCACACGGCTACGGTGGGGTGACGAGGCAGAGGTCGAAGAACTTGTCGGTTAAGAGTGTACATGTTAGGCCTTGTTAGGTGAGGGAATTGACGGATCAATGGAATTAAAGAAGCTGGACTTTCCGTCACAGATGTAGTTCAGCACCCGACGGGACTGGTGATTGAATGCGTACTCTGGGTACAGACCGTCTGCGTTGGCGAACAACTCGCGCAAGCCTTTGAGCGTGTACCAGACGAAGTCCGCAGCACCAAGCGTGGGTGACAGGGTGTACTCTTCAGTGAACGCCCCCGTCAAATGAGTCAGAATGAGCTCTGCGCCCATTCCTTCTGTGACACCTGCCAGCCTGGACTGGAAGTCTTCACGGATCTCAAAGGTTTCATCACCGTGGTCTGGGTGTGTTATCACAAGGTTTTCATCCAGCACCCGCAGAAACGCGTTGCTGAGGGATCCGCCTAATGAGAACACACCTTCGGCACCAGTGCTGGCGTCTTGCAATTCCACAGGTTCAGTAAACCCAATGGTCCAGCCAAAACCACTGTTGAGACGAACTAGGTATTCAATTACAGTACCTCCTACCGGATGCGTTCTCCTGTAGAGCACCACTACCGCGGCCACAGGAGTGTCTCCCATCGTGCTGAACGTGTAGTCGGCCTGGTGGACTTCGGACAGTGAATCGTCCAACAGTGGTTCGCCCTCAGTAGCAATTACTGACTGCAGGAGTTCGTCCGATATGTGGAGTGATAATGGCAGCATATAGTCCTAAGTGAGACGACCCTAAGATCGTCTTGTTGGTGTTTACCGAAAAAAAACTAGTGGTATTAACGTTTGACTTAAGCGGACCGCCGTAGGCCGGTTCGCTTAAAGCACGGATTAGGCCGCGCGTTGTGCCTGGCTCCGCGTGCACACATTGACTAGACTTACTCGTCTTCTCTTGAAGCATCAGCTTCCAGCAGTCCGGAACGATCAAACCGAGTGGAATCCGACACTAAGCGAAGGTACGGAGCCTTTTGATCGCGCCAGGCATCTGGTGCTTGCGTTCTGCGCTGTGACTCATTGACTTCTCTAGTGAAGCCCGACGCATTAAAGGAGTACTTCACTTCGTTGATGTGATTCACTACTTGACAACTGCAATCCCATCGCTGGTGTGCAATGTCGGTGATGACTCCATTGTCATAGTAGGCACGGTCGGTGCCTGCATACATCAGCACCTCGACCTCGTCGTCGACATTGAGGTCTTTTCGGTCACACTGCATCGCATACGACTTTCCTAGAGGAGAAAGCCTGACATAGGCGATTCGACGAACTGGTTTGCTACTCACACTACCGCCAGTTCTGAAAGGAACCGCGTAGTCACACAGAGGAAAACCAGACATTGCAAAGTGCTTGAGAAGGGGAATGTCGTTTTGATAATCATGGGCTTGAATAAATCGATTACTTAGCGGGACTAACTGGATTTCGATATGCACTCGTTTGGAACGTACTCTATTGGAACGTTGGAGGATTGACAGGCATATGATAATTGACTGCCATTTATTGTTGGTGAAAATATGAAAATGCCTTCATCCAAGGATTTTCCTGCAAGTTGAATTTTGATAATGCCGGTTTGTTTGTGAATGCTAATTTCACCAACGTAAGATGGCTCGGTCTTCTCTAGGTCTAGTCTGTCGATGCTATCTGGAAACTTTAAATTTTTTGAAAAGTATTCAGCAGTTAATATTGCAGTCATTCTTGCATGCTTATAAGATTCCACGGCCCTCACGTTTTGGTAGTAATCACTATAGATGGAGTGGAAAAAATAAATGATTGCAACAGTAAGAAGCAGTCCGAAAAACTTGACGAATTTTCGCATAAATTCCATTGGAACGTCCTATTCAGTACAATGAAAAGAGAATCACGGTCAAATTCCATTCCATATTTAAATTGATCAGTCTAACGTTATGTATACCGCAAAACTTGCGGATTATTCAGGGGCTGCGTATTAATCTGGACACCGAATCCTCCTTAGACTGGTTTGCAGCTTGAGTTTCAAGAGAAATAGCTGATTATTTGCACAGTTATAAAACAACGCACTAGCAAACAACGACTCCAGTCTACCGCTTCAAAATCTACATTGAGGCACCGCTGGCCTACAAAATTGCAGCGTCCAGCAATTCCACCCAATGCTTCACTGGCGTTGCCGTGCCACTTTGCAAATGGGTGATGCAACCGATATTGGCGGAGACGATGACTTCGGGGTTCATGTCGCTTAAATTGCCCAATTTGCGGTCGCGTAGTTGGTAGGCAATTTCAGGCTGTAAGACGGAATACGTGCCCGCCGAGCCGCAGCAGAGGTGGGCTTCGCAGCTGGCGACGTTGACTTTGAAACCCAATGCGCCCAAATGTTGCTCGACGCCACCGCGTAGTTGCTGGCCGTGCTGTAAGGTGCAAGGGGGGTGGAAGGCGACTTGTTGGGCGGATTTAGCATTTACTTTGCCTTGCAATTTGTCGACCAAATCGGGCAACAACTCGCTCAAATCTTTGGTTAAGCCACTGATTTTCTTGGCTTTTTCGGCATATTGCGGATCATCTTGCAAAATGTGGCCATATTCTTTGACGGTAACGCCGCAGCCAGAGGCGTTCATGACGATGGCTTCGATGTGACCCGTTTCAACCAGCGGCCACCAAGCGTCGATATTGATGCGCATGTGGGCTTTGCCGCCGTCTTGGTCGTTCAAATGGAATTTCACAGCGCCGCAGCAGCCGGCTTTGGGTGCCGTGAGCGTCTGAATACCCGCCGCGTCCAGCACACGGCGGGTGGCGGCGTTGATGTTGGGCGACATGGACGGCTGCACGCAGCCCTCTAG
>JANPLX010000162.1:0-28958 GCA_031422495.1 Polaromonas sp. | reverse complement strand
CGCTTGGCTTGGCAGCATCGGCTTCACCAACGCTCACCAAGCCGTCGTTTACGACCGCAATGGCGTGAACTACTGTGGCAGGCTGTGGTGGATGCTGAAATGGGTGGGCCATGATGCCGTGGCGGTGCTAGACGGTGGCTTCAAGCTTGGCAAGCAGCGGGGGGCACAACTGAAAGCACTCAACATACTTCAAAATCTAAAAAACCCTCTATTTTAGGCAATAATTTCTCTCTAGCTAGCGAATTAGTTGCCTTAACAGCTATAAATACTATAGCAAATAACTTAAATAAATCCACTCAAACCGTACTCGACGCCCGTGGCGCACCGCGTTTTCGCGGTGAAGTCGAGCCGTTAGATCCGGTTGCAGGTCACATACCCGGCGCGCTAAACCGCCCTTTTGGCGACAATATAGGCGCAGATGGCAAATTCAAACCCGCCGAGGTGCTCAAGGCAGAGTTCATCCAATTATTGGCTGGCCGTGACCCGTCCACCGTCGTCCACCACTGCGGCAGCGGCGTCAGTGCTGTGCCCAACGTGTTGGCGATGCAGATTGCGGGCTTTGGCGCAACGGGCTTGTTTGCTGGAAGTTGGAGCGAGTGGGTGAGTGACCCGAGCCGACCCGTTGCTCAAGGCTGACACTGAAATATGGGGACAATAAAACTACAAATACGTGGGATAAGTTTGCTTTCGAGGAAATTGATAGGTATGTTTGCCTACACATTCAGCTAACAAACTATAAAATTCGTAACCGCATGTGTGCAAACTTATACCATCCTATGTTAATTTAATTCAAATATGACTGTTGAAAAAATCAGAGCAGCTGCAATCAAGGTTTTGGTTGAATACATGGGCATAGGTGCAGAGTTTGTAGTGGACGACGCCATGGACTTAGTGACGAAAACCATTACTTTTGAGCGTGATCCTAAATTTTTTGAAATGTACTTTTTTGTGAGCCTAGGCAAATTGCTACCCCCTGAAGTGCCTTACGGCAAGGTTCAAGATGCTGTCACAAAAATGTTAAGACCATAAAACCGAAATTATCAATATCTGGAGATAAACAATGAAATCTATCCGTTCTCGACTGATCGCTGGCTTGACCTTGATCATTTTGTTCTTCTTGGCACAGGCTGCGCTGGTATGGTGGACGCAAAACACCGCAAAGAATGAGGTGGTGGATGCAACACGCAAAAACACCGTAGCGTCCTCTGAGTTGAGCCAATTGGCCGTGCTTGCACAACAAGTGCGCCGGTATGAGAAAGAATACTTTGTTTACGTTGGTAACGAGGAAAAAAGAAACGGCTACATCAAAGAATGGACCGATACCAGCGACAAGATCACCAACTTGCTAAGTGCCATGAGCGCTAACAAAGGCGCAGCGTTTGCCAAGTCAGATTTGACGGCTATTGCGAACTGGTCTAACGCAGCTGACTTTTACAAAACAGAAATGCTGAAAATTTTCGCTACCGTGCGTACCGCTGCTGCTGCTACTGCGCTCGCGCCTGAGCCAGTTGCCTCAACTGCAAAAGCTGGTGCAGCGGCTACTCCTGCAGCAGCACCTGCTACCCCAGCTGCGTCTGGCCTGCCTACGCCAGTTCAAGTCAACGACATGATCAAAGACGGTAAAAACCGCTTCTCAGACGTGCTGATCAAAGGCGTATCTGCAATGTCTGCTGAAAAAACCAAAGCAACTCTGGCATTAAGCGATGCCGCAAACAGCAGCTTCGACAAGCTATTGCAAGGTGTTCTGCTGACTGTGGCTGTGGGTGTGCTGCTCGCTGTATTTTTAATGTTTACTTTGCCTGGGACAGTTACCAAACCGCTCACAACCTTGACTGAATCGGTAGACAACATCAGCAAGGGCAACTTAGACATCAAAATCAATGCCAGCGGTATCAAAGAATTTGATGGCTTGTCCATCGCCTTGGAGCGTATGCGCCTAGGCCAGCAAGCGCTGGTTGCGCGCATGCGACGTACAACGACTTAATTGAAACTCATAAAAAATCCTCGTTAAAGAGGATTTTTTATGATAAATACGTTTTTAGACAATGTATTTATTGCCTATACAGCTATTTAATTCGTAGCATAACTATCTTCATCTGCCACTGAAATGCGCCCAACACGCCATGATGGATTGAGTGCGTTTGATCGCAACACTTCAAGAACATTTCTTTAAATCGAAATGGTAGACCAAGGCGCCACGCGAGGCGGCATCGGTGGTGTCCAGAGTCGACATGGCCTCGCCTGCTGGCAGGGCACCATCGAGGCTGAGTGTAATGGCAAGGTTGAGTACGGCGGCGGTGCCGCAGCCGACGCGTTTCATTTGTCCTGCACCGATGGTTTCGGTGAATAAATAATCACCTTCATGCGGGCCTTTGACCTTGCGTTTGAAAACGCGGCCACGATCATTGTTGTGGGGTCCTAAAAAATATTGAACTTCAAGATCGGTCTCTTGTTTCTTGACGAGTTTTGCAAAACCCCGGTAATCGACCTTGTAAACACCGATGGATTGATTCGCCGGTAAATTGAGAGGGGCTGAGATGCGGCAAACTTTTCTTGGCTTTGCGCTGCCTGTGACGCTGCTGCTGTCTAGGGTGAATTTGTCAAACAAGATGCTCAGGCTTGTTCCGTCAGGGGACATGACGACCTTGTAGCTGCCCTCTGGACAGCCATTGGTTTCCTGGGCCCATGCTGGCAAGCTGGCAAGCAGTGCGCACGCGAAAATATTTTTTATCATCAATTTCATGGCCTATACCTCTTAGTTAGCCTCTCAGTTCGCCTTTCAATACAGGGTGGCGAAGGCGTCCAAGTGCCGCCTGATAAGCCACCCTCTTGTCACTTCTTTACACCTTAGCTGGTGCAAGCACGCCATTGCAGCTGGTAAATGATGCCCGCACTGACGTCTTGCGTGTCGATAGAGGACATGGCTTCTTTATTCGCAACTGTTTGCACGCGCATGCTTGAGTTGGTGCGCAGGTTGACGTCCGCGCCGCAAGCTGACCAGACGATCGCCTGAACGGTGAGCTGGTTGTTGATCAAATAATCTTCTTGCAGCGGACCGCTAAATTTTCTTTGGAATGCTGGGCCTCGCGTGCCTGCAAAGAAGTATTCGACATTGAACTGTGAGCTTGCAGACTGTGGCAGCTGATTGAAACCACGGTAGTCGATTTTCAGGACAGATACGCTGAATCCTTGAGGTACACGCACAGGAATGGCGATGTTGCAGCTCTTGCGGTCAAAGCTTTTGCCGCTCGTGCCACCAACGGCTACTTGGTATTTATCGAACAACAAACTCAAAGAGGTTGCATCTGGACTCAAGGTGGCGGATACCGAGCCGGCCGGGCAGCCCGTTCCGCCGTATCCGGGCTCACCCAAGGTGATGCCGTCAACGGCGAAAGCCGGTGCGCTGAGCACCATGGCGGCAAATAACAAAACATTTTTTTTCATGCTGAAATTCCTGTTGCTGGTTGATAGACTTGAACAACGCTAGAACTCACGGCTTGGTTGACGTTGCGTCCGAGCATGTTGTTTCGATTTGTTTGAAGTTTAAGGAAAACCATTTTTATCGTCTGTCTGCTGTCGCACATTGCCGGCAATCGAGTGGCGAGTGGCGAGGGGAAAGTAGTGTGGCGCAGAGTGTGAATAGCTCGAAGGTTTAAATCCCCCTTAGCCCCCCTTTTTCAAAGTGGGGAACGAGACAAACCCCATGGATTCCTGCCTGCGCGGGAATGACGGCTGAGAGCGGGAATAACGGCTGCGGGAGCAAGCATAAGGTCAAAAGAAGTGACATTCGTCATAGTCTTCCCACTTTGAAAAAGGGGGATTGAAGGGGATTTAACCCGTATTTTGTGTTGAATTTACTATGTTTTTGATAGCGTCTTAAGCAATATATACAACTGCTAGAAGCGTATTTTAGTAGTTAAATCTCATATTAAGGGGATTTATGTCTTTAGCCCTAAATTAGATGTCGCAAATTGCGATATCCAGCCACCCAAAAACCAGCTAACATCACCCTATGCGCGCCACTTGGAACAACACATTGATTGCTGAAAGCGATGACACTGTGCTCGTTGAAGGCAACTACTATTTCCCCGAAAGTTCGCTGAATCGCGATGTGGTCACTTTCAGTAACCACAAATCTAGCTGCGCTTGGAAGGGCGAAGCGAGCTACTACAGCTTGAATGTGAATGGCGAGCTGAACCCGAACGCGGTGTGGTATTACCCTAACCCAAAAGAGGGGGCAGAAGTTGTGAAAGGCCGTGTGGCGTTTTGGAATGGCGTCAAAATAGAAGCCTAAATACGCTTAATCTGCTATTTACCACCTAAAATACGCCTCTAGCCGGCGTATATATTGCCTAAACAGCTACATTATTTATAGCGCCATTATTTATAGAGAGATATCAACCAATGTAGGTGTTTTAGGTGCTGATAAGGTGCGTACTTGGGCCAGCAAATCTGCATCTAAGTAGGGCTTGGTCAAGTACACATCAACACCGGATTTGAGGCCTTCGTCGCGGTGTTTGGTGCTGGTTCTGGAGGTGATCATGACCACCGGAATCTCAGCCCATTGCGGTATATCTTGCATCCGGCGGGTGAGCTCTAGGCCGTTCATATTGGGCATTTCAAGGTCGGTCAACACGACGGCTGGAATTTTTGCTCGCAAACGCTCTAGCGCTTCAAAACCGTCTGCAGCGGTGGCTACTTCGTAGCCGGCGTCTTCTAAGAGCTGCTGCATGGAGCGGCGCACGGACCAAGCGTCGTCCACCACGAGCACGCGGGTACGCTCGACTTGCAAGCGTTTGCGCAGGGCAGCTGCGGAACTAGCGTTTGAGAGTGAGTTAGAACTCGACTTCTTAGGTGCGTTGACGGCGCGCTGCAGCTCGGAGACACCGAGCAAGAAAAGCGGTCTGCCGTCGGCTCTCAAAGCGCCACCGATCACGCCACGGACACGGCGGGTGAGCAAGCCCACGTCTTGCAAAATCAGTTCGCGGGATTCTAAAACGGCGTCGACCAAGAGTGCTATTGGGCCAGTAGCGCCTTTGGCTAATACCACGATCCAAGTCGCGGCGCGTTGCAACATATCGTCAGCGCTGAAATCTTCCAATTCCAGCCATTGCGCCAAGGAGTAAGCGGGATAAACATGATCTGCATATTCAAGCTGAATACCATTGCCACTACCGCTAAACTGCGCCAAACCAGCAGCCACAATACTGTCTACCTGCTCCAACGGCAGCGCGATTGCTTCGCCCGCGCACTCCACCACCAACGCCTGCGCCACGCCGCTAGACACGGGCACGTGCACAGTGAAGCTGCTGCCCAAACCGATGGTGCTGTCAATCTCTAAACGGCCTTTCAAACCGGTGATGCGGTCGTTCACAATATCCATGCCGACGCCACGGCCCGAGGTTTCAGTGACGTTCTCACGGGTGCTGAAACCGGGTTGCAATATCATGCGTTGCAAGTCGGTTTCGTTCAACACACCGGGCGCATCTATCAAACCATAGCTGACGGCTTTGGCTTCGATGGCGACCAAATCTAGGCCACGGCCGTCGTCGCTGACGCGTAACACCATCTCTTCACCGTTGCGCTGAAAATCTAAATAAATCGTGCCTAGCTCTGGTTTACCCACATGCACGCGGTCTTGCGGTAGCTCGATGCCATGGTCAACCGCGTTACGCAACAGGTGCAGCAGCGGCTCGGCCAGACGAGACAGCACGTCAGCATCAACAACCACATCTTCGCCGGTGACTTGCAAATTAACTTTACGACCGGTTGCAATCGCGGTTTGCGCGACCGTACGCTTGAGACGGGGAATAACCGTTTTCACAGGGACCATGCGCGCAACGAGTAATTCTCGATGCTGTTCAACCAGCGCATAGCCTTCGTCGCGCAGCATAGCAGTCGATTTGTTGGTTGATTCACGTGCTTGCTGCACCAGGGCTGAGCTGTCGCGCGCGGTTTCACCGATGAAACGCGACAGGCCATGCAAGGCGTCATAGCGGTCTAACTCTAACGGATCAAAACTAGCATCTACTTGCTGCGCTTCACGCAGCTGCACCACTTGGCTGTTCACCATCGCGTCCAGCTCGCGCAGCCGCGTCGCCAGCACTTGGTTGTTGCGCTCCATGGCAACTAGCCATTTTTCTGTGTCAGATAACAGCTTAGACATCCGCTCGGTATGCACAATCGACTGGCCCGCACGACGCAGCATACGGCTGAGTTGTGAAACACCCAAACGCAGCACGGCAGAATCTTGCGCTTTGGCAGTATCGGCAGGTTTAGCTTGCGTTGGCGGCAAAACTACCGGCACAAGGGTTGCCATTGGCGATGTGTTCGCTGTTGGCACTGCGGTTATGTTTGCCGTTTCAAAATCAGCCGTGTCCATCTCGCCACTGTGAATCAATTTCACCCAATCGAGCAAACGTTGCAAAACACTTTTTGCATTGTCGGGGGCTTCTTCGTTGCCTTGCAAATGGCTGACCATTTGCTGCAAGCAATGCACAGCCTGCATCACATCACGCGCCAAGGCTGCGCTAGGGCGCTCGCCTACTCGCAAGCCATCTACCGCGTATTCCAAAATATCTTCCAACCGATGCGCCAGCTTACCAATGCCTGGCAAACCGATGATGCTGCCGCTGCCTTTGAGCGTGTGCGCACTGCGCATGGCTTCTTGCATCTCAGCTTCACTACAGGTGCCTGCAGCCCATTGTGTGACAGCATGCTCCATATCATCAAGCTGGTGCGGTGCATCGGCCAAGAGCGCATACAACAGCTCAGGGTCCACGTCTTCGGTGGGCAGGGCCACGTCTTCGTCGGTGGCTGCTACATGCAAAAGTGCATCAGCTTCGGCGTCTTCAGCCGTCATGTTGGGCAAGGTGAGCAACTGAGCCGCGATTTCCAATACATGCTCTTCATCAAAAGGTGTCGGGCACATGGTGAGGTAGGTCACCATGTTTTCAACCACAGCAGGCTCGGCTGGGTTTTCCAAGTACGCGTGAACCTCTTCAACCCATTGACCCAACCACGCAGCGCTAAGGGCATGTTCTTGCGAACTTGCAGGACTTTCAAGCAATTGCTGCGTGAAATTTTCAATGAGGTTCAAGTACGCCGCTAAGCCATCTAGGCCAACCGTTTGCACGGCTTGGGCGAATCTTTCCAGCAACGACAGCATGTCCTTCACACCGTCTGAAGGCAACAGCGGTGTGCTCTGCCACTGAGCGAGTGTTTCACGCGTGGCGGGCAATTCTTGCGCGAACTCGTCGCGCAAGAGCTCCATCATGGCATTGATCATGTCAGCAGTATTCGGATGTCGTGTTGATCGTCTTCAAACAGGTATTTACGCTACTTTGAACTGTCCCACAGAGTCGTTCAAACGCTGCGCAAACTGCACCAGTGTGTCTGTTGCACTGGTTTGCTGCGCAATCGCAGAGCTGGTTTGTGCCGTACCGTCGTTCATACCCTGCACGTTTTTTTGCAACGTTTGCGCCATTTCTTGCTGTTGAACAGAGAATGCGGCAATCTTTTGCACCAAGCCAACCAGTTCAGTAGTAGCAGTTTGGGTTTGCGTCATCTCGTGACCAGCACGGCGCGCCAACTCGGTTTGCGCCACCACGTCAGAAATCAAGCGGTTCATGGTCAGCAAGGTTTCATTGGTTTCAGACTGAATGTTGCTCACCAGCTGGGCAATTTCACCCGTTGCTTGGCGTGAGCTGTCAGACAAACGCTGCACTTCTTGCGCCACCACTGCAAAGCCTCGACCTGCTTCACCAGCTGTTGCGGCCTGCATGGATGCGTTAAGCGAAAGCACGTGTGTGCGCTCAGAAATAGTGTTGACCAGCGCCACCGCCGATGAAATCTCTTGTGAGCGCTCGCCCAGACGTTTGAAGCGTTTCTCCGTCTCGGAGATGACCTCACGCAGCGAATCCATACCGCGCATGGTTCCTTCTACCGCAGATTGCGCCGCTTTGGTGGCGTCAGATGTGCGCGTAGCAGCTGCACCAGAGGCGGTAGACAGCTGCGCCACTTCGTTCATTTGGCGGGTTGCAGTCGTGAGCGTTGAACCCATGGAATCTAGCAAAGCACGCTCTTTACTTGCTGCACCTTCTACCAATTTACCTTGTTGCTGCGCCGCTTGCGCAGCTGTACGCACTTGACCGGCAATTTTCTGCACTTCGCTCAGTGTCTGCGCGGTTTCGTCAGCAAACTGATTCACTGAAGAGGCAATTGTGCCAACGATATCGTCACTGACTGCTGCGCGAGCTGTTAAGTCTTTTTCCGACAAAGAAAATACCGATTGGAGCAAATTGATAGCTGAATTGTTGATGGCTTCGTTTTCGAGGGTTTTACCTTCAAGTGAAGCGATACGTTCATCTAAGAGGTTATCAAAGCTTCGACCCACGTTGCCCAGCTCGTCTTGAGTAAGCAATAAAGTACGCGCTGAAGAGTCACCATTGTTGACTTTTTCAATAGTACTTTCCAGTGTTAGCAAACCATTGGTAATAGATCGATAGACCAAGTAAGCAGCCAAAGACAAAAGAATCAAACTAACAACGATGGCCGCGATAATTGCAATAAGTGATTCCTGCACCTCCGCCGCCGCCAATACCTTGGTTTGCTCAAGCTCAGCTTCCAAGTTTTTATTTGAAATATCTTGTTGATCTTGTAGTGCTTGAAATTTTTTGGTGAATTCAGCACGGCTTTTTTCCAGCTCAACCAAATCAGTGCCTGAGCTAGCAGCGATAGCTTCAGCAGTTTTTGCATAATCATCGAAAACGGGAACAAGCTTCACCAACAAATCTTTGGTTTTTTCATTCAACACCGGAGAGTCAATATTTGAGCGTGCCATCGTGCGGATTTGCTTGGCATTCTCATTCAAGCTTTTGGCAGATTCAGCCAAACGCTCAGGGCTTTTGTCCTTAGCAGCTCCCACATACTGCTCCACCAGGCCGCGCATATTGTCGTGAAACATATCCGTCAAACCCGCATTTTGTGCGGCCAAACCGTAACCCGCTGTGCGATTTACAGATTGCTCCAGCTTGTTGATGTTCTGCAAACCCACTGAGCCAATCAACACAGCCACAGCCAGCGCCAAGAGCACGAGAGCAATTAATTTTGCACGAATTGTATTAAGCATATTTACCTCAAATCCAAATTTTTAAAATCAAACTGAATCAACAGCTTTCAACCATCAATACATCATTCAAGCCAGTTTTCAAGATTTAAAACTTGACGTTCACGCCTGCAGCAAAGTTGTTTTCAGGCGCGTTTTTGTTCAACGAGCGCGCGTAGGTGGCTTCAAGCTCAAACATCTCAGTCAAACTATAAGTCGCGCCAAGTGCGAAATAGGCTTCGTTACCGCCATTTTTTTGCGACGTGATCTGAGGTGCAATGATCTCAACTACGGTACGCAGCTTTGGCGACCAGCTTTTTGCCACTGTCAACGACATACTGGGTGCAACATACCAGTTGCTTGCATCATTACGCACACGAATCAAGCCAGGTTGTACGCCAATAGAAATATCTTCTGGCAAAGCCCATGTGGCTGTAAATTTAAGTGCGGTGCTACCACCCACAGCGCGAAAAGCGGTTGCGCCTGTCGGCAGACCTTGCTCTAATTGCACAGCCAAGCCAACTTTGCCTGTTTTTTCATCTGTTTCTTGCAGGCGCAAACGTAAACCTAGATTTGTGTCAGCCATTCCGCTGGTACTTACGCCGTCTACCTTGCTTTTGAGGTATCCGCTTGTGACCACGCGAATTTCAACTGTGTCAGAAACGCCGATACGTGCCACAAATGGCGTTGAGCTTTCATGGAACGCTGCCACGCGATCGCGCGATACGCCCAGCTTGAACTCAAGCTGCGTGTTGCCTGCACCCATGACATCTGTCTCAGCTTCAGTAGCGCTAGCCATGTGTGCGCCAGTGATAGCAAACAAAGCAACTGTGAATTGTGTTGCCCATGTGATTGCTGTTTTGTTGACAGTCATAAGTTACTCCAAAAAATTAAAAAATTTACTATTTACGCAAAAAAATCAATACGACAACTAAATCAAACTCAACGACAAAAACTCGATTAATCTGTCTGTATTCAGTTCAAAATAGGTTTTACCGGTGCTGTCTTTCGCAATACCCAAACACAACTCACGCAAGAACTCGGGAATGACAATTGCCTCATCCATAGGCTCGCGGGTGTATTGAATTTGCATCGGCAGTCCAGTGAACAAAATCGCAAATACACTGTCGCTACCAGAGCCGCCTGTGCTTTCGATGCTTTCGTCACGTTTGCCACCTACCAGCAAGCGGTGACGCCTGTCAATTTGCATGGGCAGTGCGTTGGGCACAAAATACACCGACAAATCAACCACCGGAATGATATTGCCATCAACGTTGACAGCGCCAATCAACCAATTTGGCGAGCGCGGAATTTTGACCAATTCAAACACATCAATGATGGTGTTGGTCCAATTCAAGTTCAAAGCCAAAGACCAACCGCCGCAGGTAATGGCTTGACCAATAAAGCTGGCCACTGCTGACGAGGAAACCGCGCCTTGCTCAGGCTGAACCTGCGCAAAAGTTTCTTCGGTAATCATCTCAGCAGCCATAGTGTGTCAAATAAACAATGTGTGTTTTGCTTTTAATTGAGCTGCTCTAGTATTTGCTCAGCCGAATAAGGCTTAGTCACATACCCTTTTGCACCCAACATTTGCGCAAACACGCGGTCAACCTTTTGGTCTTTGCTGGTGACAAATACGACTGGAATGCCTTTGCTTTCCGCATCTTGGTTGATCTTGCGTTTGGTCGCAAAACCATCTAAATCGGGCATGTTGACATCCATCATGATCAATTCAGGTTTGTCCGTTTTCACCTTGATCAGCGCTTCGGTGCCAGACGTGGCGACGGAAACCACACAGCCGGCATCTTGCAGGATGCGCTGTAGATTTTTGCAATCTACTGGCGAGTCGTCAACGATCAATACTTTTTTCATTTAATTTCCAAGGTTTATAGTCAGTTTGATTGCTTATCTAGCAATCAAAAGCATCTAGCCATTATCATTTGCACGCTAATGGCTAGATGCTTTCGGTTAAGAAATACTCTGAATTGCGTGATAATTCACGCGGACGTGTGGTTTTGTTACCGCACTGTTACGAATTATCGGGGGTTTTACCGTTTAGCACGTACATAAGTATCAACCAGCGCAACACGCGGATTGGCCGCTTCGTAGCGCTGAGTCATCGTCGTATCGTCAAACTTAGCCAAAACTGTGGTTAGCTGCTTTTCGTTCAGCGGCTTGGTCATGTAGGCGTCACAACCGGCCATGGTGCCGCGAATTTTATCGATCGTGCCACCACGGCTGGTCAACATAACCACTTTAGGTGCAGACCCACGGCGAGCTTTGTTGTTCTTGATGGCACGGCAGGTTTGATAGCCGTCTAAGCCTTGCATCATCACATCTAAAAATACAAATTGGTAACTTTTGCCAGAGACCTTAGCCAAAGCTTCGTCACCACTGCGCGCCATATCGCTCTCATAGCCAAAATGACGTAAGCGGTTTTGCATGTATTTGAGGGCAATGTCGCTGTCATCCACGATCAGGACGGTGCCTTGGGTGGTGTTAACGTTAATTGCAGCATTTCCAAGTTTCGTAGCTTGCAGCGCACTACCGAAGCTGCCAGCGTCAAAGCCAGGCGCTTCATTCATAGGAACCAGCGCCGGACTTTGTGCTGCGCGCTCAATGGCAACGTTCTGAACAACGGGCACTGCAATAACAGGCGCAGACTTTTTGACTTTAGCTGTCACGTTGGCAAACACGTCGGTCGAGCTTGGTTGAGTAGCAAGAACATCAATAACAGGCGCGGCTACTTCAGTATTAGGCTCTGACTCTTTGGCGATGCCGTCTAGCATGCTCAAAATAGCGGTTAACTTGATAGGACGCGGCAACACTGCCCAGCCCGTACCAAAGTCAGAATAGCCCACAATGATGACTTTTTGCCACGATGCGACAAGCGAGCGAAATGCTTCAATATCTTTCAGCGAGGTGGCATTAAACAAAATAACGCGCGCTTCGCTAGAACGCGCTGTCAGCCCCCAATGTGGTGCACGGCGACCTGCGAGACGAAAAAATGTCTCGATGGTGGATTTCTCATAGCTGGAGAAACCGATGGGGAGAATGTTATAGCCAACCATATGTAGGTACTCTTTTAAATATATATCTGTATATGTTCTTGCGTATATGTTTATATTAGTTTTTTAATCAACTGTGTGATCATAATTTGGATTCACAGTATTTTTTTGTGTTAGGTTAGTACGCCTGAACATAAACGGAGATTGCGGGAATAAGGCATACAAAGTAGCAACTTAAGTATTCATTTGTTGCATTTTTGCAACATTACTTGAGCTTTTTATATGCGAGTTTGAAGTTATTATTACGATTTCAAAGTCAATAAGTCAGTATATTTTCAATTGTAGCCGGCGTAATATATGCCTAATCAGCTATTATAATAATAGCAATTTGAAGTTCTGCTAATAGTCACGCAATCGTCAATGTGCATGCGCAAAGCTACTGACCCAAGTAACAAGCAAAATTCCAACGCCTAGCCACATAATTTGCGCCAGAGTTTGCTTGAAACTTAAGCGCTTTTGCAACTGTGGAATCAAGTCCGCTAAAGCGACATAAATGAAACTGCTGCTAGCAATGACCAGAAAGTAAGGCAAGTAGTCTTGCAGTTGTTCCACCAGCCAAAAACCCACCAAACCACCCACAGCCGTGACGGCACCTGCCAAGGAGACTTTGATCAGAGCCATACGTTTGTTGCTATTGTCACGGTTCAACACCATCAAATCGCCCATATGGTGTGGCACCTCGTGCGCCATCACTGCCAGTGCGGCTACCCAACCCAAACGGCTATCGGCCATAAAAGCGGAGGCAATCAAAATACCGTCTCCAAAACAATGCACACTATCACCCGTCAAAATCGCCCAACTGCCGGTTTTGGGGGCATGAGTGTGTGCCGAATCACTGTGATTATGTCCAGTATGGTCGCTTGTATCGACAATTGAATGATGGTGTGAATGCTCATGCCCATGGTGCCAAAGTTCAGCTTTGTCGAGCAAAAAGAAGAATATAAGCCCCGCCAAAAGGGTCGCAAACAAAGCCCGTGCACCAGCTTGGCTTTCAAATGCTTCCGGCATCAAATGCATAAACGCCGTCGCCAAAAGCGCGCCGGCCGCTAGGCTGAGCATGTGCTGCGTGAAGCGCCCCAAAGCTCCAAAACTGAGTGCTGCAGCCACCCAGACGCTGCCAATACCGGCGGCCAAGGTGGCCAAAATGATGTAAAAAAGCGTCATGAAGTCGGTCGATGATTAAAAATTCTAATCACACGAGTTTAACCAGCTCGCTTGCGGTCAAGGTGTTGCCTGCTGCCCAATCGTCTGCCAACTGTCCATGACGAAGTGTTGCGAGGCAAGCGGACTGAAAAGCATCTTGAGAAGCTGCAAACATTGCACCCACCATGCCCGCAAGCACATCCCCCGTGCCGGCAGTGGCTAATTTGGCATTGCCGCTGGCGTTGATGCAGGGTATGTGCTCAGGCGCGGCGATGACACTGCCTGCGCCTTTGACGATGACGACGCAGCCAAAGCGATCAGCCAGTGTTTGCGCCACAGCCAAGCGGTCAGTTTGCACTTGCGCGGTTGAAACGCCTAATAATCGCGCTGCCTCTAAAGGGTGCGGGGTCAAAATGGTTGAAAAATGGCGCTTTGAGCGTGCTATCAGTAACGTTTGCAGCGACGTATCAATAGAAATAGCGTTCAACGCATCGGCATCCAGCACCAAGCGCGGCGCTTGCGATAACACCTGCGGCAACACTTGGCGCACAGCGTCGCCACCACCGCAGCCGCAAACCACGGTTTGTTCGCGCAAAGGCAGGGTTTCAAGCGAGCGAAACATCAGCTCTGGCTGCATCGGGTCTACCGTCATGCGCATACCAGCTTTGTCTGCTGTATTTGCATCAAGCAAAGCCACGAAAACACGCCCTGCCCCGGCATGCAACGCGGCTCTGGCTGCCAACAAAGCAGCGCCGGTCATGCCCGCAGCACCACCAACCACTGCCACGTCGCCAAATGACCCTTTGTGGCTAGCATGCAAGCGCGTTGGCAAACGGGCACGGTCGGCGCCCAAGAGCCAAGCGGTAGGAGATTCAAATGGGTTGTTTTCTACATCAAGGTCTAGGTCATCAAACCAGACCTCGCCCGCAGCGTCTTTGCCTTGGGCTGTAAACAAGCCGGGCTTCAAAGTTAGCAAAGAAAGGCAGAAAATAGATGCTTTTTTGACTCTAGCCGTTGTATTTATTGCCTTAGCAGCTATATTATCAATAGCAATTTTAGATTCAAAATACGCACCTGTATCACCATTCAAACCACTGGGCACATCGACACACAGCACGGCAGGCGCGGTTAGCTGCATGTGACGCAGCCAATCCTTAAGCATGCCGGTGACGGGCTTGGTTTGCCCTATGCCTAAGAGCGCGTCGATGGCGAAGTCGTACTCAGCCGGTGGATCAGCGACAAAAGTGACGCCGGCTTGGCGCGCTCGGTGCAGCGATAGCAGGGCATCGGCTGGGCAGCGGGCTTCGTCGCCCACCCAAGTGACCACGGGGTTGCGCCCCCAACGTTTCAAGTACATTGCTGCTTCCAAGCCGTCACCGCCGTTGTTCCCCGGACCGCAAGCCAGCCAAATGGTCTGCGCGTGTGGGGCGAGAGCGCAGGCGAGCCGTGCTACGGCCAAACCGGCGCGTTGCATCAAGGTGTGTGGTGCAAACTGCGCGGCGGCGGCCTGCTCGATACGGCGGGTAGTGGCTACGCTGTGTAGCGGGTAGCTGGTGTTGTGATTTGGGCGAATGAGCGACATGGTTGGCTCATCATAGGAGCATTATTTCGCCACTTCTTTAGCAGCTTTTTTAGATGGGTGTTTCTTAGCGACTACTCTCTTGGCAACCGCTTTCTTTGCCACCACTTTTTTTGCAGCCAACTTCTTAGCTGCAGGTTTAGCAACCGGCTTAGGCTGAGTGACTGGTTTGGTGTCAGCGGGTGTTGCGGCTGGTAGTGTTACTGCTGGGACTGGTGCTGGGGTGAAGGCCAACATCTCTTCAAAACTTTTTTGCATGTATTTGCCAAGCTCTGGCAAATCGGGCATGACTTTGCGGCAGGCGATCAAGCCGAAATCGAGCGAGCCGTTATAGCTTTGCACTGTCACATTCAGTGCCAAGCTGTGGGTAACGATGGAGACGGGGTAGTAAGTCACCATCTTCGCGCCCGCTAAATACAAGGCAACATTCGGTCCGGGCACATTTGAAATAACCAAATTTGCCAAAGGCGCCATGTTGTTCGCAAGTTTAGAGCGACCAAACAACGCCGCCATGCCACTGAGTATCCACGGAACGCCAATCGATGGGAAATCGGTCGGCATAACGGCGTTCATGCTGGCAGACGCCGCTTTGGCGCTTTTGCTGGCTTGATTGATGGCTAGTAAGCGCGCCTTTGGGTCAGCCACGGTACTGGCTAGACTGATGCGCAGCATGGAAGCTTGTGTGTTCATGTCTGTGTTACCTGCCTCGCGCAGGCTGATGGGTACTGCAGCGAGCAAAGATTGGTCTGGAACGCAATTCAAATCTGCCAAATAGCGTCTTAACGCGCCTGAGCAAATAGCCATAACGACATCGTTCAAAGTAACACCGTTGCTCTTGGCAATGTGCTTAATGACGTTCAAAGGAAACGACAAACTGGAAAAAGTGCGCTGGTTGGTGATGCTGACGTTGATAGGTGTTTTCGGCGCAAACCAGCGATTTTTAGGCGGGCTGTCAACCATTTCTAGCCCCGCAAGGCCCACAGTTGGCTCTTCACTTTTAGGCGGTCGCAACATGCTGTAGGCAGCACGCGCTAAAGCAGGTAAATTTTTAGCCAGTATGGCGCTTTGTATAGCCGTGTTTTTGATACCAGAAAGTGCCAGCTCGGCAATGCCGAAATTGTCTGTCACCGTAGCTCGGCGCAACGGCGCTGGACGCACAGCGCGGGGAATGGCGGTTATATCCATGATCGCGTTTGCCAGCGCGACACCAGCGGCTCCGTCCACCGCGGCGTGGTGGACTTTGGAGTAAAAAGCGACATGCCGGGTGCCCGCAGGCGCATCTGGCGGAGATTGCAAGCCTTCGATCACATAAAACTCCCACAGCGGGCGGCTACGATCTAGCAAGCTGGAATGCAAGCGTCCCACCAACTTGTCCAGCTGGGCGCGGCTGCCGGGTTTGGGCAACACGGTGCTGCGTATATGGTATTCCATGTCCACGTCTTCATCAGCCACCCAAATCGGGTTGGCCAATTCAAACGGCATGTTGACCAGTTTGCGCCTGAAAACTGGGGCTAAATGCATGCGCTGTGTGATATGTGCGCGCAAGTCTTCCACGAAATCGCCCTCGTAGCCAGCAGGCAGCTCAAAGATATTCAAACCACCTACATGCATGGGCTGCTCGGGTGTTTCCAGATAAAGAAAGGTGGCGTCTAGGCCGCTGAGATGATCCATGAAAGGTCTCCTCTTAAATAAACGATATCGAAAATGAAATTCTTAAAACCAAGCTGCTATGCCGGAAATTCGGGTGTCGATTTCAAGGTTGAAAGCGACAAATCGCTCACTTCCTTCAAAAGATTAGCCAGTTGCAAACCTGCGGCATTAATTAGTGCATGGCCTTTAGCTGCCGTCGCGGCAGCCGCATTGCCTGCTGCGCCCATGGCGTTGTAGTCTTGCATTTGCCAGCCCAGCTTGGCACTGCTGCCGTTACCCAGAACGGGGTATTTCTCAGCGCGGTCTTGTGAGGTACTGTGAAAATTCTGAGCCTGCGCCATGTCCACATATTTTTCACGCAAAGCCAACATCATCGAGGTTTCCATATCACCCGCGTGGATGCCAAAGCGGTGCTCTTCAGCGGGGAAGAGCCCCATCACCGCATCACCCAGTGGCAAGTTGTACCAATTCGTTGAGTAAACGATCAAATCATGCTCGGTGCGCAAATCCCGCGCCACGATGTCCATGATGCTGGCTTGACCGCCGTGGCTGTTCAACAGCACGAGTTTTTTAATACCACTACGCACCACGCTGCTGCCAATGTCCATCCATAGGTTGATAATGGTTTGGGCAGACAAAGTCAAGGTACCAGGAAAGCGAACGTGCTCATTGCTTTTGCCGATTTGTTGAGTCGGCAAAAAAAGAATCGGTAAATCTGCAGGCAAATGCGGCAACGACGCATCAACCACCCCATTCACCAAAGTCGTATCCACGCTGACGGGTAAATGCGGACCGTGCTGCTCTGTCGCAGCGACAGGCAGCACCGCAACGGCTTGTGCGATGTTTTGGCTAGCGGCCAATTGTGCGAAATGGCGGGTTGTTAAATCTGACCAAAAATGAGAAGGGAGCTGCATCAAAGTATCTTATCAAACAAACCAGAGTCAGCAAACTTAAGCGACAACCTAAGCGTTAATGCGCTAAAGTTAGGGCTATCTACCTCCATTTATCGTTTTGAAAAGAGTTTGCATATGAAGTTAAAAGACAAAATCGCCATCGTTACTGGCGCAGCCAGCGGCATTGGCAAAGAAATTGCACTCACCTACGCCAAAGAGGGCGCTAAGGTGGCCATTGCAGACCTGAACAAAGACGCTGCAGAAGCCACAGCGGCAGAGCTGCGAAATATGGGTTTGCAGGCCATGGGCGTGGCAATGGATGTGACGGACGAAGCCCAGGTCAACGCCGGCGTGGCGGCTGTCGTGGCAGCCTGGGGCACGGTGGACATTTTGGTCAGCAACGCGGGTATTCAAATCGTTCACCCTGTCGAAGAATTCAGCCTGGCTGAGTGGCGCAAGATGCTGGCCATCCACCTGGACGGCGCGTTTTTGACCACCAAAGCCTGCCTGCCGCACATGTACGCCGGCAAGCGCGGCGGCAGCGTGATCTACATGGGCTCGGTGCACTCGCACGTGGCGTCGATGCTGAAAGCGCCCTATGTAACCGCCAAACACGGCTTGATGGGTTTGTCCAAAGTGGTGGCCAAAGAAGGCGCGGCTCATGGTGTGCGCTCCAACGTCATCTGCCCCGGCTTTGTCCGCACCCCGCTGGTAGACAAACAAATCCCCGAGCAAGCGGCTAAATTTGGCATCACCGAGGCCGAAGTCATCAAAAACATCATGCTGAAAGACACCGTTGACGGCGAATTCACCACCGTGCAGGACGTGGCCGAGGTGGCGCTGATGTTTGCAGCGTTTCCTAGCAATGCGTTGACGGGGCAATCGCTGATTGTCAGCCACGGCTGGACGATGCAATAGAAGTTGTTATTTTGCTATTATTTTTATAGCTACTAAGGTAATAAATACGCCGGCTAGTGGCGTATTTATTGCACAATTTTCAGTTTGATTTACCCTTAGTTTTCACGTAACACCACTTCTAGTAGTGGTGCTGGGGTTTAAACCACCGCCTGTGGGGTCGCCGACGCGCTGAAATTCTTTGGGACGGAATTCCTCTAAATTATTATTGAGGATGGCCCGAATTTTTTCGGCTATACGGCGTGCATAAACATCGTGACCTCTGGAGTTTGGGTGCATGATGCCATTCCAGTCGTTTTGCCGCAAAAATGACTTTTCAGCGCTTACAAATAACGTGTTGATGGAGCAATAACCGCGTGACTCAAAATCTGTGTCGACACCATCTACGATATGCCAGGTGAAATGACGCTTCCTTAAGTTTGGGTTAGAAATTGAATTTGTGTTTCTAATATTTTGATTGAGTACAAATTTTCGTAATCTATTATTCAATGAATTTGCCAATTTTTTAATGATTGCAGCTTCGTCGTCGTCAATTCCCCAAACCGAATCAGAATCGCTTGGGGACGTGATGGCATCAAAAATGCCACAGTTCCTATTGGTGTTTGGTGCATCTGATGTACCATCTCCAAAAAATCCCAGCGGATACAGGGTTAATAAAATATGACGCGGTTGTTGTGGCATCTGGCTCAATCGCTCGTCCAACATGATCAAATCATTTTCCAGATGTCTGTCGATAATGCGTGAAACTAGCGTACTGACCTCTTCCGCACCATCGTTCGGGTCAGTTTCTATAATTTTCGTAAAGCCACCTATCCAACCGCAATCATTGCCACCAATCGTGAGCAGCAAAAAGTCTGGTCGTCGGCCTCCTATGGTTTGCTCTAGTTCTTGGATTTGTCCTATATTTAACAAGTCATCAAGAAAACCTATCTCGTTAGATTCGACATCATGCCACCCTGTATTTAAAGTAGTGTCGTACATCCGCCTATTTTTTCGCATAGGTTGTCGCCAGCTTGGGGGCGCAATATGCAAGTTTGGACCAATCAGACCGCGATGAATAGACGCTCCCGATCTTGCTACAGAAAAGTGTGTCGTTACAACTTGCATGTCTGCATAACTGCCATTCGTTGCCTCTGCAGCCAATGTGTGCCCAGCTTTGTAGGAGCGATGCGCCAGGGGTTCTTGCCAAGTAGCTAATTCAAGCTCAGGCGTGAAATCTTGGGAATCATCTCGAATAGCTATAAGCGTACGCAATGCCCCCATATCTGCGTAAGCTCTGATGCCCGCAGTAGTAACCAATGGCTCATCTGGATTACCCTCCCCAGATGCATACGAATCCCCAATCGTACAGATCAAAATATCTTTCAGTGTCATCGTTTTAACCAATTGCACAGGTTGAATAACCGGGTTAATGTTACGCTTTACGAAAGATGTCAGCCTGTATTTTCCTTGCTTGGTTAAGCGCACAATGGCATGCAAAGCATTGAGCGCGGAATCTTGTGTAAACGTAACAGTTACGGCTTGTGGTCCGTCGGCATTTGTTCCTGTGTGACTGATTTTCTCGACACGAAACCAAAAATCGTACTGTTGGATCGTTCTTTGCAGGTCGTCGATAGCGTTTTGAAGCTCTATTCTCTCTTCCTCGTGCTCGTCCAATTCTCGCGGTCCTCTGGGGTGTTCACCGGGTTGCTCTTGCTCTTCCTCTACTTGTGGCTTACCCAATGCTCTCAGTTGGCGTTGCTTGCTGCGCAAAGCATCTTCAATATCGAATGAGAGCTTCAAATGCCACTCAGTAGGCGATATGTATTCTGGCCTGTAGCTGTGTGAAGCGGCATCATAGGCGTTTAAAAACTTAGGGTGGCGCGATACTATGCTGAATCTAAATTGGTTGATATCGACCATATTGACGCCCTTGAGTTAAAAAGTTATCGTAAATGACCATGTCAAACAATAAAAGTGACTTTAGTCACTTGCTAAATATTCACTTCTAACAACAATAAAAAATTTATACCCTTTTGACATGAGTACAGAACAAAACACCAGCTATTGCATCCAGCTTGTGGATGACCACCACATGTTACGTATGGGTTTAATTGCGCTGGCGCAAACGTCAAACCGCTTGAATATCCAATGGTTGGAGTCTACTAACCTTGGCGCGGCCCTAGATACTTACCGCTCTCAGCCCAGTGTTGACTTGGTGTTGCTTGACCTAAATTTACCCGATAGCCAAGGCTTACAAGGCGTGCAACAGTTTTTGAGTGTGTTTCCGCACGCACGGGTCGCCATTTTTTCAGCGACAGAAGATGAATTTGTCATCAGGCAAGCCTTGGCTTTGGGTGCGGTGGGTTTTGTGCCCAAATCGGCCTCAGCAGATACAACCATGCAATTGATTGAGGCATTGCTAGAAAGTATTCGTCCAGTACCTCCAAGTCCTGCCCGACCCATAAAAAACAAACTTTCTCCGCTGACTGATGCGCTGAATCCGACACAACTCAAAGTTTTAGAATTGGTGCTTGCTGGCATGAGCAACCAAGAAATAGCAACTTCTTGCAAGTTAGCATTAGGCACGGTTAAAAATGCAGTTTCTTCCATCATGTTAGCCATGGACGTGCGCTCCCGCTCGCATTTAATCAGTATGTTTAGATGACAATACCCCTTGAGTTCGCTGCTACTGGCTTTCAGTCAGATATTGTTGCTGAGCCTGAATCCTTAGACAAAAGAATTTTGACGGAGCAAGTTGAATCTTTGTTAGTAACGAGTAAATCCGTTTTTTACGCTGGTTTTTTATTGGCTGTGGCGTTTGCAGCACTTTTTTACTGGAAGACCCAGCAGCCCGGCATTTTGATTTGGCTTGCGCTGCTCAATATTTGGCAAATCGTGCGCATGCAAGCCAGCCACAAGTACACAAAAACGCCACGCGAACAACGCCAGCCTGAACGAGCAGCCATAGGGTATTGCTACGGAAATGCTGTAACCAGTATTTTTTGGGGTTCAGTGCCTTGGCTTTTTTTTCCGCATGGTGACATCACACTAACCTCAATCATGGTGTTGGTTTTGATGGGAATTGTATCGGGCGGTCTGGGATCTGTATCGCCTTATCGCTACGCTGTTTTTTGCTTGATACTACCCGTCCTAACAGGCTTGTCAACAGCATTACTTTGGCAAGGTGATATCGTCCATGTTTTTCTTGGGTTATGTGCTTTGGCATACATGGCGTTGAATTTGCAATTAGGGTTAGAGCAAAATCGTCTTATCAATGAAGCGCTTAGGGCTCGTTATGAAAACGAAGCCTTAGCTCACCGCTTAGCTGAACAAGTCAAAATCGTTGAACATGCAAGCCTAGAAAAAACTCGCTTCTTCGCATCAGCTAGCCATGATTTGAGACAGCCTTTGCATTCCCTAGGCTTGTTTGGTTCTACGATCTTGAGCAAGCTCAAGGATACGCCCGATGAAGTTTTAGCCAGTAATTTAATGCAATGTGTTGATGCACTTGAAGCTTCGTTCAGCTCCATGTTGGATGTTTCAAAACTGGATGCTGGCGTTGTAAAAGTGAATGCAGAACAGGTTCCAATAGGTGATTTATTTCGCAGACTACAAACTAGCTTTGGCCGCCAAGCTGAGGCTCAAGGCTTAAATTTACGCTTTAAACCTGGCAATAAATGGGTATCAGCCGATAGTGCTTTGTTAGAGCGATTACTTGGCAATCTTATACACAATGCGCTTAAATTCACGCAGTTTGGTGGCGTTGTTATATTGGCCAGGACGCGTGGACGACACGTCAGCATTGAAGTGTGGGACACAGGTAACGGCATGGACGCACATGAATTACCGCTCATATTTGATGAATTTTACCAACTAGGCAACCGTGAACGTGACCGATCGATGGGGCTTGGTATGGGCTTGGCGATCGTTCGTCGGTTATCAAACTTAATGGCTACGCCTCTAGAAGTCAGATCACGAACGAAAAGTGGAACTGTCTTTAAGCTATTAGTACCAAGCATCAAACAACCTGAACAATTTACGCCCACACCGTTACGACACACAAGCATTGCTACACTGAATGCATTGGCTGGCTTGCGTGTTTTAGTAGTCGATGACGAAGAGAATGTACGCGTTAGCACTGCTGCCTCATTAAGCATGTACGGTATGCATGTCGAACTGGCTGATGGTATTCAGCGTGCATGTGAGATCGCGCTGCAGCTAGAAAAAGCTGAGCGGCCACTCGATATCATCATTTCAGATTTTCGACTAAGAAATAATGAGGACGGCATAAAGTTAGTGAAAGAAGTAAGAGCGCTACTGGGAAGAAAATTGCCTGCGCTTTTAGTCACTGGTGATACCGCACCTGAGCGCGTTCGACAGGCTCAACAAAGTGGTCTGCGTGCACTTTATAAGCCTGTAAAAATTCATGACTTGGTTGAAGAAATTCGCGTGCAAGTAACTAAATAGTTAAAGTGACTTTGGTAACTGGTCGAAAGGTGGATCGACCGATACGCTACAGATAAATTAGTTCTAATTTGTAGCCGTAGATAGGAGTTCACCATGAAACCAAATGTTTATGAAGACGCATTCACCGCCCCAACTGGAGATGTCAAGCCTGCCGATGCAACAGATTTTTGGCATTTAAGCAACGGTGTGCGTGTTGAGTTGCGACCCGTGCAGCCACAAGACAGTCCGCTCTTGAGCGCGATGATAGCAAGACTGTCACCACAGACTAGGTACAACCGTTTTCACGGTGCCATCCAAAATCTGACATCAACTCTTTTACGCTATTTGAGCTGTGTTGATCAGTATCGCCACGTCGCCTTCGTACTCACAACGCAACAAAACGGCGAAGAACACATCATTGCAGATGCGCGGTATGTGGTGGATGAAGGTGCCTGCGCTGAGAGTGCTGAATTCGCCATCATGGTCGACGATCATTGGCAACGGTTTGGACTGGCAGAGCATGCCATACACGCACTAACCGCAGCAGCATCTAAAAACGGGTTGCGCTGGTTGCATGGTGATGTACTTGCAGAAAACTGTCCCATGTTGGCATTGATGAAACGATGTCAGTTTTGCTGCACGCCTGACAAAAGCGACGAGAAGATGATTCGTGCAGAAATCTTATTGAGTGCAATCGATCAAAGACTAACAACTCTGCCCAATACACCAATTTCTTTTGGGTATCTCATATTGCAATGGGTTAAATCAGCAAAGAAATTTCTGCATCAATTGCCGCATGGAGGTCGCTATGCAAAACTCACTTAAACCGCAACTTGCCTTGGTGCTTGGCAGCGGTGGCGTAAGAAGTATTGCGGCGCTAGGTGTTGCTGAAGTTTTGTGGCGCGAAGGTATCGCACCTGATTTGATTGTTGGTTGCAGTGCGGGCGCTATTTTTGGAGCACTCATTTCGCTAGGCCATTCCGCGCCAGAAGCTGTCAATATTGCAACAACGCTGTGGACAGCTGAAGTGACGAAAAAACACCGATGGCGCGCTATTCCACAAATGTTATGGCCAAAGCTTAGTAAGTTCGATGCAGATTTTTCACTGCGAGATGATCGGTTGATCCGAAATCGGCTAGAGCGCGCATTTGGTGAAGTTAAGCTCGAAGATTTGCGTTTGCCCTTGCGTGTTACGGCAACAGATGCCGTAAGCGGTGATGCCATCGTGATCAGCAAAGGACGAATCGTGGACGCTTTGCGTGCCAGTATTGCCATGCCGTTTATGTTTGCGCCGCACTACATTGAAGGCCAGCGTGTGATTGATGGCTTCGTCTCAGACCCACTTCCCGTCAGCGCCGCACAAGATGCAAGCGCTGTACTCGCACTGGGTTTTGACGCGCCAATGCCGAAGCAAGTGAACGGTCCATCGCGTTTATTGGCACAGGTTACATCTGCAATGACGAACAATTTAATGCGTGCACGGCTAGCAGCAGCCGAATCTGCTGGCATGCGGCTTTTGCGTATTGAACCCACACTCGAAAGACGAATCGGCTTGTTCGATACCGAAGCGATGCCCTATTTGGTTGAGCAGGGTCGTCAAGCTACCGAGGCCATATTACCCTCCATTTTTAAATTGCTCGAGCAGCAGAGACCTCGGTTAGTGGCTGCCTGATAAGCAAAAACAGCTACTTCATTCATTTACTTTTTAGGATTTATATGCCACTCGCCAACTTAAAGCCACATCATTTGACTGCAGTAGCTACAAGTTTATTTCTTTTCGCTTGTGGTGGTAGCAGTGGTACCCCCGTGGAAACGGTAGCAGATTCTGTTGTGACTGCGACACCAACACCAACACCAACTCCAACACCAACTCCAACTCCAACCCCAGCACCTTCACCTCCTACTCCATCGCCTTCGCCTACTCCAACAGTTTGCACAGCTGCCCCGATTGGCAGCACTGGCTACAGCTTGGTGTTTAAAGGCTGCAGTGTCGCTAACGCGGCTGAGTATTACGATAAAACGGAGTGTGTGCGCGATAACGCTACAGGCTTGATTTGGGAGGGCAAACCCACCAGTGGCATTAGAACTTATCAGTACACCAATTTTGACAATATTTCAGTTTTGCAAAAATGGATTCCTCCTAATGGTCCAGCCATTGCTCCTACAAATGTTGATCTTTATGACGAAAACAATTCCCTTGGTTTTCGAAATATCGTCAACTCATCGAGCTTGTGTGGTTTCGGAAATTGGCGCTTGCCCGCTAGATTTGAACTCGAAGGATTGGTTAAGCCAAGCCAAAACCCCAAAATTGACAACACATGGTTTCCCAATACTGGTACATCTGGTTTGTATTGGACATCGACCGCTGATTTAGAAGATTACAACGGCACAGGCGTTAATTTTTATGATGGAACTTCCGGCTCTGGATTTCGTACTTTACTGAACTATGTGCGTTTAGTACGGTAGGACTTTTATTATTCACTTCTAAGGAATACAAATGTGTTTTTTACTTAAATCAAATTCGAACCGTTTATTTATAGTTACAACTGCGGTTCTATTGTCTGCTTGCGGCGGTGGTGGTGATACAACCCCCGTGGAAGCGGTAGCAGATCCTGTTGTGACTGCAACGCCGACACCCACACCGACTCCGACGCCTACACCATCGCCAGTCCCCACACCCACACCACCTACTCCGACTCCTACCGCATGCACGGCAGCCCCGATTGGCAGCACTGGTTATAGCCTAGTTTTTAAAGGCTGCAGCGTAGCTAACGTGGCTGAGTATTACGATAAAACGGAATGTGTACGCGACAATGCCAGTGGCTTGATTTGGCAAGGCCAAACTGCAGCAGGGACGGGTTTGAGGGCGAATGACGCTTACAAAACTAATTTCGACAGCATCAGTGGCAATCAAAACGCGAGTATTGGCAACCCCGTACCTGCAACCCAATTACAAATTGACGCAAGTACCAACTCCATAGGCTTCAAAACAGCTATCAATGCCACAAATCTATGCAATTCGGCCTCATGGCGTTTGCCAACAGTAACCGAACTCCTGAGTATTGTTAAGTCTAGCGAAACACCAAAAATTGATAACGCATGGTTTCCTAATGCTGTGACCAAATATTACTGGACAAATTCGCCTGACACTTTCGATGACCTCGCAAATGTTGTCGATTTTAGTAATGGCCTCGCAGACAACCGCTTCCGTGATGGTAGTAGTACGTTCTTCAGTGATACCGTCCTTGTGCGTTTGGTGCGCCAATAACTACTGAATATTTATCAAAATACTTTCATGAAAATTTATTTGCCAATTTTTTTCAACAGCATCTTGAGTTTTTCGATGGTCACATCAGCTAAAGGCTTGAGCTTAACCACCGTTACTTATGCTCAAAAACTACTAAATGCTGTTGAAGCTCATGAAAAAATTAGTGGGTAGATGCTTTCACCATCTACGCTTCTTTGGCCGACACTGGTAACACTGATGCGGCGCGTATCGCCTACTTTATGTGGCGGCATGGCATATTACTTTATAAAAAAGAGTTCAATGCAATGCCAGAACAAGTTGAAAACTAGCGAAGAATATTTAAGTCCAACCAATCGACTACGCTCACTAGCGCCACAAACATCAATTCGTAAGCATCTGATGCATGATAATTTTGATGCTGCACCAGGTATGGATTCGTCTAAGCCATGACATTGGTCGTGCGGATTCCCCCAGCAAGGAGCAGCGGCGTCGTGATAATAAATTCTCGTCTTTGCATGGAAGCTCCTTCCAATATAAAACGCTGTTTTAGTGCGCCTTCTCCCAATTCTCACCTACTCCTATTTCAGCCAACAACGGCACTTTGAGGTGCGCCACACCCGCCATCAAACGCGGGATTTCATGTTTCACCCAAGCTATCTCACTCTCAGGCACCTCAAACACCAGCTCATCATGCACTTGCATGATCATTTTGGTGCCGCGTTTTTCAGCGTCTAAAACTTGCTGCACTTTGACCATGCTGAGCTTGATCAAATCTGCCGCTGTGCCCTGCATGGGTGCGTTGATAGCGGCGCGCTCAGCGCCAGCGCGGCGTGGGCCGTTGGGGGAGTTGATTTCGGGCAGGTAGAGACGGCGACCGTAGACAGTTTCAACATAACCCTTGGCCTTGGCGTCGATTTTAGTGTGATCCATGTAGTGCTTCACGCCAGGGTAGCGGGCAAAGTAACGTTCGATGTAGTTTTTTGCAGCCGTGTTGTCGATGCCTAAATTACGCGCCAGACCGTAGGCACTCATGCCGTAAATCAAGCCAAAATTAATGACCTTGGCGTAGCGGCGCTGCTCTGATGACACTTCATGCGTTTGCACGCCAAACACCTCGGCTGCAGTGGCGCGGTGTACGTCCATGCCATCGTGGAAAGCCAAGAGCAAAGATGCATCACCACTGATGTGCGCCATGATGCGCAGCTCAATTTGAGAGTAGTCGGCACTGGCGATCACATGACCGGGCGCAGCAACAAAGGCCTCGCGTACGCGCCTGCCCTCTGCCGTTTTGACGGGGATGTTTTGCAAATTAGGGTCGTTGCTGCTCAAGCGCCCCGTCACCGCAACGGCCTGCGCGTAGTGGGTGTGCACACGGCCTGTACGCGGCAAGGCGAGTTGCGCCAGCTTGTCGGTATACGTGCCTTTGAGCTTGGCAATGCCACGGTGCTCCAAAATTTTGGCAGGCAGCGGAAAGTCTTCCGCCAGCTTTTCCAGTACTTCTTCGTCGGTGCTGCGCGCACCAGTCGCGGTTTTTTTGACGACGGGCATGCCCAGTTTGTCAAAAAAGATTTCACCCAATTGTTTCGGGCTGCTCAAATTGAAGGGCTGGCCGGCGATGGCGTAGGCCTCGTTTTCCAATTCAATGATGCGCTGCCCCAGCTCGTGGCTTTGGGTGGCCAGCATGGGCGCGTCAATCAACACACCGTTGCGTTCGATGCGGTACAAGGCTTCACTGCTGGCGATTTCTAGCTCGTAGATAAATCGCAATTTCTCATCGTGTTCTAACTGCGGCCACAGCGCTAAATGCACGTCTAAGGTTTGGTCGGCGTCTTCGCATGAATACTCGGCGGCTTTGTCGATATCCACTTGGTCGAAACAAATCTGGTTTGCACCTTTGCCGCACAAGTCTTCAAAAGTGATGCCAGTGCGCCCCACATGTCGCTCGGCCAAGCTGCTCAAACCATGCGGTTTGTGCACTTCCAGCACATAGCTTTGCAGCATGGTGTCGTGGGCATAGCCTTGCACTTCGATGCCGTGGTTGGCAAACACATGCCGGTCGTACTTGACGTGTTGACCAAGTTTTTTATACGCTGGGTTTTCCAACCACGGCTTGAGCTTCTCCAACACCTCGTCGCGCGGCAATTGCTCGGCTGCACCTGGGTAGATATGTGCTACGGGTATGTAAGCTGCTTCACCAGGCGCGACACTGAGGCTGATGCCGACAATCTGTGCGCGCATTTCGTCCAAGGATGTGGTTTCAGTATCTACAGCGACCAAATCAGCCGCTAGCGCTTTGGCTAACCACTTATCAAAGCTTTCCCAAGTTAGCACGGTTTCGTAGACCAATGTTGAGATTTTTGACGAAGGTCGCAATTGTTGATCTGAAAGCTCTAAGCCTTCATCAACGGTATGTTTTGTGGCAGGTTCGGCGGCGGGTTCATCGAATAAACCAGGATCTGAAGCTGCGGATTTCTTTGATTTTGCGGCTACTTTGGCGTCATCTTCGTCCGATTTGGCCTGCAAAGTGCGAATCAGCCCTTTAAAGCCAAATTTAGTATAAAAATCGAGTATAGACGTCGTTTTTATTGCCTTATATGCTATGTTATTCATAGCAGGCAAGCCATCGATGTAACTACTTAGATCGCAGTCTTTCTTGATGGTGACGAGACGTCGGCCTTGCGGCAACCAGTCTGCTGCAGCGCGTAGGTTTTCACCTGCCACGCCTTTGATTTCGTGTGATTTTTCCATCAAAGCATCGAGCGAGCCGTATTCCATCAACCATTTAGCCGCTGTTTTGGGGCCAACCTTGGTAACACCGGGCACGTTGTCAACAGCATCACCGACCAGAGTTTGAAAATCCACCATCAGCTCGGGTGGCACGCCGAACTCTGCCGTAACCCCAGCCACATCGCGGCGTTTGCCGTTCATG
>JANPLX010000161.1:0-2087 GCA_031422495.1 Polaromonas sp. | reverse complement strand
TGCCGTTTAAGCTATAAGTTTTTCCACAGCCGTGACCCGCGCGCCGTGAATCAGCTCGCCAATCTGCTTGCCAGACAGCGTTTTTGCCTCTAAAACCTCATTTTTAGAGGTATTTTCGCTTATAGCCGGCGTATTTATTGCTTTAATTGCTATATTATTAATAGCGTTTTCAGAAGTCACGGTTTGCGCAGCTTGCAGGCTTTGCAGCAAACGTTGGCGCTGCGGGTAGGCGCTTTCTTCAAAACCCAGCCTGCCACGACCGTCGCATTCGCAAGCTAAGAGCACTTCAGCAAAGCGGGCGGGTTTTCGGAAGGCGTCGCAGCGTTCTAACAATCTGACGATGGCGGCAGCGCTGAATTCACCACTGCGGTGGATATTGCCATGCGCGCGGGCCACCACTTCGGCCAGCTCTTTGCACTCAACCGGCACACGTAAGCGTGTGCTCACTTCTCTCAAGAGCTTGACACTGCGGTCTTCATGACCAATATGCTTAGGAAGAATCTCGACTGGCGTGGTGCCTTTGCCGAAGTCGTGACACAGGCAGGCGTAGCGGATCGGCAAGCTGCAATCTAGCCGCGCGCTCATGTCCAGCACCATCATGGCGTGCACGCCGGTGTCGATTTCGGGGTGGTATTCGGCACGCTGCGGCACTCCCCACAGGCGGTCCAACTCTGGCAACAGCCTCTGCAAAGCGCCGCATTCGCGCAGCACTTCAAACATGCGGGAAGGTTTGGCTTCCATCAGCCCCTTGGCGATTTCCTGCCAGACACGTTCAGACACTAGGGCATCGACCTCGCCGTTTTGCACCATCTGGCGCATCAATGCCAAGGTTTCAGGTGCGACGGTGAAGTCGCTGAACCGCGCTGCAAAACGCGCCAAACGCAGAATCCGCACCGGGTCTTCGGCAAACGCATCGCTCACATGGCGCAGGATTTTGGCATCTAAATCCCGCAGTCCGCCATGTGGGTCAATCAACTTGGATCGATCGAGCGGAATCTGTTCACTTAGCTCAAAAATATCACTAAATTTAGCTTTAGCCGGCGTATTTATTGCTTGCATTGCTATAGAATTAATAGTAAGATCACGCCGTGACAAGTCTTGTTCCAATGTCACATCGGGCGCTGCGTGGAAGGCAAAACCGTGATACCCGGGCGCCGTTTTGCGCTCTTGTCGCGCTAGGGCGACTTCGTCTTTGGTCACTGGGTGGAGAAAAACGGGGAAGTCTTTACCAACCGGCAAGTACCCCAAATCGACCAGCTCCTGCGGCGTAGCGCCCACAGCCACCCAGTCCCTGTCCTTCACTGGCAACCCCAGCAAAGCATCCCGCACCGCACCACCCACCATGTAAATTTGCATGGGGGTTAGTTTAGCGGGTTAGGAGATCAACTTCTTAAAGCCGTTCCTGAGTATTGAACTGTACACGCGCCAGTCGTGATGGAGAAATTGACTTCGTAATCTTTACCAATAACAATTCTTCTGAATGCGTATTTGCTCACAACAGCTGCGTCATTCTGCGTTTGGGTATATGAAGCTGTAAAGCCCATATTGTCAGCATCAACAGTCCCACGGAATACTGTTCCAAAACTGTTGAGTGATATATTTGCTTCTTCTTGAGTTACAGAATCGATACCACGATCTATGGTTTGAGCCACATCAGAGTTGCATGTATTTGCGGTCAATTTGAACACTGAATAGTTGTAAGTACCAGCTAAATTATTGATTTCTTTGTCATCTCCACCGCCGCATGCAGCCAAAATGGCTGTGCTACACACCAAGAACAATAAACGTGTTTTTTGCAACATAAGACTCCAAAATATATAAAAAAAATGATGTGTGTATTTTACGACTATTCATTATCTGTTTTAATATTTTATTTTTGATGAATACAAGTTACCAACAATAACCCTATAACTTTAAGCTGAAAAATACTTTGTAGAGCACCTAGCGCAGCACCACCCACCACGTAAATTTGCATGGTGGTAGTTTAGCGGGAACGAATACTTCAGATTATTTAAATCAAGAAGTTTTTACAGCAGTTCCAGTCCAAACAATCGTGCATGCACCAGATGCCGTCAACTTGGCCGCGT
>JANPLX010000160.1:0-5001 GCA_031422495.1 Polaromonas sp. | reverse complement strand
GAAGCGACAGCATGGTAGGCAATGATGATTTGATTCATACGTTGGAAATCGTAAACACCAATCAAATTAAGCTCACTGACATCAAGATTTGTTTCTTCTTTGATTTCGCGCGCAACGCCATCTTTAGGCGTTTCGCCAGCTTCCATAAAGCCAGTAATTAGCGCAAACATCTTGCCAGGCCAAGCTGCATTTTGAGCAAGAAAGATACGCCCCTCGTATTCAATCACTGCCGCGAGCACGGGCGTTGGATTATTCCAATGCGTGAAGTCGCATGCTTGGCAGCGCAAGCGCTCTTTCATGCCACCGTCTTCCATCATTGAGACAAAAGCCAAAGGTGCGGCACATGAGGGGCAGTATTTATAAGCTTGCATCACATAAATTTTCTAAAAAAGATTTAGTTTATTGAAAAAGGCGCGTTCAAAAAACCTCTAAAACGAGCGCGACCGCCACGCGTAGGCGCTGCTGTCAGTTTGTAGGTTGGGAATCGTTGCACAAATATCTGCAATGCTACTCTACCCTCTAAGCGCGCCAAATGCAGTCCTGCACATTGGTGTATTCCAAATGCAAACGACAAATGCTTGCAGTTTGGCCGCGTGACGTCCATAGCCTCTGCGTTTTCAAACTGTACAGGATCACGATTTGCAGAACCAATACACAGCGTGATCAAAGTACCTTTTGGCAACGCCACACCGCCCACGACACAATCAACCGTTGCACGACGGTTTCCTAGTTGGTTGGATGATTCAAACCGCAAAAACTCATCCACAGCAGTATTCAACACATCATCTAGCGCAACTTTGTCGTGCTGCGAATCAGTAATCAGTTGAATGAGCAGCGCTTTTTGCGATGGTGATTCTTCTAGTGCGACCAAAGCATTTCCGATTAAATTTGTCGTGGTTTCGTGCCCAGCGTTTAAAATAAAAATGCAGTTGTGCAGCAGTTCATTTTCACTCAAACGTTCGCCATTGTCGCTACGCTCGCCCAGAATCAAGCGCGTGAGCACATCGGTTTGAGGATCTCCTGGGTTGGTTCTTCTGTCCGCCACAAGCAATTTCAAATACTCTAGAAATTCCGCGACTGCTTTATCACCACGTTGAGCTTGTGCATCAGAAATCTTTGGCTCCAGAGCTCCTAAAATTGCCAATGACCAATCTCTGAGTGGGTTACGCTCATCATGCGGGATATTCAACAAATTACCGATAACTTCAATCGGAATAGCAGCTGCAAAATCCTCAATCAAATCACCGCCGCCTTGCATTTCGATGTGATCGGCTAATTTTGACACCAGCTTTGTCAAACTGGTTTCCATTTGATCAATAGCACGCCGCGTCAACGCGCCCATCATGATTTGCCGAACCTGCGTATGAAGTGGCGGATCATTAAAAATCAAACTCGTGGTGTGGTGCTCGAGTAAATGCGGTGCGTCACCAAATTTTGGCGTGAACTCGATTTTCTTATCTGAACTAAACGAATGCGCATCTTTATAAACTTGAATCAAGTCTTTGTAGCGCGTGATCAGCACTGAGCCATCTGGCATATGGCGTACAGGTTCAAATTCTCGCAAGGCAGCGTAAACTGGATATGGGTTGCTATAAAAAACTGCTGGGGGATTACGCAAATCTAACTTGGTAGCGATTGCTTTGGCAACATCCGCACTGATCGCTGGTGTAATACCGCTTAAAAAGTCTGGGCCAGTCGGCATGCCAAGCTTCATGCAGGAAATACGCCTGTCGACAAATACCTGTCCCCTCGGTCGCACACAATAAAAGCAATCGTCGCATTCTCAACAGTTTTTGCAATCTGTTGCGCCACCCAGCAAGCACCGGCAGCTGAAATACCGCAAAAAATACCCTCGTCTTTGGCCATTTGGCGGCACATACTTTCCGCATCGGATTGGCTGACATACACCAACTCATCAACATGGCTTGCATCGTAAATTTTAGGCAAATACTCAGTCGGCCATTTGCGGATACCTGGAATACGCGAACCTTCCGTCGGCTGCGCCCCTATGATTTTGATCGCTGGATTCTTTTCTTTCAAATATTTAGATACACCAGTTATTGTTCCCGTCGTCCCCATAGCGCTTACGAAATGCGTGATTTCCCCGTTCGTGTCAGCCCAAAGTTCAGGCCCAGTGGTTTCATAATGCGCCCGTGGATTATCTTGGTTGGCGAATTGGTCAAGCACCAAGCCTTTGCCCTCAGCTTGCATTTGTTCGGCCAAGTCGCGCGCATACTCCATGCCGCCACTTTTGGGGGTCAAAATCAATTCTGCACCAAACGCCTTCATGGTTTGAACCCGCTCAATCGACAAATCTTCCGGCATGATCAAGACCATTTGGTAACCTTTGATCGCTGCGGCCATGGCCAAAGCAATGCCTGTGTTTCCAGAAGTTGCCTCTATCAATTTATCGCCCGGTTTGATCTGCCCACGCTCGGCAGCGCGATTGATCATCGACATAGCAGCCCTGTCTTTCACCGAGCCAGCTGGGTTGTTGCCTTCTAATTTACCCAAAATGACATTGTTTTTCAGTTTATTTTCTGAGGCACTAATGCGTTGCAAAGCAACCAATGGCGTTTTACCGATGACATCTTCAATAGTTAAATAATTCATACCAATAATGTGCCATAAATTGTGTCATAATTAGAGGCTTCATACAGTCCAATTGCCGGAGTGGTGAAATTGGTAGACGCACGGGACTCAAAATCCCGCGGGGTAAGACCCGTGCCGGTTCGATTCCGGCCTCCGGCACCACTAAAACCGTACAAAATTTAATTTTTTGTGCGGTTTTTTTGATTTTAAGCTTAAATCTACAAGCTTGGTTTATCTCGCGGTTAAACTCCCTGCAGTCATCAAAGTGTCAAATTTTTGACATGCAATTGAAATAATTCTCACGGAGGTTTACATGTTCTTTGGTAAATTACTGCCACGCGAGGGCAACTTTTTCGAGATGTTTAACCAGCATGCTGACCGTACCGTTGAAGCAGCACGTGCGTTTTCTAACCTGGTTGCTAACTACAACGACCCACACTTGCGCGAACAATACAACCGTGACGTGGACAATGCCGAGCGTGCTGCTGATCGCGTGACACGTGATGTGAACCAGATGTTGCACAAAACATTCATCACGCCGATTGACCGCGAACACATCCACAAACTCATCAACACCATGGACGATGTGGCTGATTTATTGCAAGACTCGGCTGAAACCATGGCTTTGTACGATGTCCGAGAGATGACGCCTGACATCACCCGCCTGACGGACATCAGCGTTAAATGCATTGATCGCCTCAAAGACGCGGTGTATTTGCTAGGCAATATTGCCGACCCAGCCACGGCTGAGACTGCGCTCAAAACCTGCGAAGAAATTGACACACTGGAATCTGATGCTGACCGCGTGATGCGTAGCGCCATGAGCAAACTCTTTCGCGAAGAAACCGATGTGCGTGAAGTAATCAAACTCAAAGCAATTTACGAGCTGCTAGAAACTATCACCGACAAATGCGAAGATGTGGCCAACTTGATTGAAGGCATCATTTTGGAGAACTCTTAATGCAGGCACAAACCGCATTTTGGATCGTCGCTATGCTGGTGCTCTTGGCGCTGGCATTCGACTTCATGAACGGTTTCCATGACGCTGCAAATTCAATTGCAACTGTCGTATCGACGGGAGTTTTAAAACCTGGACAAGCCGTCTTATTTGCTGCCTTCTTCAATGCCATTGCGATTTTTGTCTTCGGCTTTGCCGTAGCGGCGACCATGGGAAAAGGACTGGTTAACCCCGCCATTGTAGATACGCATGTGGTGTTTGGCGCGCTGATTGGTGGTATTACCTGGAACACCATTACCTGGTATTACGGCATACCCAGTAGCTCGTCGCACGCCTTGGCTGGCGGCATCATTGGCGCTGCAGTCACCAAAGCTGGTGCAAGCGCTGTGATTTCTAGCGGCATCATCAAAATTGTGATCTTTATCTTTGTATCGCCCCTATTAGGTTTTTTACTTGGCTCGCTGCTGATGGTCGCTGTAGCATGGATATGCCGAAGAACAACACCCTCCAAGGTAGACCGCGTGTTTCGACGCTTGCAGCTTATGTCTGCGGCCGCTTTTAGCCTTGGCCATGGTGGTAACGATGCGCAAAAGACCATCGGCATCATCTGGATGCTGTTAATCGCGACCGGCTACTCTGCTGCTGGCGACAAGTCACCACCGCTGTGGGTGGCTATTTCTGCTTATATTGCCATTGGTGCTGGAACCCTGTTTGGCGGCTGGCGCATTGTGAAAACCATGGGGCAAAAAATAACCAAACTCAAGCCTGTTGGCGGTTTTTGTGCCGAAGGTGCAGGAGCTGTCACCTTGTTTTTAAACACTTTTTTAGGTGTGCCCGTATCTACCACTCACACCATTACGGGTGCCATCGTGGGCGTGGGCTCTACGCAGCGCGCCAGTGCGGTGCGCTGGGGGGTAGCAGGTAATATTGTGTGGGCTTGGATTTTTACTATTCCAGCTAGTGCGTTTGTAGCCGCAGTAGCCTACTGGGTAAGTTTACAGTTGTTTTAAGCAAATTCTCATTCGATATGGTCGAATGAGAATTTATAATTGCTATATATTTTGTAGCTACTTAGGCAATAAATACGCCAGCTAAAGACGAATTTTTACCCGTTTTATGCATTATTGAGAGATTTTTCGCCCTTCAACGATTTGATACTCAAAATAATGCTGTAGCGACAATGCTATGCCCGAAATAAGCGCTGTTCCACCAATCAGCAGCGACAAAACAACCGCTGCAACCGTGAGCCAGTTCGTTTGCCCTGCTACAGCTTCTGGTTTGGCTTGCGAGTTAAATTGCGCATTCCACTTCTCGGGCGACTTCAAGCCATAAACGATCGCCGTCAAGGCGCCGGCTGCGATCACAAAACCAAAAACTGGCAGTAACACCCAACTGCCTATGTCATCCACACCAAACGCCTTCAAACGGTATAAGCCATGTATACCCAAAAG
>JANPLX010000159.1:0-14795 GCA_031422495.1 Polaromonas sp. | reverse complement strand
GGTTGAAGCCATTGCCGTCAAACCAATCACCATGTGCGCATCTAAAGCAATCCGCTCGAGCAAATGTGGCGAATTGTCTGTTTTTGAATTAAATGATCGAAAGAGTTGCTCGGCGGTCAGCATCACTTGGTCAGCAGCTTTGCGACCTCCAGTTAGACCGCCCATGCCATCAGCTACTATGGCAAGTATGCAATTAGGCTCGCGCATGTTGCGAAACAAGCAAACCCGATCTTGTTGACTTTCTCTGTCGCCTTGGTGAATGCCCGAAGATGCACTGAAAGAGATAGCTTTGGTCATATACTGGGCGGGAGGCGAACGAAATGCAGCGTTGAAAAAATCGAATTAGTCATATTATCCAGCTTGCAGCTGTGCTTACGCAGTGAACTGCAACTATTTTTAGCAACAAAATCACCTTAATAAGCCAGTTATACGGAAAAAGAAAATTGATGAATTTTGAGTCGCGTGTTGAAGATGTATTTGCTGAACATGGATTGATAGCCCAAAGTGATACATATTTCAAGCCGCGCACTGGGCAAACGCAGATGGCAGTGTCTGTTGCTAGATCCATCGAACAAGGCACTGTATTAGTCGTCGAGGCCGGAACAGGGGTTGGCAAGACTTATGCGTATTTGGTGCCCGCACTGCTCAGTGGCGAGCGCGTGGTACTGTCGACTGCTACCAAAGCATTACAAGATCAGCTTTTCGGTCGTGACTTACCTAATATTGCGAAAATATTAAATTTACCTGTACGGATGGCCTTGCTGAAAGGTCGATCAAGCTATTTATGTCTGTATCGCATGGAGATGGCACGAATTGACACACAGCTATCAGACCGATCTGCGCACGCCACGCTCGCAAAAGTCGAAAAATGGTCGCAAGTGACACGAAATGGCGATTTGGCTGAGTTGACGGGTTTGGATGAGCGCTCTGCCGTTATTCCGTTAATCACTTCCACCAGAGACAACTGCATAGGTGCACAATGTCCTAAATTTAAGTCTTGCCACGTGAATTTGGCAAGAAAAGAAGCCTTGGCAGCTGATGTGGTGGTGATCAATCACCATTTGTTTTTTGCCGATTTAGCGGTTAAAGACTCGGGGATGGCGGAGTTGTTGCCAACCGTTAACGTTGTGATTTTCGACGAAGCACATCAGCTCAATGAAACCGGCGTTCAATTCTTGGGAGTCCAGCTAACGACAGGGCAATTACTTGATTTAGCGCGAGATACTTTGGCTGCCGGCTTACAACTGGCAAGAGGTTTACAAGACTGGAGCAGTTTAACTTCTGGTCTTGAGCGTGCTGCGCGAGAATTGCGGTTGTCTGCAGGCAAGCAATGGCAAGGTGCCAAGCTGCGATGGACAAGTCTTGAGCCTGAGGGCATAGATCAATCCGCTTGGTTAGCTGCGATCAATCTGGTTTGCCAAGCTTGTGAGCATCTGCGCGTTGCCTTACTGATGGTTAACGATCTTGCGCCAGATTTTGAGCGATTGAGCGTACGCTCACAAGAGCTGGGTCAACGCGCTGAACGGTTTTTGCAAACTTGCCCAGCCGATGCGGTCAGATGGGTTGAAGTGGGGCAGCAGCTTCGCTTGGTAGAGTCGCCATTAGACATCGCTGAATCTGTAAAAAATAAGATGCTGAAATTAAGTGCGCCCAATGAACCGCAGGCGCATAAATCATGGATATTTACCTCTGCCACTCTTGGGCACGAGCCGCAACTCAAATGGTTTACAGAACCATGTGGACTTGAAGATGCTGAGGTATTGCGCGTATCAAGCCCGTTTGACTATTTGAACCAAGCGTCAGTTTATGTGCCGCAATATTTGCCTAAACCAAGTGACCCTGCGCACAGCGCTGAAGTCGCCAGTTTGGCGGGACAAGCCATTGATGTTTTAATGGGACGAACTTTGGTGTTGACCACGACTCTGCGAGCATTGCGAACCATAGGCGCAGCTCTTGAGCAGCAATTCAACGAAAGACTGGATATTGAAATATTGATCCAAGGAAACCTGCCAAAACGCGAGCTTTTAGCTCGTTTTCGTGAGGGGGCATCTCAGGGTCGCAGCGCTTGTGTTTTGGTGGCCTCAGCTTCTTTTTGGGAAGGGATAGACATACCGGGGGACGAGCTCGCTCTTGTGGTGATCGATAAACTGCCGTTTCCACCCCCCGACGATCCATTGATAGAAGCTCGCACTAAACGGTTAGAGCAGAACGGCAAAAACTCGTTTATCGATTATTTTGTGCCTGAAGCAGCTGTGTCTTTAAAACAAGGTGCAGGCAGATTGATTAGGCGTGAAACTGATAGAGGCATGTTAGTTGTTTGCGATACGCGCCTCACCCAAATGGGTTATGGCCGCAAAATCTTGTCCGCTTTACCACCCATGCGGCAATTGCAATCGCACGATGATTTCCTTGCAGAATTAGGTGTTTTAGTTAAAACGCATTGATGCAGACATCGATACACTGATCACCATAATTTCCACCAACTTCGTGTGCCAGCTTTGTTACCAGATAAAAGCTCACTTTTAGGGAAAGATGCCTCCAAGATGCGTTTTGCATCATCACGGAGTTGCACAATTTCCAAGGCCTCATAGGACTTGTAAATGATATACATTGCTTCTTCAAGTGCTGGCACATCGCGGTAATCAGTTATAGCGATTTGCGCGCGGTTGATAGCTGCGACATATGCGCCACGTGAAAAGTAATATCTGGCCACATGCACTTCGTATGAAGCCAGTGAATTAACAATGTAAGTCATGCGCTGCTTGGCGTCAGAGGTGTATTTAGAGTCTGGGAATTTCGCAGCGAGTTCTTTGTAGGCTTCAAAAGACTCTTTGGCTGCTTTTTGATCCCTCTCGGACAAATCTTGTCTTGTGTATGAACCAAAAAAACCTAAATTATCAGAAAAATTGACGGTGCCTTTGAGGTACAACGCGTAGTCGAGTGCAGGGCTGGAAGGGTGAAGTTTTAAAAATCGATCAATCGTGGCAATGGCTTGCGCTTGGTCACCATTTTTGAACTGGGCGTAGGCTTTATCTAGCTGAGCCTGTTGCGCTAAAGGGGTGCCAGCGGCACGGCCTTCAAGTTTTTCGTAAAGCGGAATAGCTTTGTCATACGCGCCATCGTTGGCTTCAGATTTAGCCTCTGCATAAATCTTGTTAGGACTCCAGTTTTCAGATTTGTCCTCAGTAATACTAGAGCAAGCAGAGAGACCAAGGCTGACAAAAGCAGCAAGAAATGTCGATTGCAATGCCTTAATTGGTAGTTGATTTTTCATCGTGTTTTTGAACTCATGAAATAGAGTTGATAATTTGATATAAAACATCTGAGGCCGCCTTCTTGAAACTAAGCAAATCTATTATATCTACCGAAAGTTCTATTGAGCTTTTGAAAAGTGAAGCGGATGCGGAATTTTCGCAAGATTTAGAGACCAAGGAGACGCGCGAATTTGTTTGTGGCGAAGCACAACATGGGCTAAGGGTGGACAGCGCTTTGGTTCAACTGGTCAGCGAATTCTCACGAAGCTACTTAAAACAGTTGATTGAGCAGGGCTCCGCGCGCCTGAATGGCCAAGTGGTTGCAAAAGCAGCCAGTAAAGTGAAAGCAGGCGACCTTTTGTCGATTGATTTGCAAGCAACGCCGCAAAGTCAGGCTTTTAAACCCGAAAAAGTGGCTTTTGAGGTTATTTTTGAAGATGAACACCTCTTGGTTATCAACAAACCTGTGGGGCTGGTAGTGCACCCAGCCCCTGGGAATTGGAGCGGAACCTTGTTGAATGGTTTGCTCGAACGCGACCCCAATGCCGTATTGCTGCCTAGGGCCGGCATAGTTCACCGACTGGACAAAGACACCAGTGGGTTGATGGTGGTAGCAAGGACGCGGCAGATGATGGACGCTTTGGTACAAAAAATTGCTGCCAGAGAGGTGAATCGCTTGTATTTGGCGCTGGGCTTGCGCACTTGGACTGGACCGAAAGAGCGCGATGTGAGCGAATCGATTGGTCGAGACGCTAGGAATCGACTGCGGATGGCTGTTGTTGCGCACGATAATCAGAATGGAAAAACTGCAAAAACCTCGTTTAAATTGCTGCAAAATTGTGAGCAAGGTTGCCTTATATTATGCCGACTGCATACAGGTAGAACCCATCAAATACGGGTTCACATGGCTCATATTGGCCACCCCTTGGTGGCAGACAGTGTGTATGGTGGTGCGCAGGCCGCAGGCATGCTGCGCCAAGCCTTGCACGCTGAACAACTGGCGTTTGAGCACCCCGTGACGGGGCAGGCAATGCATTTTGTTGCTTCCTTACCTCAAGATTTCAAGCAGGCTTTGACGAATTGGAGGCTAAGTTACAATGGGACGTCTGCAAAATAAGCGTTTACTACGTTGTGTCGCTTGAATTCTTGCTCTACAGATCTTTATAGAACTACATTACTTGAATTTTGATGTGGCAAAGCTTTCCGTGCTTTGCTATCGCTGATTGATTCAGCTTTATTCTTGAAAACTTAATATTATGAATACGTTGGATGCTAAGTGTATCCTTGAAACTGCCCTAATCTGCGCACAACAACCCTTGTTGGTGCGTGATATGCGCGTTCTTTTTGATGAAGAAATTGGCGCTGATACTTTAAAAACCATACTGTTGGACTTACAACAGGATTGGGCAGTCAAAGGGGTGGAATTGATCAATGTGGCCACGGGTTGGCGTTTTCAAAGTCGCCCTGAAATGCGTGAATACTTGGATAGGTTAACGCCTGAGAAGCCTCCCAAATACACGCGTGCGGTTCTAGAAACATTGGCGATTATTGCTTATCGTCAACCAGCTACGCGCGGCGATATGGAAGATATTCGTGGTGTCACCATCAATGCTTTGATTTTGAAACAGTTAGAAGATCGCGGATGGGTTGAAGTTATTGGTCACCGTGAGAGTGTGGGGCGACCGGCATTGTTTGCCACGACCAAGCAGTTTTTAGACGATATGGGCATAGAGTCGTTAGATCAATTGCCTGAATTAGGACCCTTGCAAGAGCAAGTTTTAGAGCATTTAGAGCGTATCGATGACGCTAAGCCGGCGCACGAATCACAGGTAGAGTTACCCATGAGTGATGTCGTTGAAAACTAAGCAATGGAAGCTATACAAGCAATATTTGAGAACTGACTATGAATCCGGAAATAAATGATACTCCACTTGTGTCGAATGCGATTGGCGAAATTGTCACTGCCGTGCTACCGCTTAGCGCTGTTACAGAGAATGGTGAAAACCGTACCGAAGTGAATAAATCGAGAGATATTATTCATTTTGAAGACGTCACGTCAGGGCTTTTTGATGCGGAGGATGCTGATGAATCCATCGTGCCCGCACGTAGGGTGCTGCAGCCGCAACCTGAGCAGCCAAAATTGCACAAGGTTTTGGCGCAAGCTGGTATGGGTTCGCGCTTGGAGATGGAGCAGCTCATCATGGAAGGGCGTATCTCCGTCAACAACGAGCCGGCACATATTGGGCAACGTATTCAATACAGCGACCATGTGAAAGTTAATGGTAAACCGATTCGCTTTAGGATTGAAGCACCCCCGACGCGGGTTATTGCGTATCACAAGCCAGCTGGTGAAGTCGTTACCCATGATGATCCGCAGAATAGACCAACTGTATTTCGAAAATTACCCAAGTTATACCAAGGCAAATGGCAATCAGTCGGCCGTTTAGATTTAAATACCGAAGGTTTATTGCTTTTCAGCAGCTCAGGTGATTTGGCTAATAACTTGATGCATCCGCGCTTTGGGCTAGAGCGCGAATATGCAGTCCGAGTATTGGGTAAACTCAACAAAGAAGAAAAGCAAAAATTAATTGACGGCGTACAACTTGACGACGGCATGGCGCAATTTGGTTCGATTGAAGATGGCGGTGGCGAAGGTGCCAATTGCTGGTACCGCGTCACCATTTCAGAAGGCCGTAATCGCGAAGTCAGGCGCATGTTTGAATCGGTAGGACATGCTGTCAGTCGATTAATTCGCATCCGTTATGGTGCAATGATGTTGCCGCGCGGGTTAAAACGTGGCGCTTGGATGGAGTTAGGCGAAACCGATATTCGTGCATTGATGAATGCCGTCAGTGCATCATCATCTCAACGACAAAACGTCGATCAAACTGGCGAAAGTACTGGAAATACTAGCAGTAGTGACCGACCACCGCGATCCAACAACCGAGGTAATCGTGGCAGTGGTGGCCGTGGGCAGTCGCAATCTAGAGGCAACCCGTCAACACCCGGCGGCAAGTTTCCACCTAGGCAAACACCTGATTTTGCTCAAAAACAACGTCCTCAGCGTGATAGCAGGCCAAATAATACGCCAAATAATGCGATACCTGACCCTTTAAAGACATCTTTGGGCTACATCGGCGCTGATAGCTTGAACCAGCAAAGGCAGCAACGCCGCAGCAGTACTGGTTCGGGGTCGGGCGGATCAGGCGCTAGGCGTCCATCGCGCGGAAGATAAAAAAATAACAATAGCAGGCTAGAATAGAGAGCTTGGCAAAATTCGTTGAAATCACAAGTCCAAGGTTATAAGTCTAAGGTCAAAGGAAATATTAGAAATGTCTATCGAACGCACTCTCTCCATAATCAAACCTGATGCAGTTGCTAAAAACGTCATTGGCCAGATCTATGCTCGTTTTGAAGCAGCTGGTCTTAAAGTTGTCGCTGCAAGAATGGCGCATTTGTCACGCGGCGAAGCTGAGGCTTTCTACGCCGTACATAAAGAGCGCCCTTTCTTCAAAGACTTGGTCGGTTTCATGATCTCAGGTCCTGTAATGATCCAAGCTCTTGAAGGTGAAGGCGCGATTTTGAAGAACCGTGACTTGATGGGCGCGACTGATCCGAAAAAAGCAGCGCCGGGCACGATTCGTGCTGATTTTGCTGACAGCATTGATGCCAACGCTGTGCACGGCTCTGATGCTGCGGAAACTGCTGCCGTTGAAATCGGCTTCTTTTTCCCTGGCATGAACGTTTACAGCCGTTAATTTATCGTCTGTGGTCATGGTATGACGGTCAACCTTCTTGATTTTGATCTAAAGGGCTTGACCGTTTTTTGCGCTGCCTTGGGCGAAAAAAGCTTTCGCGCCACTCAGCTTTTTCGTTGGATTCACCAAAAAGGCGCGACTGACTTCGAGCAAATGACCGATCTAGCGAAACCGCTACGGTCAAAATTGGCGCAAACTGCCCATTTGCAAAGCCTAAAAATTATCAGTCAGCAAGAGTCTATGGATGGAACCATCAAATGGTTGTTTGATGTTGGCTCTGGCGATGCTGTAGAGGCAGTTTTTATTCCAGAAGAAAACCGAGGTACGCTTTGTATTTCCTCGCAAGCTGGCTGTGCCGTTGGCTGTCGCTTTTGCTCAACGGGACATCAAGGCTTCAGTCGTAATTTGACAACAGGCGAGATCATTGCGCAATTGTGGTTTGCCGAGCATTTTTTACGTAAGCATTTGTCATCAAAAGAACGCGTCATTTCTAATGTCGTGATGATGGGCATGGGCGAGCCGCTTCAAAATTATTCTGCTTTATTGCTCGCACTGAGAACCATGCTGGATGATCATGGTTACGGCTTATCGAGAAGACGTGTGACAGTTTCAACATCTGGCGTCGTTCCTATGATCGACCGTTTAGGCTCAGATTGCCCCGTCGCGCTTGCCGTTTCTTTACATGCGCCTAACGATGCGTTGCGTAATAATTTGGTTCCACTGAATCAAAAATATCCTATCGATGAGTTGATGAGTGCATGCCGCAGGTATTTGGAGTTTGCACCGCGTGATTTCATTACCTTCGAGTATTGCATGCTACAGGGGGTCAACGATCAAGTAGAGCATGCCAAGCAATTGGTTGCATTGATCAATCAACAGTCAAAATTAGGCTTGAGTTGTAAATTTAATTTAATACCCTTTAACCCATTTCCAGAATCTGGGCTTTTATGCTCTTCTAAATCGCAAGTTGCAGTATTTGCAAAAGTTTTGATGGATGCCGGCTTGGTAACGACCATCCGAAAAACCCGCGGTGACGATATTGATGCAGCTTGCGGTCAACTAGCGGGAGAGGTGATGGATAGAACTCGAGTTGGCGCAAGGATTGAAAAGCAGCGCACCATTAAAATTACTCTTGTTGAAGATATTCGAACGAGTACTGCAGATATTCCTGTATCAGTTCAACATTGATGGCGTTTGCCCTATGATCAACGTGATGAATACACTCAATTCCTCAAAAAACGCAGTTCAATTAGGTGCTAATTGTTTGCGTATCTTGGCTTGCGTTTTGATAATGAATTTTGTTGCTGCTTGTGCGAATCAAAATACCAATGCTGGTGTTGATTTAGTGACGGCTTCCGACGAAACAGACAGTCAAAGACGCGCCAAAATTAGACTAGAGCTTGCAGTTGGTTATTTAGACCAAGGTCAACCAAGTATTGCTTTAGATGAAGTAAAGCTAGCGATTGCTGCAGATCCACGTTCAGCTGAGGGATACAGTCTGCGTGGTTTGATTTATATGCGTTTGAATGATTTCGGCTTGGCGCGAGATAGCTTTACTCGTGGCATAGCACTGAACCCCAGGGATGGCAATATTTTGCATAACTTGGGATGGTTAGCGTGCCAAGAATCTCGTTTTGCAGAAGCCATACTCAATTTAGACAAAGCATTGGTAAGCCCTAGTTACGCTGGACAGGCGAAAACCTATTTGGCCAAGGGAATTTGTCTTTTACGCTCTGGAGATGCGCGACAAGCGGAGAATAATTTTTCGCGCTCTTTTGAACTCGATGCAAGTAACCCTATCACCACATTCAATTTAGCGAATCTACTCTACAAACGCAATGATTTTGTACGATCACAGTTTTATATTCGTCGCCTCAACAACAATGAATATGCCAATGCCGAATCGCTTTGGTTAGCTACAAAAATTGAAAAAAAATTAGGAAACCAACAAGGCGTTGTGCAATTGTCGGACCGACTTAGGAAACAGTTCCCCACCTCTAGAGAGTTTGGATTGTTTGAACGAGGTGCATTCGATGAATGAAAATTTAACGATGTCAGATACAGATTCGATGCAAGAACAATTTGGTTCGAATTCACCTGCAGCTGCAGGCCAAATGCTGAAGAAAGCACGACTGGATGCAGGCTTGCATATTGCTGCACTGGCGGTATCATTGCGTGTGCCTGTGAAGCGCATCGAAGCATTAGAAAATGGACAGATGGATCAGCTGCCGGATATGGTTTTCGTGCGCGCTCTAACATCAAGTATTTGCCAAGCTTTAAAAATTGATCCTGCACCTATTTTGGAAAAATTACCAAAAGCGGCGTTACCGCGATTAAACCGTGATGACATAGCAATCAATGCGCCAATTACTGTTTCTGGTGGTGGTAAAGAATCTGCATTATTAGCCTTACTTACCTCGCCTTGGCTGTTAGGTGTTTTATTTCTTTGCTTAGGGGCTGTAGGTATTTACTTTTGGCCAAAAGCTTCAGTTTTATCGCTTCCTGAGGTTGCTATTTCTCCCATAGTTGTGCCTGAAGCTGGTTTCAGCCAAGCTAAAGAAGTTCAAGTAGCTACTGAGAGCAGTGTTGCACCAAATTTGACAGCTAGTTCATCTCTAGCTGGCACATCTCCTACTTCTAATGCTGCAATAATTGCAGCATCTCCAGTTACCGAAGTTGTAGCGATTACAGCCGCAGCCGCTCCTATCGTCGTATCAACGAACGATAAACTGGTGACTTTCAAAGCGACAGGGCAGACTTGGGTTGAAGTCAAAAATGCATCAGGAACTACCGTGTTTAAAAGGCTACTGAATGATGGTGAATTTGCTGGCACTTCTGGTACGACGCCATTGACTGTGATCGTAGGGCGCGCAGATGTTACGCAGGTTGAGGTACGGGGTAAGCCGGTCAATTTGACTTCAATTTCAAAAAGTAATGTCGCTCGGTTTGAGGTGAATTAATGTCTTTGTGTTTGCCTGAATTTGATCCTATTGCTACCGCTTCACCAGCAACTCGTCACACAAGACAAGCTAGTGTTGTATGGGGTTCACGCATTGTGACCGTTGGCGGTGATGCTCCCGTGCGCATACAATCCATGACCAACACGGATACTGTCGACGCAATCACTACCGCGATACAAATCAAAGAACTGGCTTTGGCTGGTTCAGAAATGGTGCGTATCACCGTTAATACACCTGAGGCAGCTGCGCAGGTCCCATATATCCGTGATCAACTGGATCGCATGGGTATTGACGTGCCTTTGGTTGGCGATTTTCACTACAACGGTCATCGGTTGCTCACCGATTTCCCGGATTGCGCACAAGCGCTGTCTAAATACCGTATCAATCCTGGTAATGTCGGCAAAGGTGATAAAAAAGACAAGCAGTTCGGGCAGATGATTGAGGCCGCTATCCGCTGGAATAAGGCTGTACGTATTGGCGTGAATTGGGGAAGTTTGGATCAAGAGTTATTGGCAAATCTGATGGATGTTAATGGTCAAAGATCTGCGCCTTGGGATGTCAAACAAGTGATGTACGAAGCCTTGGTTACCTCAGCTATAGACTCTGCAACGCTGGCTGAAAGCATGGGCTTGAATGGTAACCAAATTATTTTGTCATGTAAAGTCAGCGGCGTGCAAGATTTGATTTCTGTGTATCGTGGCTTGTCAAAACGCTGCGACTATGCGCTTCATCTTGGTTTAACTGAGGCTGGCATGGGCACAAAAGGCACTGTTGCATCAGCAACCGCCTTATCAATACTGCTGCAAGAGGGCATCGGCGATACCATTCGTGTGTCCTTGACACCGCAACCTGGTGAAGCTCGAACGCAAGAAGTCTTGATTGCTTCAGAAATCTTGCAATCAATAGGTTTACGCAGTTTTGTGCCCAGTGTCACGGCATGCCCAGGCTGCGGTCGTACGACCAGCTCTACTTTTCAAGAGTTGACCAAGCAAATTGATGATTTCTTACGTGCACAAATGCCTGTATGGAAAACAAAATACCCAGGTGTAGAGAAAATGAAGGTTGCGGTGATGGGCTGCATTGTCAACGGACCAGGCGAAAGTAAGCATGCCGACATTGGTATCAGCTTACCCGGCACAGGCGAAGCTCCGGCAGCTCCGGTTTACATTGACGGTGAAAAAAGCGTGACTTTACGTGGTGAAAACATTGCGCAAGAGTTTCAAGTCATCGTTGAAAACTACATTGAGAACCGCTACGCTAAGTAATTGTGATGCAACAAAAGATTGAAAAAATAGTTGCCGTCAAAGGCATGAACGATATTCTACCGCCAGATTCTGCGCGGTGGGAATGGTTTGAAGCACATGTGCGCGACGTCATGGCTACTAGCGCTTACCGCAGTATTCGTACACCCATCGTCGAGCCCACAGCTTTGTTTGTACGAGGCACTGGTGAGACGACAGACATCGTCGAAAAAGAAATGTATTCTTTTGAAGACAGGCTCAATGGCGAGCAGCTGACGCTTCGCCCAGAGAACACCCCAGGTGTGGTGCGTGCCGCGATTGAGCATAACTTGACCTATGAGGGTGGCAAGCGCCTGTATTACATGGGGCCTATGTTTCGGCATGAGCGTCCACAGCGTGGTCGTTATCGTCAGTTTTATCAGTTAGGTGCAGAAGCGCTGGGTTTTGCTGGCCCTGAAGTTGATGCCGAATTGATGCTGTTGGTCGATCAGATATTCAAGCGCTTAGGTGCTAAAAATATTCGTGTAGAAATCAACAGTTTAGGTATCCCTGCAGAACGTCAAGCTCACCGATTAGCGCTAATTACGTATTTTCAGCAGCACGCTGATGTACTAGATGCGGACGCGCAACGTCGATTGCACACCAACCCATTGCGTATTCTGGACACAAAAAATCCAGCAATGCAAGCGATGGTGCAAGCGGCTCCTCAACTGCTTGATTTTTTGGGTGAAACATCGTTGACGCATCTGGAAACCGTTCAACGACTTTTGACGGCTTGTGGCATGGCTTGGACGGTTAACCCCAGACTAGTGCGCGGTTTAGATTACTACAGCCACACAGTGTTTGAATTCATCACCGATGAGCTTGGCTCGCAAGGCACGGTTTGCGGTGGTGGGCGCTACGATGGCTTGTTTGAGGTTTTGGGCGGTAAACCGACCCCTGCGGTTGGCTGGGGCATGGGCATCGAGCGTGTGTTGGAGCTACTCAAAGAGCAGTCCATAGAAGCATCGAACACTGTTTTAGATGCGTTTGCTATCGTGCAAAACTTGCAGGATTCTGTGCGCGTTGCACCTGTGTTACAGCAACTGCGCGCACAGGGCATCAGTATACAAATGCATGCAACGGCTGATGGTGCAGCTGGTGCGATGAAGAGCCAATTCAAAAAAGCGGATGCTAGTGGCGCTCGTTACGCTTTGATATTTGGCGCTGAAGAGCTGACGAAACAACAAGTTACGGTGAAATCGTTGCGCGATGGGCAGGGCGCTCAAACACTGCAGTCCTTAGAATCCGTAGAATCTTGGGCTAAAACCTTGCTGATATAAGCTTCAAATTTAAAATTTTCAGAACATAAATTTAGTTTTAGTTATTAAAATCCGTTTTAGTATTTCATATTCATTTTCAAGATCATTATTTTTATGGCAAACAATCTCGACGAACAAGAACAATTAGACCAATTCAAGTATTTTTGGAACCAATACGGCAACATCATCACCTGGACATTGATAGCCGTTCTGGGAGCTTATGCTGCATGGAATGGCTATCAATATTGGCAGCGCAACCAAGCCACCCAAGCTGCCGCTATGTTTGACGAGGTAGAGCGCAGCATTGCTTCTGGTGATGTGGCAAAAGTTGAGCGAGCGTTGATGGACATGAATGTAAAATTCGGCTCTAGCCCCTACGCCCAGCAAGCTGGTTTACTTGCTGCTAAAACTTTTTACGAAAAAGGTAATCTGGATGCTAGCAAGAAAGCCTTGGCTACGGTTGCTGAAAAATCTTCAGATGTCGGCTACCAAGCTATTGCCAAGCTACGTTTGGCCAGTGCACAAATAGAAGGCAAAAATTATGATGATGCGTTGAAGCAATTAACGGGCACTTTCCCAAAAGATTTTGAACCCTTGGCTGCTGATCGCCGTGGCGATGTATTGGCATTGCAAGGCAAACCTGCCGAAGCAAAGGCCGAATATGTCAAGGCTTATAAAGGCTTAGAAGAGCGCTCAGGCTATCGTCGATTGGTAGAAGTTAAATTGAATGCATTAGGTGGCGATCCAGTGACGGCTCCTGTAGCAACTCCTGCAACATCTTCGCCTGCTCCTTCATCAGCAGTATCGGAGCCGAAAAAATGATGCTCGTGGGGCAAGCTTTTAAGGTCACAGCGCGTGGTCTAGGCAGCTTTGTCTGGCTTGCCTCAGCTATTGGCATATTGGCTGGCTGTGCAAATGTGGGTTCAAGCTTAGGTTTGGGTCCGACTGAAAAAGCAAAACCTGCTGAGCTTGCCGTTAATGTGCCCAAGCTTGCTGTTCGCTTGGCATGGTCGGGCAAGATAAATGCAGTTAATTTCCCTTTGAATATCGCTGTAGCCGGCGTAAATGTATCTAATTCTGCTAGTATAAATATAGCAAGTAGCGATGGCTTGGTTGCTAGTTTCAATGCTGCAACTGGGCGCGAATTGTGGCGAGCGCAAGCCGGCAGAGCAATCGCAGCAGGTGCTGGTGCTGAAGGTGGAACATTGGCGGTGATTACGGAAACAAATGAGCTAATCACATTTGAAAATGGACGTGAAGTGTGGCGTCAAAAACTTACGACATCTAGCTTTACCTCGCCCCTTGTGGCAAACGGTAAAGTGTTTGTCTTAGGTTCAGACCGCTCAGTTTCCGCTTTTGATAGCACTAAAGGCGGCAAATTGTGGACGCAAAAACGATCCACCGATGCATTGACTTTGCGTCAAGCAGGTGTTTTGCTGATGGTGAGTGACACTCTGGTGGCAAGCTCATCTGGTCGGCTGATCGGCATGAATCCATTGGACGGCAGCGTCCGATGGGAAACGCCCATTGCGGTTGCGCGCGGTACCAATGACATAGAGCGTTTGGTTGATTTGGTCGGAAGTGTTTCAAACGTCAGCGAAGTTGTTTGTGCACGAGCTTACCGCGTTAGTGTTGGCTGCGTCAATACCTTCCGAGGCCAATTGTTGTGGAGCAAACAAGCCATTGGCTTTGTGGGCGTCCAAGGGGACGATAGCAGCTTGTTTGGCGCAGAGTCAGATGGCAAAGTGGTCGCTTGGAACAGCGCTAATGGTGAGCGCTTGTGGGCTGCTGATCAATTACTCAACCGCAGTTTGAGCGCGCCAGCAGTGATGGAGAAAGCCATTGCCGTGGGCGACAGCACTGGTTTGATTCATTTTTTGTCTAAAGCAGATGGTTCGTCACTCAACCGTTTGACGACAGATGGCTCTGCCATGGCCGCTCAACCCGTCGTGGTGGGTAACACGCTGGTGGTGGTAACGCGCAATGGCGGCATTTTCGGGTTTGTAGCTGAGTAATCTTGCAGAGATTTTCTGCAGACAAGTGGGGCAGAGTAAAATAGTCTCTCTAGGCTACAAATAGCCGCCAATGTTTTAGCCATAAAAATAATAAAAACCACATGAAACCTGTATTAGCCCTCGTTGGCCGCCCTAATGTAGGCAAATCTACCCTGTTTAACCGCCTGACCAAAACACGCGATGCTATCGTCGCCGATTTTGCGGGTTTAACGCGCGATCGCCATTACGGCAACGGCAAGCAAGGCAAGCTCGAATACATCGTGATT
>JANPLX010000158.1:0-9172 GCA_031422495.1 Polaromonas sp. | reverse complement strand
TTCTGCAACAGGGTCACCCGTGCCGGGTGTAACTATCTCAACGATCACACCTTCATCAATCACCAAACCTTCTCGGGCGCTGGTCTCGTAGGCAATCAAGCCTAAATCAGCAGTCGCATAACATTGGTAGGCCGTGACACCGCGTTCGGCAAACCAATCACGCAAGCTTGGCGGACAAGCCTCGCCTGAGACCAAAGCTTTGGTGACGCTAGGCAGCACAACGCCCATTTCAGCAGCTTTTTCCAGAATGATTTTGAGGAAACTTGGTGTACCGACGTAACCCGCAGGCTTCATTTCAGCCATGGCTTGCACTTGCTGCTCGGTTTGCCCGGTACCTGCGGGAAACACGGTACAGCCCAACGCATGAGCACCAGATTCCATCATGGATCCAGCTGGCGTAAAGTGGTAGCTAAAACAGTTGTGTATCAAGTCACCGGCTTTAAAGCCCGCAGCAGCTAAGGCTCTGGCTGATCGCCAATAATCAATTTGCTTTCCTTCAGGCTCGTAGATCGTGCCAGGACTGGCAAAAACGCGAGGCATATTTGCGCCAAAAGCGATGCTGCTGAAGCCGCCAAATATATCTGTTGCAGGCGTTGTTGCTGCAGCAGCGCGTTCTGCTTTTTGTCGATCCAGCAATTCTGTTTTCCGCGTGACCGGCAAACGCGCTAATGCGGCACGGCTGGTAACTTCGGATGCATTCACATTTTTCAAAATCTCAGCAAACGCAGCGCTTTTTTGTTGCGCTTGTTTAATTTGCGCAGGCAATTTTTGAAACTGCGCTTCATTTCGCACTGCAGATGGGCGCTTTTCAGCTGCGCTCAGCTCGGTGTAAAAATCGCTCATGCTAACCACCGTTTTCTGCGTTTGTAACTCTTGCCGTCTTTGAACGATTTGCGCTCCCCACCACCCACACCCAGGTAAAACTCTTTGACGTCTTCGTTATTCGCAAGGTCGCTGGCTTTACCGTCCATCACCACGCGACCGCTTTCCATGATGTAGCCGTAATCAGAATATTTCAACGCCATGTTGGTGTTTTGCTCAGCCAACAAGAAAGTTACTTTTTCGCGCTGGTTCAAGTCTTTCACAATCTCAAAAACTTCTTCCACGATCTGTGGCGCTAATCCCATCGACGGCTCATCCAGCAGCACCATGGTGGGGCTGGCCATCAAAGCACGGCCAATCGCGCACATTTGTTGTTCACCACCAGACGTGTAAGCGGCTTGGCTGGTACGGCGGGTTTTGAGACGCGGGAAGTAGTTGTATACTTTTTCTAAGTTAGCGGCAACTTCGCCTTTGTCTTTGCGGGTGTAGCCACCGGTTAACAAGTTTTCTTCGATCGTTAAATGTGCGAAGCAATGACGACCTTCCATGACTTGCACCACGCCGCGCTGCACCAAGTCAGCGGGACTTAAATTTTCGATGCGCTCGCCGCGCAGTTCAATCGTACCTTTGGTCACAGCACCGCGCTCGCCTTGGAGCAAGTTGGAAACCGCACGCAATGTGGTGGTTTTGCCAGCGCCATTGCCGCCCAAAATAGCGACGATTTTGCCTTCAGGCACATTCAAAGACACGCCTTTGAGAACCAAGATAACGTGGTTATAAATGACTTCAATGCCATTGACATTCAAAACGATATTGGGCTCAGGAGCTGAAGAAGTTTGGGGTGTAGTCATAGTGTCATGTGTGGAAATATTTCAAACCAAACAACAGCGCTCTAATGTGAATCAAAATAATTTGAACCCATACCAAAGCGCTGGCATTTGCTGGCTAGCGAGGAATGAAGCTCGCTAGCCAAACAAAAGTCAATTAATCTAATTAAGATTGGCAGTCAGCGCCATCGCGGCGTGTTAGCTTCTTTTCTGCCGCGTACTTATCTGCAGCAGCTTTGACCATTGGGTTGATGATCTGCTCGTCGCCTTGCAGCCAGTCAGAAGACCAGTTGAACTTGGCGCCATCCCATGTGTGCACACGTGCAAACGATGCACCCATGTGGTCTTTGCAACTGGTAGAAATTGGGCGCATCACACCTTTAAAGCCTAGTGCATCGAGTTTGGCCTGTGTAAGATGTAAGTTTTCATAACCCCAGCGTGCTTGTTCGCCAGTCATGACCTTGCCTTTGCCAAAGCGATCTTGCGCAGAACGCACGCCTTCCACGGCAAACATAGCGGCTTGTAGGCCACGCATGTAAAGCACTTGGCCTACTTCTTCTTTAGGGCCCGTTCCTTGGCCTTTGCCGTGCACCATGCTAAGGATGTCTTTGGCCACAACAGAATTAGGCTCAGCGCCGTGCTGCATCATAATAGCGTTGTAACCTTTGGCGCCCTCAGCCACGTCCTTCACGTCAGGCTCGGCACCTGCCCACCAAACGCCGTACATTTTGTCACGCGGGTAGCCCGTGGCTTGCGCTTCTTTGAGGGCAGTGGAGTTCATCACGCCCCAACCCCAGTTGAGCACATAATCAGGTTTGTTCTGACGAATCTGTAGCCATGTGGCTTTTTGCTCCACACCTGGGTGAGTCACTGGCAATAGGCTCAATTCAAAACCATGCATCCTTGAACGCTCTTGCAATAAAGGAATTGGCTCTTTGCCAAACGGTGAATCGTGGTAAATCAAGGTGATTTTTTTGCCTTTGAGCTTGTCGAAACCACCTTCTTTTTTGGCGATGTGCTGAATCAATGTGTCAGCCGCTACCCAGTATGTGCCTGACAGAGGGAAGTTCCACTTGAACACGCCTCCGTCAGCAGACTCGCTGCGTCCATAGCCAGCAGTAATCAAAGGAATCTTGTCGCCAGGAGCTTTTTCAGTTAAAGCAAAAGTAATACCAGTAGACAATGGCTGAAACACAGTGGCGCCACCGTTTTTGCCTTTTAAACGCTCGTAACATTCTACGCCACGGTCGGTAGCGTAGCCGGTTTCGCACTCTTCAAACGAGAGCTTCACACCATTGATGCCGCCCTTGGCGTTGACCAGCTTAAAGTAGTCGGCCATGCCGTTGGCAAAAGGCACGCCGTTAGGTGCATAGGCGCCAGTGCGGTACACCAGCATAGGAAAGAATTGCTCTTTGGCCTGAGCCAAAGCGGTGGTAGCCACCGAGGACAAGCCTGCGGCTGCAACTATTGCAGACACTGTCAGTTGACGAAGTTTCATAGTTCTCACTCCAAAAAGTTAAACAAACACACAAAAAAATACACTTACTAAACGCTCTAATAGGCAGCCAAGCCGTCAGTGTTTACGAGCAGTCAAACACCCGTGCCTTTTCTTAATGCGGAAACGGCCAAAGACGTAGCTTTTGCTTAGCAACGCTCCACAGCTTGGCCAATCCATGAGGTTCGACAATTAAAAACCACACAATCAACGCACCAAAAATCATAAATTCAGCATGTGAAACTCCAGCTGTCGAAATGGTAACCCCTACCAAGTTGCCCAGCGCCGGCAGAAACTGGTTTAAAAATATCGGCAAAATTACAATGAAGGCGGCACCAAAAAAACTACCCATGATCGAACCCATACCGCCAATGATCACCATAAACAATAACTGGAACGAGCGATCTACCGAGAAGGCTGCTGGCTCCCACGAGCCTAGGTGAACAAAACCCCATAGTCCGCCCGCCACTCCTATGATGAAACTACTTACCGCAAAAGCAGACAATTTTGCGTACATCGGGCGAATACCAATCACAGCGGCTGCTACGTCCATATCGCGAATAGCCATCCACTCCCGGCCAATGGCGCCGCGTACAAGATTTTTAGCCAGCAATGCAAAAATAACCAGAAAGCCTAGACAAAACAAATACTTGTCTAACGGGGTGTCAATTTTCCAACCGAACAATTGCAAGTTTGACACCGACACCGAGCCCGAGGCTGTATTGTTGGTAAACCACTTCACCCGCAAAAATGCCCAGTCACAGAAGAACTGCGCAGCCAAGGTGGCGATAGCCAAATACAACCCACGCACCCGCAAGCTGGGGACACCAAATAACATGCCCACCAGCGTAGCAAAAAAACCGCCCATCAGCAGTGCGGCAATCACAGGCATACCGTCAATGCGCACGTAGGTGTTGTAGGCAGCATAAGCTCCCACCGCCATGAAAGCACCCGAACCCAGGGAAATTTGCCCGCAATAGCCCACTAAGATATTCACACCAATGGCGGCCAATGCCAGGATCAGGAAAGGAATCAAAATGGCTTTGAAAATATATTCTGAAGCCAACATGGGCACCAAGAAAAACGCAATAGCCAAGATAACACCCATCGCTATTCTGTCTTGTGTGATGGGCAGAATTTGCTGGTCAGAGCGGTAGCTGGTTTTAAACTGGCCGTTTTCGCGGTAAAACATTTTTTATTTCCTCAAACACGGTCAATAATTTTTTCGCCAAACAAACCTTGTGGCCTGAATAGCAAGAACACCAGCGCCAATACATAGGCAAACCAAATCTCAATGCCGCCGCCCACCATAGGACCGATGTACACCTCCGATAATTTTTCGCCAACGCCGATAATTAGTCCGCCAATAATAGCGCCAGGCACTGAAGTAAGGCCGCCTAAAATCACCACAGGCAATGCACGCAGCGCTACTGTTGCCAGCGAGAACTGAACGCCCAATTTTGAGCCCCAGATCATGCCAGCCACCAAAGCGACAATACCTGCTACAAACCAGACAATCACCCAAATACGGTTCAGCGGAATGCCAATACTCTGCGCTGCTTGGTGGTCGTCTGCTACCGCACGAAGTGCGCGACCAGTTGCCGTTTTTTGGAAAAACAGACTGAGTCCAACAACCAAGACTGCAGCGATCATTGCAGCATACAAGTCTTCTTTGTTGATCAATATGCCGCCTTGAAAAACGTTCTCAAACGCCATAATGGGCTCTTTTGGCATGCCAATGTCAATTTTGTAAATATCACTGCCAAAGATGGTTTGCCCCAAACCGTCAAGGAAGTAGCTGATACCCAAGGTTGCCATCAAGAGTGTCGTGCCCTCTTGGTTCACCAGATGCCGTAACACGTATCGCTCAATCACCCAAGCCACCACAAACATGATGAGGCTAGCGATGATGAAAGCCGCTATGTTGGCCACAATCTGGTTCTCAATACCCGTCCAAGCCGGAATCCACGTGGCGAATCTTGCCATGGCCAAGGCCGCAAACAACACCATCGCACCTTGCGCAAAGTTAAACACGCCCGAGGCTTTGAAAATCAACACAAAGCCCAGTGCGACCAAGGAATACAACATGCCAGCCATCAGGCCACCAAGTAATGTTTCTAGAAAAAATGCCATGATTTATTGTTCCTAATGTGACGTGCCGAGGTAGGCGCTGATGACCTCGGGGTTGTTGCGCACCTCATCGGGCGTGCCGTCACCAATTTTTTTACCGTAATCGAGCACCACCACGCGGTCGGAAATGTCCATCACCACGCCCATGTCGTGCTCAATCAACACCACGGTTGTGCCGTATTCGTCGTTGATGTCCAGCACAAAACGGCACATGTCTTGCTTTTCTTCCAAGTTCATGCCTGCCATGGGCTCGTCTAGCAACAGCACCTGTGGCTCCATCGCCAAGGCACGTCCCAAGTCAACACGCTTTTGTAAACCGTAGGGCAACTGACCCACAGGTGTTTTGCGGTAGGCTTGAATTTCTAAAAAATCAATGATGTGTTCAACAAACTCGCGGTGGCGAACTTCTTCGCGTTCAGCCGGGCCAATACGCAGCGCTTGCATCAAAATATTACTCTTGATGCGCAGGTTGCGACCCGTCATGATGTTGTCAATCACGCTCATGCCTTTGAACAGCGCCAAGTTTTGAAACGTACGCGCAATGCCCATGGTTGCCACTTGGTGACTGTCCATGTGGCTGAATGTTTGGCCTTTGAAACTGATACTGCCTTGCTGAGGGGTGTAAACGCCGTTGATGCAATTCAACATCGAGCTTTTACCCGCGCCATTCGGGCCAATGATGGCGCGCACTTCATGCTCACGTACGTCGAACGAAATATCGCTCAGCGCTTTGACGCCGCCAAATGCCAAGCTGATGTTTTTAACGTCGAGGATCACTTCCCCAATTTTTTTAGTTGCCATGTTCTTGTCTAAGTTTTATGCTGCGGCTTTAACAGGTGCAAAAATCTTTGCATCGGCCAATTTCAAAGTTGCGCTGACACTGCCAGATCGACCATCTTCAAATTTCACAACAGTTTCAATAAACTGCTCAGTTTTGCCAGCGTACAAGCCATCCACCAACGCAGAATATTTGTCTGCAATGAAACCACGGCGCACCTTGTTGGTACGCGTCAACTCGCCATCGTCTGCATCTAACTCTTTGTGCAAAATCAGGAAACGGCTAACTTGGCTGCCCGCCAACATGCTGTCCGAGCTTAAATCAACGTTGACTTTTTCAACGCATTCTTTGATGAGCTGATACACCTCTGGCTTTTGCGCCAAATCGGTATAACCAGCGTACGACAAATTGCGGCGCTCGGCCCAGTTACCCACGGCATCAAAATCAATATTGATCAAGACGCAAGCTTTTTCACGGCCATCGCCATAGGCGACAACTTCTTTGATGTACTGGAAAAACTTCAACTTGTTTTCGACGTATTTCGGCGCAAACATCGCACCATCAAACGTGCCGCCTTGAATGCGACCCACGTCTTTGACACGGTCAATGATTTTCAAATGACCATGCGCATCTAAAAAACCCGCATCGCTGGTGTGGTACCAGCCGCCTTCAGTCAACACCTCATCCGTCGCAGCTTTGTTTTTGTAATACTCTTTGAACAAGCCCGGCGATTTCACCAAGATTTCTCCGTTATCTGCCACTTTGATTTCAACGCCATTGCATGGAATGCCCACTGTGTCGGCACGAGCTTGGTTATCCGGCTGCTGACAAACAAAAACCGCCGTTTCAGTTGAACCGTACAGCTGCTTCAAATTGATACCGATGGATCTATAAAACGTGAACAAATCAGGTCCAATCGCCTCGCCGGCGGTGTAGGCCACGCGCACGCGACTCATACCCAAGTTGTTGCGCAAGGGGCCGTACACCATCCAATTGCCAAATGCGTATTTCAAGTTGTCTAACAAGCCAACGGACGAGCCATCCGTCTTCGCTGGCCCCACTTTTTGCGCCACGCTCATGAAGTAATGGAACATTTTTCGCTTGATAGCGCCTGCGTCTTCCATGCGAATCATCACACTGGTGAGCAAGCCTTCAAACACACGCGGTGGTGCGAAATAGTAACTCGGACCCACTTCTTTCAAATCAATTGTCGTCGTCGCGGCTGACTCTGGGCAGTTCACCACATAGCCGCACGCCAGCCATTGCGAGTAGCTAAAAATATTTTGCCCAATCCAAGCGGGCGGCAAATACGCCAGCACTTCTTCTGCAGAAGTTAACTTGTCAAACTTCGCGCCGGATTCTGCCGCATTCAATAAGCTGTTGTGTGTATGAACCACGCCTTTGGGGTTGCCCGTTGTGCCGGATGTGAAAAACATCGCGGCTACATCAGTTGGTTTGGCTTTTTCAACTTCGGTTTTGAAAAATCCGGGCTGCGCAGTGGAAAATGCTTTGCCAGCTTCTAGCAAAGTTTCCAAACTTGCCAAACCTGGCTCGTCATATTTACGCAAACCTCGTGGGTCGTCAAAATAGATATTTGCCAACTGGGGGCATTGCTCGCGTACCTCAAGCAATTTGTCAACTTGCTCTTGGTCTTCGGCGAAGGCGAAACGAACGTCAGCATTGTTGATAGGGAAGATGCACTCTAACGCCGCAGCATCTTGGTACAAGGGAATTGGCACGGCACCAAGCGACTGCGCTGCCAGCATCGTGGCATACAAACGCGGACGGTTTGCACCGACGACGACCATGTGGTCATCCCGCTTCAGGCCTGCAGCATGCAGGCCACACGCCAAATACTCGACCATTTTGGCAAGCTCAGACCACGTCAACGCCTGCCAGATGCCGTATTCTTTTTCGCGCATGGCAGCGTCTTGCGGACGCTCTGCGGCATGCTTCAACAGTAATCTTGCAAAAGTAGTCTGCATTTCAATGGTTTCCAATGGCTTCAAAAGTAGCGGGATCGTTAATTGAGTTGAATATTAAATCTATATTTGACGTTATGTTGTCGTTTGGACGACAATTGGAGCATTCATTGCCTAGGACTTTCCCTATATGACCCGAGCCCACAGCCCCGATTTGACACTGCACCAGCGCCGTCGCAACCCGACTGCGGCTGAGCTAGCGGGCATTCCGTGGCTGGCATTTTTGGACGACAAACAGCGCCAGCGTGCCATCAATGACCTAGACGTCACCGAAGCAGAGCCCGGCGACTTCGTATGTCGTACCGGCAGACCGGTGACATATTGGTTTGGTTTGATAGAAGGTTTGCTCAAAATGAGCAGTGACAGCGCCCAAGGCCATACCATGACCTTCACCGGCGTGCCACCGGGCGGTTGGTTTGGCGAAGGCACGGTGATGAAGCGCGAACCCTACCGCTACAACATCCAAGCGCTACGCAAAAGCATCTTGGCTGGGCTGCCAGCGGATACGTTTGACTGGTTGCTGGACAACTCCATCGGCTTTAACCGCTTCGTGATGGGCCAGCTCAACGAACGCCTAGGCCAATTCATCGCCGCCCGCGAGATCGATCGCATGACCAACCCCGACATCCGCGTCGCCCGCAGCCTAGCCGCACTCTTCAACCCCGTGCTCTACCCAGGCGTGGGCGAAGTGCTGCGCATCACCCAGCAAGAACTTGCCTACTTGGTCGGCTTATCGCGTCAACGCGTCAATGAAGCGCTAACCAATTTATCAGACCAGGGCACGATCAAGGTGGAATACGGTGGTTTGCGGGTTTTGGATATTCATGCGCTTAGGACGCGGAATTTTTAGGCTTTTTACCCCTCTTATTGGCATCTAGCCGGCGTATTTATTGCCTATATTGCTATTATAAATATAGCAATATAGGCGTTTCAACTTGTCTAATTACCAACCAAATGATGCTGAAATATTTGATAACACACGGTTGCTGCCCGTACCGTTCACTGCGATAGCAGCGCGCAACATGATATTTGGGCCAATATGGCGGATATAGCCCAGTGCGACAGAGCCTGCGCCTTCGAAGCTGCCAATGCCGATCGCAATTTGGTTCTCACCTGTAGCATTCGGGTTAGAAACCAA
>JANPLX010000157.1:0-4353 GCA_031422495.1 Polaromonas sp. | reverse complement strand
TAAGGACTATTTGCACTATGAAACGCTGGATCAAATGGGTGATTGCGCTGGTTATATTAGTTGCCATTGGCGTGAGTATCATGCGTGCGCTGCAAGCCAGAAAAGCGCAGCAAGAAACCGTGGCAGCAGCGACTGCAGCGAATGCCAAGGCGCAATCGGTCATTGAATTGACGGCGACGGATGTTGTGAAAGCGCAAGTCAAAGAGCTGGCTATGGGTTTGCCGATTTCTGGCAGCTTGAAAGCGGCCAACTCTGCCATCATCAAAGCACGTGTGCCAGGTGAATTGCAGGGTTTGACGGTGCGTGAAGGCGACAGTGTCAAAGCCGGCCAAGTAATTGCACGCATTGAACTGACCGAATACGCCGCGCGCCAACAACAAGCCCAAGACCAAGCAGATGCAGCGAAAACACAAATCGTGATTGCGCAGCGCCAGTTTGACAACAACAAGGCGTTAGTAGACCAAGGTTTTATTTCTAAAACGGCGTTGGATACATCGTTAGCGACGCTTAATTCTGCCCAAGCAACGCATCGTGCTGCTTTGTCAAACGTGGATATTGCTAAAAAGGCGATGTTGGATACGGTACTACGTTCACCGATTGCGGGTATTGTGTCGCAGCGTTTAGCGCAACCGGGCGAGCGCGTGGGTGTGGACACGCGCGTGGTTGAAGTCATTGATATCAGCCGCATGGAACTGGAAGCCAACATCAGCGCAGCTGATGCGTTGAACGTGAAAGTAGGGCAAACCGCAATACTGCAAATTGAAGGCAGCGCTACACCTGTGAGCAGCCAAGTGGTGCGCATCAACCCCAACACCCAAGCGGGTAGCCGCAATGTGCTGGTTTATTTCAGCATCGCCAAAACTTCTGGTTTGCGTCAAGGCTTGTTCGCACAAGGCAGCTTGGGCACAGCCTCGGTATCTGCTTTGACGGTGCCACTGAGCGCAATTCGCAATGACAAGCCAATGCCATATGTGCAAATACTCGATGGCAACATCGTAAAACACGTTAACGTGGAGATGGCGCAGCGTGGTGAGGTTATGACGGATGGGCGCAGCGAAACCGTGGTTGCAGTAAAAGGTATCACGGAAAACACGCAAGTGCTGGTGGGGGCGCTGGGCACTGTGCGTGAGGGAACAACGACGAAATTTACTCTAGCTGCCATACCCGCAGCTATCTCTACCCCGACAGTAATCACTACCAAGTAAACCTAGGACCTAAATCATGTGGTTTACCCAAGTTAGTCTTAAAAACCCAGTGTTCGCCACGATGGCGATGCTGGCTATCGTGGTGCTCGGGCTGTTTTCGTACCAGCGCTTGCAGGTAGATCAGTTCCCGAACATCGACTTCCCAGTCGTCGTCGTCACTGCGGAATACCCAGGGGCATCACCTGAAATCATTGAAAGTGAAGTGACGAAGAAGCTCGAAGAAGGCGTTAACTCGATTGCGGGCATTAGCGCTTTGACGTCGCGTAGCTACGAAGGCCAATCGGTCGTCATCATCGAGTTTCAGTTGCATGTGAATGGACGCAAAGCGGCTGACGATGTGCGTGAAAAAGTAGCCGCGATCCGTCCAAGTTTCCGCGCAGAAGTCAAAGAACCCAGAGTGCTGCGGTTCGATCCATCGAGTCGTTCGATTTGGTCACTCGCTATTTTGCCGGACAATAAGGCTGGTGTGAAACCACTTACCGCAGTTGAATTGACGAATTGGACGGATCAAACACTGAAAAAACGTTTAGAAAACGTACGTGGTGTAGGCTCTGTGACACTTGTTGGCGGCACCAAACGAGAAATCAATATTTACCTGAACCCGCAAGCAATGGATGCTTTGGGCATAAGTGCAGAACAAGTAGCAGCTGCAGTGCGCAGCGAAAATCAAGACTTGCCAGCGGGTGCGATTCGCTCACTCACACAAGAGCGTGTGGTGCAAATTGAAGCGCGTATGAAGCGGCCAGAAGATTTCAATAAAATCATCGTGGCGCGAAAGAACGGTAGCGCGATACGTGTTGAACAAGTCGCGCGCGTGGCCGACGGCGCTCAAGAAGTCGACAGCTTAGCGCTTTACAACGGTCAACGCACGCTGATGCTGCAAGTCCAAAAATCGCAAGATGACAACACGATTGCGGTGGTTGATGGTTTGAAAAAAGCCGTAGAAGAATTGAGTAAAACGCTGCCGCCAGGTGTAAAACTTGAGCAAATCAACGACAGTTCGAGACCGATTCGGGTTGCAGTGGACAACGTGCGCCGCACGTTGTTTGAAGGTGCTGCGTTGACAATTTTGATTGTATTTTTATTCTTAAACTCATGGCGTTCCACCATCATCACCGGATTGACTTTACCCATCTCCATCATCGGCACATTTTTGTTCATGAACTTGTTTGGTTTCACCATCAACAACATCACGCTGATGGCGCTGAGCTTGTGTGTTGGTTTGTTGATTGATGACGCCATTGTGGTGCGAGAAAACATTGTGCGACATGTGCAAATGGGCAAATCTGCCTATGACGCTTCTATGGATGGCACCAAGGAAATAGGACTGGCAGTTCTGGCAACCACGCTGTCGATCGTTGCCGTTTTTTTGCCGATTGGCTTTATGGGTGGCATTGTGGGTAAGTTTTTCCATGAGTTTGGCATCACCATCGTTGCGGCGGTGTTGCTGTCGATGTTTGTGAGTTTTACGCTTGACCCGATGTTGTCCAGCATTTGGCATGACCCGAGCATTGAAGCGCATGGTCGTCATGGCCCGCCAGTCACGCTGTATGACAAGACGATAGGCAGAGTGACAGGTTTGTTTGACCGCGCGACCGATGCCATGTCTGATGGTTATCAAGGTATTTTGCGATGGTCGTTAAAGCACAAACTGGTCACTATAGGAATGGCAATCGCCGTCTTTGCCAGCAGTATTTTCATGGTGCCATTGTTGGGAACCGAATTTGTACCCAAAGCAGATTTTTCTGAAACTTCGCTCAGTTTTTACACACCGGTTGGCTCTTCACTGGAGGTCACAGAATCAAAGGCCAAGCAAGTCGAAGCGATCATTCGAGAGTTTCCTGAAGTTAAATATACGCTTTCCACCATCAACACAGGCAACGCCGCTGGAAAAATTTACGCCAATGTGTATGTGCGCTTGGTGGACCGCAAAGACCGCAGCCGCAATGTAGACCAGTTGTCGAATATTCTTCGCGAACGATTGAAACAAGTCCCCGGCATCACCGTGACACATGCCGGTTTGCTTGACGCCGTGGGTGGCAACAAGCAGGTTGAGTTTTCGCTGCAAGGTTCAGATTTGAAAGAGCTGGAGCGATTGGCGCAATTGGTGATGGCTAAAGTGCGTGATGTACCAGGTTTGGTGGATTTGGATTCCAGCGTCAAACCCAACAAACCCACGGTGAGCATTGATGTGAAGCGAGATGCGGCGTCAGACTTAGGGTTGGGTGTATCGCAAATTGCCACACAGTTGCGCACTTTGGTGGCTGGCTCGACAGTGGGAACTTGGCGTGCGAGTGATGACCAAACCTATGATGTCAACGTACGACTCGAACCCCAAGCGCGAGACACACCACAAGACATTGAGCGCTTGCCGTTTACAGTTGGAACGAACGCGGATGGCACCTCTCGCGTGATTCGACTGAGTCAAGTCGCCACTGTGAAAGAGTCGACGGGTTCAAATCAAATCAACCGTCGCGATTTGACGCGTGAAGTCGCCATCAACGGCAATGTGTTCAACCGATCTGCGGGTGAGGTGTCAACTGACATCAAAACGATTTTAGACAGCGTGAGCTTTCCACCGGGTTATCGCTACCAGTTTGGCGGCTCTACCAAAAACATGAACGAGTCGTTTGCATACGCCCTCTCTGCTTTGGTACTCGCCATTGTGTTTATCTACATGGTGCTGGCAAGCCAATTTAAGAGTTTTTTGCAGCCTTTGGCTTTGATGACGTCGTTACCGTTAACCTTAATTGGTGTAGTTTTGGCGCTATTGATGTTCAGATCTACCTTGTCAATGTTCTCTGTCATCGGGGTTGTGCTGCTCATGGGTTTGGTGACAAAAAACGCGATTTTGCTAGTTGATTTCGCGATTCGTAGTCGTGAAGACGGTTTAGAGCGAACGGAAGCCCTGCTTTTGGCGGCCAAAGTACGCTTGCGGCCCATATTGATGACCACTTTGGCGATGATTTTCGGCATGGTGCCGCTGGCGTTTGCGCTATCGGAAGGCTCTGAGCAACGTGCGCCTATGGGGCAAGCTGTCATAGGTGGCGTCATTACCTCGTCATTGCTGACATTGGTCGTCGTTCCGGTGATGTATTGTTATATGGACGATTTGGCCAACTGGTTTTTGCGTCTGTGGCGTAAACCT
>JANPLX010000156.1:0-2691 GCA_031422495.1 Polaromonas sp. | reverse complement strand
CCACTTTTGCGCTCATTGAGGCAGAAAAAGATATGCCGTTCGTAGTAAGGTAAATTATTTTCAAGCATGTTGTATTTTAGTAGTCACGGCTTTCAACAAAGCGTTAATTGACAATTGGTTTCGAAATTCGCACCATCACGTAGGCCACAGCAACATACGGCCACAACCAACCCAGCCACTGCACCACGCCATGAAAGCGAATAAACCTGCCTTGCTCCCACGTTTGCAAAGTTTGCGCGAAATACACACTGGCGGGCGCTAAATTCAGCACAAACAGCTGAACAACCAAGGCCAGCAACAGCAAAGCAATGCAGCTTCTGGCCGACAAAAACAAGCACATCACGCCCACTGCAGCTGCCCCCATCAAACCCAACTTAACCGGTAGCGTTAACCAAGCCAGCGCATGGTCTGGACCGTACGTTAAACCGGCTGATATAGCTGTAGCCAAAATAGCAATTGCCAATAATGCTATTAAAAATAGTGTTTTTTGTACAAAGTTACGCAACACAGAATACGCCATCAAGACTGGAATTAACGCCCCCAACAGCACGCACAGCAGTACAGCGCCGGGCAAGAGCGGCTGCAGCTCGACCGTGCGCATCGGCAGCCACTCTAAAAAGGGCGTGTCCGACAAGGCTGCGCCCAGTGCGGTTTCCACCCGCTCTAGCACCTGCCCCAACCCCAAAGGTACAGAAGCAGGGAAAAACAAAGCAACTGGCCATAAAGCCAACAACACCAGTGCGCCGCGCGCTTGTGTCACAAACCACGTGCGGCGGAAATGGCTCCAGCGGTCAATCGCACCCAGCTTTTCCAATGCCCACGCCGTGATACCACCCAACCAGCCACCAAAAACATTGAGCCATAAATCAACATTAGACGCTCGTCGTGACGGCAGGTAGCTCTGCAAACCTTCTAAGCAGATCGCGAGCGACAAGATGAGAAAAGTGACTACAACGACGGCAAACTTGCCGTTTCCGGTACGAAGTGCCGTTAAAACGCCCAAAAACCCCAGAGGTGCATAACCGGCGATGTTGATCAGCACGTCAAACCAGGTCCAATAATTGGGCAGTGGTTGCGTCAAATACACCCAAGGCATAACGCCCGGGTTGCGCCAAGTGTCGAAAGGGTAAAGACTCGCGTAAACCACCAATGCTATATAAAACAAGGCCAGTGGCCAAGCAGAGGTTTTGCGTGTGTCTTTGGCTGTCAAAGCTTTAACCGGTTTTGAATGACTTAGAAAGGTTTGACCACGACCAAAATCACCGCGACCAACAGCAAAACAACCGGCACTTCGTTGTACCAGCGAAACCACACGTGGCTGCGCTTGGAGGTGTTGGTTTCTAGTTTTTTCAGCAAACTGCCGCAGCTGTGGGTGTACCCAATCGCCAAAAACACCACGGCCAGCTTGGCATGCATCCAATACTGCCCACTTCCTTCCCCAGTATTGCGCCCAATACCATAGCCCAGCCACAGCCAAACGCCCAAGGCAACAGCGGGAAACGACAAGATCACCGTGAAGCGGTATAACTTGCGTGCCATCAACAGCAGGCGGGCGCGCTCTGCGCTTGAATCTGCAGGTACCAAGGCCAAATTGACAAATAGTCGCGGCAGATAGAACAAACCTGCAAACCAACTGGCGACAAAAACAATGTGCAGAGCTTTGATCCAGAGCATGCTTTTTTCTTCCTTTTTCTTTCTTTTTTTTTACAAGAATACTTTTTTAAGAATGCGTCTCGGTCATCGCTTCGTCGTCAAGGTGCGACGTGTCGTTCCAGCCGACCAAGGTCAAGCCAGCTGGCGTCCACAGCAAACGGTTGATGACGGCATTGCCCAGCGCCCAAGTTCGGGCGGCTTGAATGCTTTGGCCAGTGGCAGCGCGGTACAGCACATCCATCACCCCGCCATGTGCGACCACTGCGATTTGCTCGCCCGGGTGTTGTACGGCCAAGGCTTCAACGCAGCTCAAAATTCGCGTGCGAAACTGGCTCAAAGATTCGCCACCCTCTGGGCAATAATCCGGCTCGCGCAAGCGCCAGCGATTGGCGTCTTGCGGGTGCGTTTGCATCACTTCGTCAAACGTTTTACCTTCGAAAATGCCAAACGTGCGTTCGCGCAAACCCACATCTGCCTTCACCGTTAAACCCGTGTTGTTGGCAACCGCTTGTGCGGTGTCAAACGCGCGGCTCAAATCGCTGCTGTAAATGGCGTGAACAGGTTCGCTGTCGTGGCTTTTACCGACGGCTGCGCCTAATCTCAGCGCTTGATCTCTGCCGCGTGCGTTCAACGCAATATCGGTGTAGCCTTGAATGCGGAAGTCCACATTCCAAGCGGTTTCACCGTGGCGGATAGCCAAAATACGGGTGGGTTCTTGCATGGGTATCGTCAATGTTGTTGTCGTTAGAGTTGAACAACTTGCAAACTAGGCGAACCTGCAAACGAAGGGGCGGGAAACTCGTCCGCATCAAACGCTTTGTCGCCCTCAGGATCCGCCACGCCGGTCGCTTTGAGACCTTTGAAATCAAACTGCTTGCCGTCCATCAAATGTGACGGCACGACATTTTGCAGGGCGCTGAACATGTTTTCAATCCGTCCTGGGTATTTGGTTTGCCACTCGCGCAACATGTTGCCGACCTGCACGCGCTGCAGGTTTTGCTGACTGCCGCATAGCGTGCACGGAATGATGGGGAACTG
>JANPLX010000155.1:0-2735 GCA_031422495.1 Polaromonas sp. | reverse complement strand
GGAGCTGCTTCACCCTCTTTAACAATATCGAAGTGATGATAAAAACTTGCAACCTCATAGACCTCAGTTTGCGACAGCTTCATCTCTTGAGCGAGCGCAGCCAAATGCCCGCTCGACAAATGCTTGTACTTGTCTTGGATTTTGTGCAGATGCTCTATCAGCAAATCGGGTTGGCGAGATGCATCACCCAGCAAGTGTTGAACCTCAAGCAACATGGCTGGATCGACACGTCGTCCTTTAGGAGCTTCTCGTTTGCGTTGCTTGGCATCTGCTGCCAAGGCTATTGGAATAATGGGATGCTTCATAAATATTTCAAGAATTCGATTTGGTTGCCAATTGAGCCTCAAGCTCCATCACACGCTTACGAAGTTGTCGTTCTTCTGCAAATTTGACCGATTCGTCACGAATGACGGCGACAATGGCGGACACTTTGCCATCAGCTGTGTGCAGCATAGACACGGTAAAAGCGATAGACAAGGTATGGCCATCTTTGTGCACCGCAGGTACGCGCAAAACGTCGTTACCGTACTTGGTAATTCCCGTTGCCATGGTTTTGTGATAACCGTCCCAATGGGGTTTCTGCTGGCGCTGTGGAATGATCAGATCAAGCGATTTGCCTAAGGCTTCAGCTTCCGTGAAACCAAACAAGCGTTCGCAAGCTGGGTTCCATAAAGTAATCGCACCTGAGGCGTCGGAAGCCATGACTCCATCGCCGACTGTGGTTACAAGTGCTTGAAAATCTATGGTTGACTGCATTTCGCTTTCCGCTTTCCTAATCGATGTCTACCATCATCACAACAACATTCCATTTTAGAAGTAATAACGGCGTCCTAATGGAACGCCGTTATTTGCTTGCCAAGACGGCTTTCTAAACTAAAAAGCTAACTTAAACAGCTTTCGACGTGTGCATCGCTGCAATTTGGTCTTTCGTGTAGCCAAGCTCTGCCAACACTTCGTCGGTGTGCTCGCCTAGGATAGGCGATGCAGTGACCTCAGGCTTGAAGCCGCTGTATTTGATTGGACTGCCCAATGTCGTGTAGCTACCACGCACTTTGTGCGGGACTTCCACAATGGTGCCACTAGCAATGAGCGATTTGTCATGCAAGAGTTCTTTCATGGACTGCACAGGTGAGCATGGGATGTCAAACTTACGGAAAATGTCAACCGCTTCAAATTTGGTTTTGTCTTTGATGTAGTCTTCAATCGTCGCAAAAATGTCCATGATATGCGGCTGGCGGCCACGTGGCGTGTTGTACGCTGGGTCGTCTTTCCACTCTGGCTTGCCCAAAGCGTCGCAAATCGGACCCCAAGCGTGGCCTTGCACGGTAAAATAGATGTAGGCGTTCGGGTCAGTCTCCCAACCTTTGCACTTCAAAATCCAACCTGGCTGACCGCCACCGCCTGCGTTCGCACCACGTGGTACAACGCCATCTTTGAAAGCTTCCATTTCGTGTGGATACTGTGGGTACTCCTCCAAGTAGCCAACCTTGTCCAAACGCAACTGGTCGCGCATTTTGACGCGGCAGAGGTTCAACACGGCGTCTTGCATAGACACGGCTACTTTTTGACCTTTGCCGGTTTTTTGACGGCCAATGTAGGCTGTCAAAATACCAATAGCGAGGTGCATACCGGTGTTGCTGTCGCCCAAGGCGGCTGAAGAAATGGTTGGGCCTGAGTTTTCGCCTTTCCAGTAACCGGTGGTAGACGCTGCACCGCCAGCGCACTGCGCGACGTTTTCGTAAACTTTTAGGTCTTCGTAGTGGTGGCCGTCAGAAAAGCCTTTGACAGATGCCAAAATCATGCCTGGGTTAAGTGATTGAATGTGCTCCCATGTGAAACCCATGCGGTCCAAAGCACCAGGGCCAAAGTTTTCTACCATCACATCAGATTCCTTGATCAAACGTTCCAGCACTTCTTTACCAGCAGCCTGCTTGGTGTCTAAGGTCAAGCCGCGCTTGTTGGAGTTCAACATTGTGAAATACAGCGCATCTGCGTCTGGCATGTCACGCAACTGACCACGTGTCACGTCGCCAGAGCCTGGACGTTCGACTTTGATAACGTCGGCGCCAAACCAGGCCAACATTTGCGTACATGCTGGGCCTGCTTGAACGTGCGTGAAGTCGATAATTTTGATGCCAGCTAGTGGTTTCATGCTCATTTTTTTATTCTCCTGTTGAGGTTAAGTTTGATATTAAATTTAAAATTGACTAGTGCAATTGAAGATGGTGAAGCAATTACTTCTTCTTTGCCGCTGTAGGGTTAAGACTTGTAATACGTCCGCTCTCTGTGCCCGCAGTTTCGTCGATCACAGCGTTGATCAAGGTCGGCTGGCGTGTCGCAAACGCAGTTTGAATCGCTGCTTCCAGCTCAGCTGGCGTATTGGCAGTCACGCCCACGCCACCAAAGGCCTGCATCATCATGTCGTAACGGGCGTTTTTGACAAACAAGGTAGGTGCCATGTCATCGCCACCGCTCAGGTTTTTGTCTGTGCCTTTGTAAATGCCATTGTTGTTCATGATCACAATACACACGGGCAATTTGTAGCGACAAACGGTTTCTACTTCCATACCGCTGAAGCCAAAGGCGCTGTCACCCTCCACCGCCAGCACTTGCTGCCCAGTTGTGACTGCTGCGGCGACTGAGAAGCCCATGCCAATGCCCATGATGCCCCAAGTGCCCACATCCAAGCGTTTGCGTGGCTTGTACATGTCCACAATGCTGCGGGTAAAGTCCAG
>JANPLX010000154.1:0-6616 GCA_031422495.1 Polaromonas sp. | reverse complement strand
AACCTTGCACGGTTCTATGCTGAATACGCCAGATGTCGATGCATTTGAATGTCGCTTGGTGCCTGGCAGTGTGGCGCTAGATGCGCCAGTGCAATTGCCAGATGGCAGCGCGTCGTGGCTGCTATCGCAATTGGGGGCTAGCTTTTCGTTGATAGTCTATGGTGCTGATGTGAGCCTTGACGCACCTTGCCATGTGGTGCATATTCAAGCGAACAATGATGCAATAAATTTAGCGCAAGCCAACGTGCTGATTGATATTGATGGTTTGATTGCCAAGCGCTATGACATGCAGCCTGGGACAGCCTATTTGCTGCGCCCAGATCATCACGTTTGTGCACGTTGGCGTCAGTTCACGTCAGAAAAACTGCAGATTGCGTTTGATTTAGCGTTGTCAAAACATTGAAAACATTGAAAACATTGAAGAAAGCAGTATGTCACTCATAACAACTCCACATTTAAGCGCGCCGGATGACTTTTACGAGGCACTGATCAACGCACATCAAGATTTATCGATAGCAGAAAGCCAAGCTTTTAATGCGCGTTTGGTGCTTTTACTGGCTAACCATATTGGTGCTTTACCAGTGTTACTAGAGGCTTTGCAGGCAGCTAAAAAAATTGAAAGCAAGTAAAAATGGCAAAGATACAAGCGTCTGATTTGAAGTATCTAACTGGTTTCGGCAACGAATTCGCCACCGAAGCCGTAGCTGGTGCTTTGCCGCAAGGTCGCAACAGCCCGCAGCGTGCGCCGCATGGCTTGTATGCCGAGTTGATTTCAGGCACAGCCTTCACCGCCCCCCGCGCTGAAAACCGCCGTACTTGGTTATACCGCCGCCAACCGTCCGTAATGGTGGGCAGCTACAAACACTATGCACAAGCTTACTGGAACTCGGGTACTGCGCAGGGCATAACCACACCTCCCGACCCGATGCGCTGGCGTGCGGTTGCCATTCCTAACGAACCGACCGATTTTGTCGATGGCATGCGTACCATGGTTGCCAATGGCGATGCTGACGCGCAAACAGGCATGGCGGCACACATGTATGTGGCTAACCAATCAATGGACAAACGCGCTTGCGTTAACACCGATGGTGAAATGCTCATCGTCCCGCAGCAAGGGCGTTTGCTAATCACCACTGAAATGGGAGTTTTAGATGTCAAACCCGGCGAAGTCGTCTTGCTGCCGCGCGGCGTGGCGTTCAAAGTTGCATTACTCGATGATTCAGCTCGTGGTTATGTCTGTGAAAACTACGGCGCACATTTTAGGTTGCCTGAACTGGGCCCGATTGGCTCGAACGGTTTGGCCAATGCCCGAGATTTCAAAACGCCTGTGGCTACGTTTGAAGAACCGTCTGCAGCGTATGAAATCATCAAAAAATACGGCGGCAGCTTGTGGTCAGCTCAGATGCCGCATTCGCCCTTCAATGTTGTGGCTTGGCATGGCAATTTAGCGCCGTTCAAATACGACACAGCTAACTTCATGACGATAGGCTCCATCAGCTTTGACCACCCAGACCCGTCCATTTTCACGGTGTTGACATCGCCAACTGACACCGCAGGTACAGCCAATTGCGATTTCGTCATCTTCCCTCCGCGTTGGATGGTGGCTGAAAATACGTTTAGACCACCGTGGTACCACCGCAATTTGATGAGCGAATTCATGGGGCTGGTGCACGGTCAGTACGATGCCAAAGAAGAAGGCTTTGTACCCGGCGGTGCGTCCCTACACAACTGCATGGTGCCACATGGGCCAGATTCAGATGCTTTTACCAAAGCCAGCAACGCTGAGTTGAAACCAAATAAATTGGACAACACCTTGGCGTTCATGTTTGAAAGCCGTTATCGCTTTGTGCCAACCGCTTTCGCCATGAACAGTGGACTGTTGGATGAGAATTACGCGGATTGCTGGGCTGGGTTATCGGATCAATTCAAAGGTCAGTTCAAGGATCAATTCAAGGTATAGTTGTTTTTTTGCAAATGTACTAATTGGTACAAATCGTCAAAGTATGCGAACATCGCGGCTAATTCATTTAACTATTTATTCGCCGCCATGACTGAATCAGTACATCCTTCAACAACATCGAAGAACCGTGAAGCCATCCATGAAGGCACCAACCCACTTGGTATGGACGGCATAGAGTTCATCGAATACGCAACGGCCAAGCCGCAGCAGCTAGGTCAAATTTTAGAAACCATGGGTTTTCGCCCCATTGCACGCCACCGCTCGCGCGAAGTGCTGCTATATCGCCAAGGCGAGATCAATGTCATCGTCAATGCGCATGAAAAGCTGAATGATAAGCCTGTCATCGTGGCCATTGCTCTGCGCGTCCGTGATGCTTCAGCCACATACAAGCGTGCTTTAGAGCGCGGTGCTTGGGCGATCCCTACCAACGTGGAAGTGATGGAGTTGAACATTCCGGCTGTTCACGGCGTGGGCGAGAGCAGGATTTATTTTGTAGATCGCTACAAAGACTTCTCTATTTACGATGTTGATTTCACCCCAATTCCAACGGTAGATCAACATCCGCCAGCGGTGGCAGGCTTGCACTTCTTTGGCATCGTGCAATACATTGGCAACGACCGCACCGAAGATTGGACGGAGTTTTACCGCGAATTGTTTGGTTTTACCGAATTAAGCAGTGAACAGCGTTTTGGCATTTTGCCCAAAGGTCGCATTTTGCGCAGTCCTTGCAGTGCATCAAATCAGTTTTATGTGCAACTCATCGAGCCAGAGTTGGGTGTTTTAGATGTCAAAGACGACGAATGTCTGCAGCGTATGGGCTTGGGAACGCCAGATGTTAAAACCACTGTGGAGCAACTGCGCAAAGCCGGCATGGAGTTTTTGGTGTCGAAAGATGAAGCTGCTTTGCAAAAAGGCGCACTGACGCGGACACAAATGGGCAGCGTGACGTTTGAGCTGGTTCATGACGACCGTGCCGCTTCTTTAGAAAATCAAAACTAAGAAGTCAACAACCATGAGCCAATTTGTAGGAAATATCGATGATTTCGGGATGGACACCATCTCGTTTGCTGGCCCGCTTGAAGCCAAACTCAAGGCAACACGTGAAGCTGGCTTTAGCCAAATCATGCTGGCTGCGCGAGACTTGGTTGGGCATGCGGACGGCTGGCAAGCGGCAGTTGCTGCCGTCAAAGCCAGCGGGTTGCGGGTAACGGGTTTTCAGGTGCTGCGCGATTTTGAAGGTTTGCCTGGTCATTTGCACGAGTACAAAATAGACATCGCCAAATCCATGCTTGAGATGTGCCACGCGCTCGATTGCGGCGTGATGCTGATGTGCTCCAGCACGTCCACGCATGCGACGTCAGAAATCGACGCCTTGGTCAAAGACTTGCGTAAATTGGCGATGTTGGCCATTCCGATGAACATCAAAATCGCCTATGAGGCTTTGTCGTGGGGGCGAACTATCAATCAATTCCCAGAAGCGTGGGATTTGGTCTGCCGCGCCGATATGCCCAATTTGGGCTTGGGTTTCGACTCATTCCACATGTTTGCGACTAACACACCGTTGGAAGAGTTGGAAATGCTAGACCCTAGCAAGATTTTCTTGGTTCAGTTGGCCGATTTCATGTGGAACGAAATCAAAACCGTAGAAGAACGCATTACCACCGCTCGCCATTTTCGCGTCTTTCCAGGCGAAGGCGTGCACAGCGACGCTTTGGCCGCGCTGACATTGAAGTTACACGAACTGGGTTATCGTGGCGACTACAGTTTTGAAGTCTTCAACGACGACTACCAGCAAATGCCTCTAGAAAACGTCGCTAAACGCGCCAGACAATCGGCGCTGTGGCTCAGCGAAAGCGTGCTGCGCAGGTCAGTGCCTTTGCCGAATCAGATTAAACTGAAGCGTTAATGGCTTGCAATCTAGGGAAAGTCCTAATCCGTTTTACTGAAATGACAGCTGTTTTGGCTTCCAAAAGATGCATCGTTCACCTATACTTTAATAATGAACGAACTAGTACATTCAGTCAAAAAAAATAAACCTGCGGCGAAAAGCGTAGTCAAAAAAACATCTAAAATTGCTATTAAAAATATAGCATATAAGGCAGCAAATACGCCGACTATAGTCGAAAAAACTACTCGTACCAATGACCCAGTCCGTACTATGGCTGGCATTTTGGAAGTGGCGACGGCGGAGTTTGCGGCCAAGGGGTTGAGCGGGGCGCGGATTGACGAAATTGCGTCTATCACCAAAACCAGCAAGCGCATGATTTACTACTATTTTGAGAGTAAAGAAGGCTTGTACGTTGCGGTTTTGGAGGAGGCGTACCGCCGGATTCGACAAATCGAGCAGCAGCTGCATTTGGAAGATTTAGCGCCTGAGGAGGCGCTGCGCAAGCTGGTGGGGTTCACCGTGGACTACCAGTGGAATAACCCAGATTTTGTGCGCTTGGTGATGAATGAAAACATCCACCGTGGCGAGTTTTTGGCACAAAGCAAGACGATTCAAGGGCTGAATATTCCCGTGGTCCATGCTGTGCAACAAGTGTATGAGCGTGGGGTGGAGCAGGGTGTTTTTAGGGCAAATTTGGATCCGCTGGATTTGCACATGACGATGTCGGCATTGAGCTTTTTTAATGTATCCAACCACCATACGTTTTCGTTGATTTTTAAGCATTCTTTGGAGAATGCAGCCAATTTTCAAGCCAGGCGCGAAAGCATCATCGAGACGATGGTGCGTTATGTAAAAAATAGATAAGAGCTATGCGGATATTCACTAAATAGATAAGGGTTTGTACTATTTCTTTAAAACTAACCAGTTAGTACATTATAGATGTTACTGAAATTTGGAGACTTCTCATGGTTCAATCTTGGCTCGATAAGTACTGTCGGTTTTTAACTGCGTTGATGGTCGCAGCGCTGGCGATCATGGTGGTGTTGGTGTTTGCCAATGTCATGTTGCGGTACGTTTTCAATTCAGGCATTACTTTGTCTGAAGAGTTGTCGCGATGGTTGTTCGTTTGGCTCACCTTTTTGGGTGCCATCGTCGCTATGCATGAAGGCGCTCACTTGGGCACGGATATTTTGGTGTCGCGTTTATCCGTTCGCGGTAAAAAAGCTTGTTTGATTCTCGGTCATGTGTTGATGTTGTATATCTGCTGGATGTTGTTCAAAGGCTCGTTAGACCAAGTCAAAATCAATTGGGAATCAACCAGTGCCGTGATGGAGGTGTCACAAGCCTTTTTCTACAGTTCGGGGGTGGTATGCGCTGCGTCTGGCGCGGTGATTTTGTTGAATCATTTGTGGCGTTTGCTCAGAGGCGAGCTGTCTGAGGCTGAGTTGATCAGCATCAGAGAGTCGGAAGAAGAGCCTATCGACGTGCCAAAGCCTGTTCAATAAGCCACAAAAGAAAATATCATGACAATTATCGTTTTCTTAGGCTCGTTGTTGGCTTCTATGGCATTGGGCATACCAATTGCTTTTTCTTTGCTGATTTGTGGTGCGGCGTTGATGTTCCACATGAACATGACGGATGCGCAAATTTTGGCGCAAAACATCATGGAAGGTGCAAACAGCTTCCCGCTTCTAGCTGTGCCATTCTTCATGCTGGCTGGCGAAATCATGAATACAGGCGGGTTGTCGCGCCGTATTGTGGATTTTGCAATGGCTTTGGTCGGGCATATCCGTGGCGGTTTGGGCTACGTGACGATTTTGGCGGCCTGTATTTTGTCGGCATTGTCGGGCTCTGCTGTGGCGGATGCTGCTGCATTGACGGCTTTGCTATTACCGATGATGGTTAAAGCGGGCCATGACAAGGCGCGCAGTGGCGGCTTGATTGCAGCTTGCGGCGTGATTGGCCCCATCATTCCCCCATCGATTGGTTTTGTGATTTTTGGCGTAGCCGGTGGTGTGTCTATCACCAAGCTGTTTTTAGCGGGCATCTTCCCAGGTATCTTGTTGGCTGCAGGCTTGTGGGCGACATGGTGGTGGTTAACGCGCAAAGAAGATTTGGAGCCGCCAGCCAAGCGCTCAAAAGGCGAAGTGTGGAATGCATTCAAAAGCGCTGGCTGGGCGTTGACCTTGCCATTGATTATCTTGGTCGGTTTGCGTATGGGTGTGTTTACGCCGACTGAAGCGGCCGTAGTGGCAGCCGTTTTCGCGTTGTTTGTGGCCAGTGTGATATACAAAGAATTGAAAATCAGCCAGCTGTATGAGGTTTTCGCAGCAGCGGCTAAAACGACAGCTGTGGTGATGTTTTTGGTGGCGGCGGCGATGGTGTCTGCTTGGTTGATCACCGTCGCGCAGTTGCCGGACCAGATTGTTAGCTTGCTGCAGCCACTGTTGGACAGCCCTAAGTTGCTGATGTTTGCCATCATGCTGCTGGTGATGGTGGTGGGTACAGCTATGGACATGACGCCGACCATTTTAATTTTGACACCTGTGCTGATGCCACTGGTCAAAGCGGCAGGCATTGACCCCGTTTACTTTGGCGTGATGTTCATCATCAACAACTCCATCGGCTTGGTGACGCCTCCTGTTGGAACGGTGCTGAATGTGGTGGCAGGCGTAGGCCGCATGAAGATGGATGAGGTGACGCGTGGCGTCATGCCATTCATGATCGTTCAGTTTCTGGTGATGTTTTTGATGGTGTTGTTCCCTGAT
>JANPLX010000153.1:0-19956 GCA_031422495.1 Polaromonas sp. | reverse complement strand
GTGCTATATTATTTGTAGCTGTTTAGGAAATGAATACGCTGGCTGGAGTCATATTTGCATGGTAAAAAGAGATGAATTTAAATGCTGTTTATCTGTACAGTATAATTCAATTATCTAAATAAATCAAATAACTATGAAATACTATGTCAAAGGTAGAGTTATGCCAGAAAGATCTGCCGTATCTTTTTCACGGATGAAATTTGCGCATGACGAGGATGGTATTGCAGATGTATCTTGTGATTCATCGCAATTGTCTATCTTAATAGATTCGCCGAAAATAGCAGGACATTTGGAAGCTAAATTAAGTGCGCAACAAGCCGCAGGAATAATTATTAATGCGCTTGGCTATACATTAGGTTGTGGTTATACGGCTGAAATAACAGAAGTTACTTCAGAAGATGGCAACTCAATAGTTTTTGGGGTTGCACCACGCACTTTGAAAGGCGAAAGTCAATTAGCGTTTAACGAAAAAGACACAGTATTTAATCGTGCATATTTTTTATCTAGTTCGAATATTTTTTTTAGATTCGCAGTAAGAGATTATTTGAGAGCTATGCTTGATGAAATTGATTGTGCCTATTATTGTTATAGAGCAATTGAAAGCATTAAATCTGCGTTTGATAATGAGACTACTCTCAATGGATGGACATTAATGCATGAAAAATTAGGAACTAATGCGCTTGACATTAAAACAATAATAAAAAACTATGCAGATCCTATAAGGCATGGTAACTGGATAAAAATAAAAGATACTAATGTTGATATTCGATGGGAAATACTCACATATACAAAAAATTTACTTGACAAGTATCTTAGTTATTGTGAAGCGACTACTTTATTGACTCCGTTGATAGATGCAGAATAAACTGTAAATTACTATAATTTTCGTAGCACCTCAGGCAATAAATACGCCGGCTAGAGTCATATTTAACCTCTAAAACCACTCTTCAATAAACCGCATCATGATCACCCACATTAATCGGCGTGATCTGCTTATCGGTGATTAGCAACTCCAGCGTGATGCGGTACGACAGGTTGATGGATACGGAATGCACACCCGCATGTTTACCACTCAAGGCATGCAGCCGCAGCGACGGGTGATGCGGATTGGCTTCTAGGAGTGCTAAGGTTTTGGCGTATGGGCGCTTTAGCTCGGGGTGGCGTTTTAGGAAGCGGAAGGCTTTGAGGGTGTAGGCCTCTGTGAAAATCAGTTGAAAAGGCATTTACTTGGCTTCATCCGCTGCCAACATCTCCTCCAGCCGCGCCATATGCTGCTCTGCCGTCTCTGCGACGTAGCGGCCAGCCGCAGTATCCGCCCTGCTCTGCGCCAGCGCCGCGTCTAGCTCGCACTCGCGCAAGTAGTGGTAATGCGCCACGTCCATCACCACAAACCGCTCTTTGCCGCGCACAGAAATCATGGCTTCTGGCTGGGTTGCGAGTAGCGCTTCGATGGCTGAGATACCTTTGGTTTTGAGGTCGTTGGCGCTTAAATGTGTCATGGTAAAGCCTTAATAGTACTTTTAATCGTGTGATTATAAGTACGATTAATCACCCTGTCAATTAGCTAACGTCACATTTAGAATACGATATTACTATACTTTTAATAGCTACTCAGGCAATAAATACGCCGGCTATAGTCATATTTAAGCGGTAAAACTCATCAAATCAAGGACAAACCACCTTCACACCTGAAAAGTAGGTTTTGTAGCGCGCTGCATCCCGCGTCAATATCGTCCAGCCTTCTGTGTGCGCTTGTGCGCCTATGAAGAAATCCGCTAGGACTCCCGTTTTTGTGCCTTTGCTTTTGCGATAACGCAAAAAAGCCTCGCCTGCCAAATAAGCGGCTGGGCGGGAGATGTTTTTGACGGTGATTTTGGCTTGTTTGAGGAAGGCGTCCAGCGCGGGCATGTCGTCAAAAGCGGGGACGAGTTCAGCATAGCCAACGGCGTTGATGTACAAATTGCCTTTTTGAAGCGCTGCAAACAATTGCGCCTCTGACCATTGCCCCCATGTGGCGTCGTCTTGCACCAAGTCGATCAGGACGTTGGTGTCGACCAATGTCGTCATGGCTGATTCCAGTCTTCTCCACGCGTCATCTGCATGATTTGCTCGGTGCTGAGCTTACGGTTTCCCGTTCCGCGCAGAGCCGCAAACGGGTTGGCGGATTTAACTGCCCTCACCGGTTTTGCCACCAAGCTCAAGTGTTTTTCCAAGGCGATTTGCACAACAGAAGACTTGCTGACGTGCTGCGTCTCGCAGAAAACGGCAAGTTGCTTTTCAAGCGGTTGTGTTAGGCGGACAGAAAGCATGTTTAACCTCGAATTTGTATGACAATTTATACGCTAATTGTATGACAAAAGGGAAGACATGTCAAAGCCTGCTGCTACCGATTCATAAGTGGCTCTTAACCCACCGGACAATATCAGCCGTACCCATGGCGCCAGGCTGGCGTGCTATTTCTTTGCCGTTGACGAACAATGCCAGAGTGGGGATGCTGCGGATGTTGAAGCGTGCGCCTAGAGTGGGGACGGCTTCGGTATCGACTTTGACAACTCGGATATTGGGCTCTAACTGCGCTGTGGCCTGCTCGTAGGCCGGAGCCATTTGCTTGCAGGGGCCGCACCATGGGGCCCAAAAATCTACCAATACGGGGATCTGGTTGCGGCTGATGTGTTTGTCAAACGCGGATTCGTCCAGATTGGCGGGGTGGCCGTCAAACAGGGCTTGCTTGCATTGGCCGCAGGTTGGCGCGCTGCCTAGCTGGTCTGAGCGGACGCGGTTGGTGGTGTGGCAGTGCGGGCAAACGATGTGGAGTGATTCAGTCATAAAAATTTAAATGAGGGCTGGAGTTTAGATTTCAAGCTCCTCATTGGTTTCTAACCAACCCGCACGGACATCAGTTCATCAGCTGATAGAGCGAATATTTGCTATACTTATAATAGCATTTTAAGCAATAAATACGCCGGCTATAGGCAAAAATCTAGCGTATTTATCATTTAAACAGCTGCTAAAGCCTGGTCTAGATCTGCCATCAAATCGTCAATATGCTCAATACCAACAGATAGGCGAACCATGTCTTCAGAAACCCCTGCTTTGGCCAGTTCAGCAGGGTTGAGCTGGCGGTGGGTGGTGGATGCGGGGTGGGTGGCTAGGGATTTGGCGTCGCCAATGTTGACCAGACGGGTGAAGAGCTTGAAGGCGTCTAATACACGTGCACCTGCAGCGCGGGGGTCGGCGTCTGTGTGCTTCAGGCCAAACGACAAAATGCCTGACGCTTTGCCACTCATGTATTTTTTGACCAAAGCATGGTCGGCATGGTCTGGCAAGCCGGCGTAGTTCACCCAGGCTACTTTGGGGTGCTTTTGCAGCTGTTTGGCGATGGCTAAGGTGTTGTCACAAATACGATCCATGCGCAAAGCCAATGTTTCTATGCCTTGCAAGATCAAAAACGCGTTCATTGGGGAAATGCAAGCGCCCATGTTGCGAAGTGGCACCACGCGGGCACGACCAATGTAGGCTGCTGGGCCTAGGGCTTCGGTGTAGACGACGCCGTGGTAGGAGACATCAGGCTCATTCAAGCGCTTGAAACGCTCTTTGTGCTCAGCCCAAGGGAACTTGCCGCTGTCAACAATCGCGCCGCCCACGCTGGTGCCGTGGCCGCCCAAGTATTTGGTGAGTGAGTGCACCACAATGTCTGCGCCATGCTCAAACGGGCGACACAAATAGGGGCTGGGCACGGTGTTGTCCACAATCAGCGGAATGCCGTGGGCGTGGGCGACTTTGGCTAAGGCGGCAAAATCCGTCACATTGCCCAGCGGGTTACCAATCGATTCGCAAAAGATGGCTTTGGTGCGCGCATCTATCAGCGCGGCGAAGGTTTCGGGCTTGCGTGCATCGGCAAAACGCGCCTCGATGCCCATTTGCGGCAGTGTGTGGGCAAACAGGTTGTAGGTGCCGCCATACAGCTGGCTGGCAGAGATAAAGTTGTCGCCTGCTTCCGTGATGGTTTGAATCGCGTAGGTAATGGCGGACATGCCAGAGGCGACGGCTAAGGCGGCGATGCCCCCTTCTAGTGCCGCGACGCGCTTTTCCAGCACATCTTGCGTCGGGTTCATGATGCGGGTGTAAATGTTACCGGGCACTTTCAAGTCAAACAAATCCGCCCCGTGTTGCGCGTTGTCAAACGCGTAAGCCACGGTTTGGTAAATGGGCACGGCGGCGGCTTTGGTGGTGGGGTCTGGCGAGTAGCCAGCGTGCACAGCGAGGGTTTCAATTTTCATGGGTTTCCTTAAAGCGATGAACTTACAGTGAACTGGACAGACGACATCTGCGACATATGAATCTTGAGTCTTGAGTCTTGAGTCTTGGCGGAAATGCTATCTTACCGAATAGTTGCCCATGTAACACGTTTAAACGCATTTGATGTAACCAAGGCTCATACTCAAACGTTATAGTTTCAATTCTTTCCTACAATCGCCCAATGACCAGATTCACCCTCCCCCTGATTTTGCTGCTTTCCAGCCTTTTCAGCACTGCCCACGCCGCCGAACCTGCCGCCACCAAGCAAGAAATCGCCCACCTTTTCACGGTTTTAGAAACCTCAAACTGCCAATTCAACCGCAATGGCTCGTGGCATGACGCCAAAGAAGCAGCGACACATTTACACACCAAGTACAAATATTTGCAGAATTTGAACCTTGTTCCATCCACTGAAAAGTTCATTGATCGGGCGGCGACTGAAAGCAGTTTCAGCAACAAAGCCTACCAGATCAGGTGCGCAGACAACGTGGTGCAGCCCAGCGGGCCGTGGTTTACAACGGCGCTGATGAAGTATCGAAGCACGGCTAAAAGCAAGTAATTTTTAGCCCAGCATTAATCTTAAATACTATACTTTTAATAGCCTATTAGGTAATAAATACGCCGACCAGAGGCGTATTTTTACATATTCTAGTCATTAAAGTAGCTTTGAATTGGCTTTAAATTACTTTTTATCAGCCTTTTCCAGCATGGCTACCATCTCGCTGAATCCGCGCGTGCGGGCGAGTTGCAGCGGGGTTTGACCTTGGCGATCGGTCAGTTTCAGGTTGGCACCGGCGTCTATCAAGGCTTTCAAACTCGCTTGGTGTCGGTTGCCGCCGTTGCCCAAAACGACGGCTTCTATGGCGGCCGTCCAGTGCAGGTTGTTCACATGGTCCAGCGGCGCACCGGCTTTAATGAGCTGTCGTACCACGCCGTCATGCCCTAAATGCGCGGCAGCAATCAAGGCTGTGCCGTCATAGCGGCTGGTGGTTAGCTTGGCGCTGGCACCCAGCTGCAGCAACACGCGCAGGGTTTCCTCATCATCAGCCACAGAGGCAATGGTAACGGCATCGTAGCGGTCGTTTTCCAGCTTGTTCAAGTCTGCGCCCGCTTTGACCAAGGCGCGGATGGCCTCGCGCTGTTTCGCAAAGGCTGCGACATGCAGGGGTGTGCGGCCGTAGCTGTCGGTGGCGTTGACGCTTGCAGCGGTCGTGCCCAAACGCTGAATCTGCGCCACATCGCCGCGCTGGGCGGCAGCATGCAGGCCCGTGTATTTGGCGGCTTCAGCAGCGCTGGGGGCGACTTGGGCAAAGGCTGGCGTCGACAACAAAGGTGTGAACGCGCCAACTAAGCCCAAAGCTAGAGCGAACTGGCGCAAGAAATGGTGTGTAGTTGGTTTCATGGCTGTATTATTTCAACAATTCTTTGACTTTGTCGATACCAGCAACTGCACAGGCCTCGTCCAAATGGCCGCCTGGTGCACCCCCCACGCCGACGGCGCCTATCACGTCATTGCCGACCTTAACGGGTACACCACCACCCAAGACCAAGAATCCAGGAATGTTAACAAGGGTGGCTGCGCCTGGGTTTTTCTGCACGTTTTCAAGCATTGCGCCTGTGTTGTTCTTCGCAGATGCTGAGGTAAATGCCTTGCCTTGTGCCGCACCAATGGTGTGTGGGCCAGCGTTGTCAGCACGTTGGAACGCGCGCAATGTGCCAGCGCGGTCAACCACGGCGACAGCGACGTTGTAGCCGCCAGCACTGCAGGATGCGAGGGTGGCGCTGGCAATTTGGTTGGCCAGTTCTAAAGACATGTTTTTTTCTGTACGAACCGCTTGCGCATTGGCAGCAGCAGCTGTGAGTGACAAAACAATGGTGGCGACTTTGAATAGGGATGTCATGGGGTTCTCCGATAAGATTAAACGGTTCGATCAACCGTGGGAGAACTTTAAAAAATCTAAGTTGTTTGCGCTATTCGTGCTGCTACGCTTAAAACACCAGATTACTCCGTAGTTATACGGAGAGGCGGTATTGAGGCGAAAAAACTAAGCCGCGCTGTCTTCGTCCACCAGCGTGGCGTACTGGCGGATCAGCTGCGCCAGTGATTCAGCCTGCAGCTTGGCAAACAGGTTGGCTCGATGTGTTTCGACAGTGCGGGGCGAAAGATCGAGCGCACGTCCAATTTCTTTGTTGGTCAACCCTGAAACGATCAAGCCCAGCACCTCGCGCTCGCGCTCAGACAGCTGCGCAAAGCGTTCACGCGCAGCGCGGTCGGCACGGTGGGTTTGGCGGGAGCGCACGTGCTGGCGAACCGCGTTTTGCAGCGCTTCGAGCAGTGCCTCATCATTCACCGGCTTCTCCAAAAACTCAGCCGCGCCCGCTTTGAAAGCGCGTCGGCACATGTTTACCGTGCCATGCCCTGTGAGCATGATCACAGGTTGGTCTACGCCCTGCTTCACCAAATCGTCCAGCACCGCCAAGCCGCTGATACCAGGCATGCGGACATCCAACACGATAGCACCAATGGCTTCACGGTCAAATTGGTCTAAAAATGCCACTGGGTCGCCCCAAGTTTGCACCCGTAAGCCAACGGTGCCTATCAACAGCGCCAAACCCTCACGTACAGCTGCATCGTCGTCGATCAGGTGAATCGTGGGTGACAGCGTGGCTGCTTGGTTGTTCATGGCTAAGCTTTCACCAAAGGCAAGGTCAAAGTAAACGCAGCACCACCGTCAACTTGATTGCAGACACTGAGCTGCCCGCCCATGCCATTCGCCAAGGTTTCACACAAAGTCAAACCCAAACCTAGGCCACCTTCGCGCGTTGAAAAGAAGGGCTCAAACAGATGCGGCAACACGTCTACTGGAATGCCAAAGCCATTGTCTGCAACCAGCAACTCGCCCTTGTTCTCTCGGTTTGCAACCGCAACGCGCAAGGTTCGAGGTAGTTTGTCTGATTTCTCCAAAGCTTGCAAAGCGTTCATCAACAGGTTGTGCATGATTTGGTCTAAAGCAACTGGATCAGCCTGCACTATGACAGCACCATCCGTTTGAATTTGCAAAGCTACATCCCGGCGTTGGCATTCCGGCTCTATCAAATACAAAGCACGGCGCAGCGCTTCGCCCAAGTTAACCGCTTGTGACGAGGTGTTAGATTCGGGCTGTTCAACCACACGGCGTAAGCGCCCAACGACTTCAGAAGCTCGAAGTGCTTGCGCGGCAGCCTGCATCATGGCAAGCCGTGCAGTCGCCATCTCAGGTGGGTCATCGGCAAGCATGCGCTGGGCGGCCTGGGTGTTGGCGAGTATCGCTGTTAGCGGCTGATTTAACTCGTGGGCAACACCTGCGGCCAACTCGCCCAAAGTGTTCAACCTTGCAACTTGCCCCAAACGAAGCAGCTCTTCAGCACGACGACGTGCTGCACGCTGCCGCAGCAACAGCTCAATAGCGTAAAGCACAGCAGCGACCGCGATAGCCCACAGCAACATCAGCAACCATGGCAGCTGGTTCCAGCCAAAAGTTTGGCTAGCCACCACGTCAAATGGTTGGCTATCTGCAGCTAAATGCTTGCGAAAATAAAACTTCCAGCCACGTTGTCCGTCAACAGGCGCGGCATTACCGCGTTGAAGTTCAAACGACTTGCCTTCATGCTCTAGAACGACGCGCACTGGACTCGTGTCTGATTTCATCGGCCAATCGTTCCACGGCACCATGCTACGCATGTCAATAGTCAGCGCATAAGACATGGGATCTGCCGCTAAAGCGAGCCGATATCGCCCTGATTTGATATCCACATTTGCTAAAGCGACACGACGCGATTGACGCGACATGGCTTCAGCTTGCGCCAACGCTGCATCCGGCCATCTAGCACCTCTGTCACGCCGTTGAACAGCCAATATATGTGGATACAGCGCCGTCAAGCGTTGCTCTGGCGCAGCTTCACCTGCCGTTTCTAAGCCGGGTTGGCCAGGTTGGCCGGGTTGCAAAAGTGCGAGCGTGGCAAGAATCGCATCATGTTGAACGACTTGCTGGCTGAGCAGCCGATGGACAATGCGGGCATCGGTTTCAAACAAAGCGCGATGCCGCTCTATGGCTTGGTTGGCTATGACCACGACACCCAAAACAGATGTCACCAAGCCTGGCAACAGCCAGCTTAGTTTGGACAAAGTACTAGAATTCGAACGATACATGCAAAGTATCTTACCTTGCGACGCGGATGAATAGCAGCAAAGAATGCGTCATGCTTATAGCGTAATCTTGAGTTAAGTGAGCTTGGATGTAAGATGGCTTGTAAGGAATTTTAAAAAATGATCATCGTCACCGGAAGCTTTATCGCCAAAGAAGGACAAATCGAAACCGCATTGGAACTCAGTTTGGCGCATGTATCTCGCTCGCGGCTTGAAGCGGGTTGCATGTTGCATTCGGTGCATGTGGATGCGGAAAATCCAAATCGTTTGGTGTTTTTAGAAGAATGGGACAACATGGCCTTGCTGAAGGCGCATTTCAAGGTGCCAGAAAGCGTGGCGTTTGCCAGCCGTGTCAATGAGTTAGCCGAATATGTAGAACCTTTGAACTTATTCGACGCGACGCGGCTCAATGGGTAAATGAACTTCCGTATACCCAAATTTCTTTCCAAGTTTGACGCGATTGCGCTGAGCTTGTTTCTCTTAGCCAGCGCGGGCTTGGCGACTTATTTAAGCAACAAATACACGCCACAAGTGCTCACAGCCGCGCTGCCGGCCCCGTCGGACATGGTTAAAGCAGGTTTGCAAGCACCGCAAGTTGAGACCGATATGGCCGTCTTCGCCGGTGGCTGCTTTTGGGGTGTACAAAAGGTGTTTCAGCACACCAAAGGCGTGATCAGTGCGACGTCTGGCTATGCTGGCGGCAAAGAAAAAGACGCGATTTACAGCATGGTGAGCACCGGCTCTTCAGGCCATGCCGAAGCGGTGCAGGTACGGTTTGACCCCAAACAAGTCAGTTATGAGGAGTTGCTGCAGGTCTATTTCAGCGTGGCACATGACCCCACCCAGCGCAATGCCCAATATCCCGATGAAGGGCCACAGTACCGATCAGCCGTGTTTTACACCAACGACTACCAAAAGCGGCTGACTGAGCGCTACATCACGCAGGTAGATGGGTTGGCAGTTTTCACCAAGCCGATCGCTACAGTGCTCACACCGTTGGCTGATTCGGGGTTTTACCGCGCTGAAGCGGTGCATCAAAACTATGCAACGCGCTACCCAAACAATGCTTACATCGCGCAATTTGATTTGCCTAAGTTAGAAAAATTCAAAGAATTGATGCCGGTTTTATACAAAGAAAATCCAGTTTTGCTATTAAATTAGTAGTAATATGGACAATAAATACGATGGCTAAATACATTTTTAACCGAAAAGGAGATTGACATGCCTTTACTTGTTACTTTAGAGAAATTCATCGCCTGCGTCGAGCACAACAAACACGTCGAAGCAATTAAGGAGTTTTATACCGAAAACGCTTCTATGCAGGAGAACAACGAACCACCGCGCGTTGGTAAAGACACTCTGATAGCGCATGAAGCTGCTACGTTAGCAAGGGTGGCGTCGGTTGAATCAGAGTGCGTGCGTCCAGTATTTCACCATGAAGACCATGTGGTGATTCGCTGGATTTTTAAGTTCACCGGCAATGACGGATCTGTGCGGCGCATTGAAGAGTTGGCCTACCAGCGCTGGGAAGGCGAACACATTGCAGAAGAGCAGTTTTTCTATGATCCCAAGCAGTTTGTTGCAAAAACGAACTGATGTATGACTGATTTTGTATTAACTTAGTGCTAAATCTGCGTAACAAAAAGCATAGAACGAGCACAGAGAGAATGCTTGACCTTAGAATCAAAATGCGCATCTAAAACGCCTGCTACTCGAAATTTGGAACCCGTCATGAAACCATCTCTTTTGCCAACTGCCATCTGTCTTGCTGCACTCACTTTGGTCGGCTGTGCCAGCAAAGGCAATGAATCATTGCGCAAAGAGACGGAAGTGTCTATTGGCACCAAATTAACCGAAGGCAAAACCACCAAAACTGAGGTGCGGACCATGTTGGGCTCGCCATTGAAAACGTCGTTCACCGATGGTGGCCTGGAGATTTCGACCTACGAATTTAACAACGTGACCTCAGACGCCATCAACTACGTGCCTATTTTGAATTGGCTAGGCAGCAGTGCTAGCGGCACGAAAAAAGAACTGGTGATTTTGTTTGATCGCGCCAACGTGGTACAGCGTTTCTCAATGAGCGAATCCAACGTCAAGACAAAAACGGGTTTGTATAACAATTGAGTTAACCATCTCTAAGAAACCAGAAAAAAGCCTGCTTACTGGGAAGTAAACAGGCTTTTTTGCATGATAGGTAGCCAAAATAGCTAGCATATCGCAGCATGGCGATATGGGGTAGTTTTACTGAATTGCTTTCTCAAACTCAGCTTTTGAAACCATCTTGTCGCCATCGGCGTCAATCACTTCAAATTTTGAAACCAAGCCAGGTACGCCTTCAGCTTCAGTTTTGGTCAGTTTGCCGTCTTTGTTGGCATCAGCTTTCGTGAAGGCAGCCATCAAGTCTTTGGCAGACATAGGCGCTGTTCCTGCCGGTGTGCCTTCCATGGCAGGTGCGGTCGATTGCGCCCAGACGGAGGCCGTAGTTAACAAAATGGTGAGTGCAACAGCTGTTGTAGCTGAGCCAGATTTAATTGCCTTGCCTGCAAATGATTGAAAGTTTAGTTTCTTACTAGTCATGTGTGAACTCCAGTTCAAGTTGAAAGGAACTCTATTTCACCGCTGCAAAGCGAATCAATCAAGGGTATTTACCTAGTTTTACCTCAGCCACCATTCACTTACGCCATACCGAATTTTCTTACCTGAGAAACATTATTTGTCTGCAAGTTACATGAGGTTGCCCTAGCAGCGTTGTTGAGTGCATGAGAACAATGCTATGGTTGTAGGAGCATGGTTATAAACCGTTGGAATTCATTAAAATTAGACCATGAATTCAGCACAACAGCGTTTTTGCACTTTTTTCCGAACCCAACTACCCATCATTCAAGCGCCCATGGCGGGCGTGCAAGACCACCGTTTGGCTGTAGCGGTAAGCAATGCGGGCGGTATGGGCTCACTGCCAGCGGCGATGCTGAGTTTGGATACTTTGCGCAGTGAATTAGATCAACTCAGCGCTAAAACCAACCAGCCTTACAACGTCAATTTTTTCTGTCATACGCCCACCATGTTTGACGATGCGCGTGAACAAACGTGGCGTGCAACGTTGAAGCCGTTTTACGACGAACTGGGTTTAGACAAAAACAGTATTCCCACCGGGCCAGGTAGAGCACCCTTCACGCACGAAGCTGCCGACGTGCTTGAAGCTTTCAAGCCAGCGGTGGTGAGTTTTCACTTTGGCTTACCCGCTGCAGATTTGCTAACGCGGGTCAAATCTTGGCAAAACTGGGGCTGTAAAATCATCAGCTCGGCTACAACCGTGGAAGAAGCTGTTTGGCTAGAGGCGCAAGGTGCGGATGCGGTGATTGCACAAGGTTTAGAAGCTGGCGGGCACCGTGGGCATTTTCTTGATCACGACTTAAACAAGCAACTTGGTACCTTCGCCCTGCTCCCGCAAATCGTGCAAGCGGTGAAAATTCCGGTTATAGCAGCGGGTGGCATTGCCGACGCACAGGGCGCGGCAGCGGCTTTTGCGCTGGGTGCTGCTGCAGTGCAAGTTGGCACGGCGTATTTGTTGTGTGACGAGGCGACAACCAGCACGATACACCGTGCTGCCCTTAAAAAATCAGTCTCTCAAAGCCCATCAGCGCACCATACGGCGCTGACCAACCTTTTCACCGGCCGCCCAGCCCGTGGGATCGTCAACCGCCTCATGCGGGAATTGGGGCCTTTGTCCGACAAAGCTCCCGCGTTTCCGCTTGCCACTGGCGCCATTGCGCCATTGCGCGCGAAAGCGGAATCTTTAGGCAGTGGCGACTTTTCACCCTTATGGTCTGGGCAAAACGCATCCGGTTGCCTTGAAATTGGCGCTGCCGAGATGACAAAAGCCTTGGTAGCCCTGCTAAAATCCTAGGGTTTCCCCGTAAACATATCGTTTTTGCATCTCATTTTGAATCACGTTTAGACCACTTTTAGGATTTTTCATGTCATCTGCTTCCATGTTCAGCACCGTCGAAATGGCCCCACGCGACCCTATTTTGGGTTTGAACGAGCAATTTAACGCCGACACCAACCCTGCCAAAGTCAACTTGGGCGTTGGCGTGTACTTTGACGATTCTGGCAAACTCCCTTTGCTCAAATGCGTGCAAACCGCCGAAGCTGCCATGGCCGCTGCACCAAAGCCACGCGGTTATTTGCCAATTGACGGTATCGCCGCGTATGACACGGCTGTCAAAGGCTTGGTTTTCGGGGCAGATTCCGCCATCGTCAAAGAAGGCCGCGTCGCCACCGTGCAAGGCATTGGCGGCACGGGCGCGCTGAAAATTGGTGCTGATTTCTTGAAAAAACTCTACCCAGATAGCAAAGTGCTTATCAGCGACCCAAGCTGGGAAAACCACCGCGCACTGTTCACCAACGCAGGTTTCACAGTAGACAACTACGCATATTACGACGCTGCCACCCGTACGGTCAACTTTCCCGCCATGCTGGCATCGCTCAAAGCGGCTGCGCCCAACAGCATCGTCGTGCTGCACGCCTGCTGCCATAACCCAACGGGTTACGACATCACCGCTGCTGATTGGGATCAAGTGGTCGCCGTCGTGAAAGCAAACAATTTGGTCGCGTTTTTAGACATGGCTTACCAAGGCTTTGGCTACGGCATTCAAGAAGACGGCGCAGTGATTGGCAAATTTGTCGCTGCGGGGCTCAACTTCTTCGTCTCGACCAGCTTCTCGAAGAGCTTCAGTTTGTATGGCGAGCGCGTCGGTGCTTTGTCCGTCGCTTGTTCCAGCAAAGAAGAATGCGACCGCGTGCTCAGCCAGCTGAAAATCGCTATCCGCACCAACTACAGCAACCCACCCACCCACGGCGCCACCGTCTGCGCCAATGTGCTGAACACGCCAGATTTGCGCGCGATGTGGGAAACCGAGCTTGCAGAAATGCGCGTTCGCATCAAAGCTATGCGCAGTGCGTTTGTTGAAAAACTCAAAGCAGCAGGTGTGAAGGCCGACATGAGCTTCATCACCACCCAAATCGGCATGTTCAGCTACAGCGGCTTGAGCAAAGACCAAATGGTGCGCCTGCGTAACGAATTCGGCGTTTACGGCACCGACAGCGGCCGCATGTGTGTGGCAGCACTGAACAGTAAAAATATCGACTACGTTTGCGCAAGTATTGCTAAAGTAATGTGAGACTTTTCCCATACAATCTACCTCCATGAATCGCACTCTGCGCAGTCTATTTTTGATATTTGCCATTGTTTGGCAAAGCATGGCTATGTTGAGTCCGTTTTCCATAGAAAAAATAGCTGCAAGCATTGATAACAGCGTCATGCACACCCTAGAGGCAACGCATCACCACCACGATGATGCATCCGCCCACACTGAAGACACATCAGAAGGCTTGCACCACCAACATGCAGATAGTGGCATCAGTACACTTGGGGTGCTATCGTCAATCACACTCGCTTTGTCATTAGCAGCTCCTCAGGCCTTTGTTGCAACACTGAGCGCAACACGATCTTCACCGACTTTAGAGGGGCTGCTTCGCCCCCCGCGTCTTCAGTCTTAAAGTCTGCGTCAGCCGTATTCACAGACGGCTGACTTATTTCTATTTGGTTTGCTTTCGTCATGCTGCTTAGCAGCTTGCGCGTTCGCATTTCCAAATTTCCAATCCGTTTTCAATTCATTATTTATGCTTAAAAACAAACCATTACTTCGTTTTTTAATCCTGTTCGCTAGCTGTTTTCCTTTACTGGCTTTTGCGCACGGTATTTCTGAGGCTGACCGTCTGAGCATGCTTTCTGGCGGTTATCTCAGGTACATCGGCTTGGGAGCGAGCCACATGTTGACGGGTTACGATCATTTGCTGTTTCTTTTTGGGGTGGTCTTCTTCTTGACCAGCTTCAAAGACGTTGCCAAATTTGTGACCGTTTTCACCATCGGGCACTGCATCACCTTGATTTTGGCTACTTTTTTCAAAATAACCTGGAACTACTATTTAGTTGACGCCGTCATCGCCATCAGCGTGATTTACAAAGGCTTTGACAATAACGGTGGTTTTCAGAAGTACTTTGATATGAAGTCGCCAAATTTGCTATGGGCTGTGTTTGGCTTTGGCTTGTTGCACGGTTTTGGCTTATCAACACGCCTGCAACAACTGCCTTTGGGAGACGACAACACCAGCATTTTGCTACGCATCTTGAGTTTTAACTTGGGTGTCGAAATCGGCCAAATTGCAGCGCTGACCGTGATGGTTGGTTTGCTCGCGTTTTGGCGGAATCGACCTTCTTTCAAACGCTTTAGCATTGCGGCAAATTTAGCACTGGTTTATGCTGGCGTCTTGCTGCTGCTTATGCAGTTACACGGTTACTTACATGACTCCGACCCCAATAGCTTTCGCTTCCCTGCGCTGGAGCATCTGCACTTGCATCAAGACATGGATGTTGAAAAATCCATACAAACTGATCGAGACAAACTTTGATGACTCTTGTTTATATTACGATAACTCTTTGATTTAATTTAACTTTTTAGGAAAAACCATGAAACATTTATTCACTATCGCCACATTCGTTACCACTTTCGCTATGACACCTGCTGCTTTTGCGAGCGAAGACAGCAACTGCCACTTTCACGGCTCAAAGCCAGCGGTTGAAAGTACCGTGATTGGTTGCGCTAATCAACGCAGAGATGCTCTGGTCAAAAGCGGCAAATTGACCGCTTCTTGGCAAACCATCAAGCATGACCAAATAGCCTTGGTTGATGGTCAAAAAGGCAAAGAATGGAAAGTAAGCTTCAAAGATGCAGCTGCACAAGACAAGACAAAAGAAACTTTGTACATGTTCTTCACGGTTTCTGGCAACTTTATCGCTGCAAACCATTCGGGTAAATAAACTATGACAGAGATCCCTAACTTGCTCAATAACTTCAACCGCCCAGCTTTACGGGGTGGTGCATTGGCGCTTTTAGCCGCGGTACTGTTCGGCTTGAGCACGCCACTGGTACAGCGTTTTGGTCAAGGTTTGGGGGCATTTTCTACCGCTGCACTACTGTATGCAGGTGCTGCCTTTGTGGCGCTGTGGATGCGGCAACCTGTTGAATTAGAAGCAAAATTAAAACGCAGTGACTTACCCAGACTGCTCGCCATGGCGGGTTTCGGTGCGGTCATCGGCCCTGTCGCACTGGCGTGGGGCTTGCAGCGCACCAGTGGTGCCAGCGCATCCCTGATGCTGACTTTAGAGGCGCTTTTCACCGTCGTCCTGGCTTGGCGTTTGTATGGCGAAAGTATGGACAAACGCGTTGCCACGGCTATGCTGCTCTTGCTGGCGGGTGGCATTGTGCTGGTGGCAGACCAGGGCTTAGCGGGTAATGCACAGTTGCTGGGTTTATTGGCCGTGCTGGCAGCCACGGCTGCGTGGGGGCTGGACAACACCCTGTCGCGCGGTGTGGCAGATCGTGACCCTGCCCAAGTCGTGATTGTCAAATCTGCACTGGGCGCAAGCGTCTCAACCCTGCTGGCGGCGCAGTTTGGCGAACCTGTGCCCGGTTTGTACGCAGCTTTGGCGCTTTTAACGGTGGGCGCTGTCGGTTATGGCCTGAGTTTGCGCTTTTACCTCTTGGCACAACGTGCTTTTGGCGCAGCACGCACAGGTTCGGTGTTTGCTTTTGCACCGTTTATTGGCGCGATGGGGGCATTTGCATTTGGCGACCGCTCTATGGGTTGGATCATGCTGGCTGCGGGCCTGTTGATGCTGGCTGGCGTAGCCTTACATCTGATAGAAAAGCACGGCCACACGCATATGCATGAGGCTTTAGAGCATGAACATGCCCACAGCCATGACGCCAAAGTCACTGACGGACACCACCAGCATACCCATGATGTCTTGCCCTGCGGCCCCCATAGCCACCCGCATCGGCATGAACCCACGCAGCATACCCACCCACACGTGCCAGACGCGCACCATTCACATGCACACTGACTATGATTTACTTGATAGACGGCGTATTTATTGCCTAAATAGCTATTATTAATATAGCAAAATTACTTAAAAAAACTTTACTCAGTTGAATTAAGTGTCAATAATACACGCTCGGTATTCACATGACACGATGATCGAGTCACTTTGACCGTTGCTGATGCAGGCAAATATCCAACTTTGGAAGCCGTGATTGAAAACTCGCCTGGAACTTCGTATTCAAGGATACATTCACCTTCAGAAGCGCATATCTGAGTTTTGGGACTTGCTTTGTCGATGCTGTAGCTTACCGAGACGTCAGGGAGTTTGTTGTTCTGAGCATCAATTACCGTTAAAACAACTGAAGCGCGAGCCTCTGTGGTGCAGACAACATCATCACTTTGACTTGAGCCGCAAGCGCACAACATCAAAGTTACTGCCAATACATTGGGTAACGCGACTACCCTGCTCGTTTTGGCTTGCCGAAACAGGCGACTGAAATTTTGGTACAACATCTTTTTTGATTTACCGATGATTTATAAACCGATTTTGATTTAACAGCGCCCTGCAGCTTTTAGCAAGGCATTGCAACTCGCCTTATTCGTCTTACCCGCGTCAGCAGATCCTTTTGTGAAATCCGTACACATTGCGCTGGCTCCAGTCCCCATACCCCAGCTCATTACTTTGCCAAAACCGGACATTTCCAAAATTTCGCATTTATACAATTTTCCAGTATTAGTTTTAACCGAATATTGCGTACCATCATAGCCAGCGGGAGCATCTACTTTCATTTGACTTGTAATAGTAAACTCTCCGATTTCTTGCCCAATCGCCATAGATATCTTTTTTTGCGCTTGAGAAGTATCGATGCTCGATGTTTTCGTCTCAGCACTGGTGCTAGTACTACTCGCTTGTGAGGCATTGTTGGAGTTTGTTGCGCATCCTGAAAGTATCAGAGAAAATAGAATTGTAGGAGCTAATACATAGCGATTGTTAACAGAGCGAATATTAGAAATAATTAGCATGGAGGCCTTTGATAAATGAATGAAATTTGCGTGAAACATAAATATTAAGTTTCGTAGCAAATTCTGCCTATCCGCTGCCGGCTATTCAACTGTCAGATTTGACAGGACACTGTTGTTATACCTGCCAAAGATCACTAAAACGGACTTGGATGAATCAATCCCTGAAAAGCAGCCTTCCCTACTGCATGCTGGCGGCTGCAAACGTCTAATTTACTCATGACGTTGTTCAAATGAAAGTTCACCGTCCGTTCTGTCACGTTCAGCATGTGCGCAATTTCCCACGAGGTTTTGCCATCAGCCACCCAGCGCAAACACTCTTGCTCGCGACTGGTTAGTTTGGGCGCTTCGGGGTCTTCGACCAAAGCGAACACACGGCGTACCGCTTCGTGCAGATAGCCTGCGAATATTTGAATGTAAGGAAGCGCATTTTGCGTAATGTCCTGAGAAGATTTGGTCGACTGGTTGACTGTCAAGCTCAAAACGCCCATCTCACCACGCGGGCTATGAACCGGCATAGTGATGCCTGATTTCAAACCAAAATCGGAAGCTTCATCCATCATGCGTTTGCCCAGACCTTCGCTCACGGGTTTCAAATCTTGCCATTGAATAGGCACAATATGCTTAGTGCAATAAGCCATCACAGGGTCGACTGCTTGGTAAGTTTGTTCAAAATAATAGTCCACCCATGTCGGGGGATAGCCATCTATCAGGACTAGTTTTGAGTCTGAAAAATACGTCGGTACACGCAGGGCATAAATGAAATTATCAAAACCTAAATCTTTGCTGTGCGTTTTGCAAAGCTTGGTAATGTCATCAACCGTCTCCACGGTAGAGAAAGTCTGCATAACATCATAGAATTCGCCGAGTTTCACGTTAAAAAAGCCTCCATGCTGCAATCAAAGCCATCGCAAGCAAGACCAAACACCCAAAAGCGAAAATACGCATACGCAGTGGTACATAGTTTGAACCCACGTGAACGTAAGCATGCACATAGCGGCTGATAACATACGCCCAAGCCAGTCCAAGTACCACGGCATCAACCTTTCCAATGGTATTAAAAAGCAAGCACAGCACAAAAAACACAATCGGAATTTCAAACTGATTGTCTATATTGTTTGACACTTTCAAAACCGAGTCTGGCCAAGCTTTGTTGTCTAAAGCCGTGGCTTTAAGATTGACGCCGCCAGTCTTTACTGCTTTCGCTTTCCTGTAGCCTAGCAAGATGTACATTGTTAAAATAAGGAATATCTGCGCCAAAACTGGCCAAAATATGATGTGAGTCTGCATTGCTTCTTACTCCTAATACGCTTACTCTTGCTGAATATTTTTAAAATCTAGTCTCAAAAAAGCTTCTTTAACTTTATGAATGCTTCATTATTATGACTACATTCCCCTTCTTCCTACCGGTATCAACATAGTGATGCGCGTCAACGATTTGATCTAACGGATAGCTTCTGTCGATCACAGGTTTGAATTTGCCCGCAACAGCCAACTCAGCTAGAAAACGCAAATCTTCTGCTTTTCCAAAAGCGGGTCCTGCAATCACTTTTATATTGCTCGTCAACGACACCCACAGCGATTGCAGCATGTCAGGCAACCCAGCTAACACCAAAAGAAGGCGTCCTTTGGGTTTTAACGAGACTTTGCTACGGTCAAAAGGGGCCGTGCCAGCGGTATCCATAATGACATCATAGGTTTTACCGTTCTGTGTGAAATCCGATTTGGTGTAGTCGATGACATGATCTGCACCTAATGATTTGACCAAATCTAAGTTTGAGGTGCTGCAAACTGCAGTCACGTCTGCGCCAAAGTGCTTGGCAAGTTGTACAGCAGCTGTGCCCACCGCACCAGAAGCACCGTTGATAAGCACGCTTTCACCGCTTCGCAATTTGGCTCGTTTGAAAAAATCTAACGCGGTTGTTCCGCCAAACGAGATTGCTGCTGCTTCTTGGTAGCTCAGATTGTCTGGTTTGAAAGCGATTGCACCGTCTTGCGCCATGCATTTGTATTGAGTATGACAGCCCATTTTGGCACCGGAAAACGCAAACACGGCATCGCCAACTTTAAATTTAGTGACTGCGCTGCCAATTGAATCGATCACCCCTGCTAGCTCAGATCCTAATACGGCTTGCTTGGGCCTAGAGAATCCAAACACTAACCTCATCATGAGCTTAAATCCAGTAGGAACGTCGAGACTGCGTACACGCCAATCCGCGGAAGTAACCGTTGTTGTAAGAATCTTTATCAGTACCTGATCGTTCTTAGGCGCGGGTTTCTCCACCTCTTTAAACTGAAGAACATCAGGTGAGCCATAGGTTTCGTAAATAACTGCTATCACATAGACCCATTCAAAAAAATTAATCACTGTCTCAAAGTTATGAGATTTGAGTTGAATAGTTTGCTAATTTTTTTAAAAGTAAATTTACCTCTAAAAATTAGATATATTCTTCTGTGATCAACGTATTTATTGCTTATGTTGCTATTTAATTAATAGCGAA
>JANPLX010000152.1:0-4274 GCA_031422495.1 Polaromonas sp. | reverse complement strand
ATTGGAAAAAATATCATGAATTTTGATTTCACAGAAGACCAAGACCAGCTGCGCGACGCTGTACGCAAATGGGTGGACAAAGCGTATACCTTCGAGCGCCGTCAAAACATTGAAAAAAGCGGTGGCTTTTCGCAAGACGCGCTCAATGAAATTGCGGAACTAGGGCTGGGCGGTTTGTATATTTCTGAGGCTGATGGCGGCTTGGGCATGGGCCCCGTTGAAGGCATGGTAGTGATGGAAGAGCTGGGGCGCGGCATTGTGCTTGAGCCTTTTGCGCAAACCTTGATTTGCAGCGGCGTGTTGTCAGGCTACGCACCAGCAGAATTAAAGGCTGCTTGGCTACCCAAAATCGCCGCTGGTGAAGCTTTGGTCGTCTTGGCGTATCAAGAGCGCGCTGCACGGTATCACTTAGACAAATGTGTTGCCAAAGCCGATAAAACAACATCAAAAACGACTGAAGTCGGCGTTTTATATGCATTAACTGCTACTAAAAACGTAGTATCAGTCGGTGATAAAGCGGATGCATTTTTAGTGCCTGCGATGCTAGACGGCAAGATGGCAATGTTTTTGGTTGAGCGTAGCGCGAGCGGTGTGACAACTTCTGGCTACGGTACGCAAAACGGCGGCCGTGCTGCAGAATTGACTTTGGTAAATGCGCCGGCTCAGTTGGTCACTTTAGACGGTTTGACAGCACTTGAGCATGGCGTTGACATCGGCATCGCCGCCACGTGTGCCGAAGCCGTGGGTGCCATGGATAAAACCATGGCGATCACTGCCGAATACATGAACACGCGTAAACAGTTCAACGCCGTGTTGAGCAGCTTCCAAGCCCTGCGCCATCGCATGGCTGACATGAAAATGCAGCTGGAACTAGCGCGATCAATGAGCTATTACGCCGCGCTCAAGCTCAATGCACCTGCTGCAGAGCGCCGCAGAGCTATAGCACGCGCCAAGTACCAATTGGGCAATTCTATGCGTGCTGTGGGGCAGCAAGCGGTACAGCTGCATGGCGGTATTGGCGTGACAGACGAATACATTGTCAGCCATTATTTCAAGCATTTAACGCAGCTAGAGATGACGTTTGGTGATACTTTGCACCACTTAGGCGAGGTGTCTAGCCGCATGCAAGACACGGCTGGCGTGTTTGCTTAAGATGCTAGAAATTAAACCAGAAACTAAGTTGGAAATTAAACTAGCAATTAACCGACAAAGCGCGATGGCTTAGGTATCGGTGCCGGACCGGCAAAGATGTCAAAATCGATCAAATTGCCTTTGGGCTCTGTTTTTGGTTCAGTTTTAGCCACTGCTGCAGTCTCAGTTTCTAATTTTGGTAAAGTCTTATGAGCTGATTTGTTTGGTTTTTGAGCAAGCGATCGTGTTCCTGGCAAATCCTGTTTGACAACTTCAACCACAGGCACGGGGCTAGGCACAGAGCGCAGCTTCGGTGGTGTGTCTAACACCAAATCTATCAGCTCGGTCGGTGAAGTGATAGGTCGGTCATGTACAGGTCGACTTGCAATTCTTTGAGCGTTTAAATGGCGTTCGTCAAAACGCGAATCATCAAAATGTGCTGGTGATTTCTCAGGCGAGTTGGCAGCAGAAAATTCTTTTGATGCTTTTGAAGTTGCGTTTATTTTGTCAAGCGTTTTTTTGCGATTCGACGTAGCTGATTCTTTGTTTGACAGCAGAACTGCTAGAGGATTGGCATCAAATGCTGCTTCGGCCAGCTTTGCAGGCGGCAATTCAAACTCTGTGTTGGCAAGTTCCGCAAGTTCATCAACTTGTGCTTCAGGTACAAAGGCAGTGTTGGTAAACGAAGTGGGCATGAATGGGGCAGGCTCTGTTTGTACAGGAGCTTCGACCATCGCTTTTTCCTCTAACCAGCCGTAACCCGGTTGTGTGCCTCTGCGTACGTGGAACCACAGCCAGGCAATACAGGCTAAAGTCAAGGCCAGCAGGCCCATCAAACCATAAACGATTGGGTTGCTGAATTCGTACTTTCCGTTTTTGATCATGGTTGACGGTTTTGCTATAACAGCCGCGAGGGCACTTGTGTCAGCGCTTGGTGACGCAGGCGCTATCACTGGCTGCGCCACACTCGCGGCAGATGTCACTGGCATACCATTGATAGCGCGCCACACAGCCGTAGCTTGCGCCAAGGCTTGGATTTCTTCGGGTGTGCGCATACCTGTAGGCGCAATCAATGCAGTTGAGAGTTTGAGCAAGACTTGGTGCTCGTCAGTCAACTCAAAAGTTTCCATTTTCAGGCGCGACTGACCCAAGTGGGCAACTTTACCCAACGGGTTGGCAGGTGTAGCAGCGAATGCCGTTGGTTTTGGTTCAACGACGTTGGGGTTGATTGTGCGTCGTGGTTTACTGGGTTCTTGAGTCGAAGTTTGATTCGTTGCTTGACTACTTGCTGGAGCGCGTTTTACAGACCAGTTTGACACAGGCGCAGAAGGCAATAGCGGCAATGCATTGCTGATGGTGGCAGTTTGTGCACTTTGTTTTGCTGATAAGTTGCTCACTGTATTTGTGCTGGGCAAATTATTGTTAGCGACTGATTCTGTCTGTGGATTGATGGCCGGCATGTCGGCGACAAAATCAGTTAAAAAGTCGTATTGCCGCGTCACTTTGGCGCCGCAATTGTTGCGCAAAATCACTTTTGCCCAAGGCTCAATCACTGCAGTGTTAGAGCGGATGCGAACCATGGCGTCTAAGCCGTTGGATGCGGGTGTGACATCTACTCGGACACGACCAGCATCAAATTTGGTATCTGCTTGGAAAACTTCGGCGCTAAAGCAATTGAATGGATCTTCAATCGGCGCGTCAAAACGCACAGGAATAGTTAAATCTAGAGGGCGGCCGAAAACTGCGGACCCTTTAGATGCGCCCAATTGCATAGCAAAGCTAGGTTGCATGGCACCAAGCGCTAGTAATAAAAGTAATCGGATGATGTGGCTCATGCCCCACGCCCTCGTATAAATTGCAAAAACTTCAGCTTAAAACATTAGTTTAAAGTCACAAGTCACAAGTCACTTTAGCCATCTCTCACTTATGTATCTAAGAGTATTTAGTGTTACGTTGTTGTTAATTGTGTATACTTTTGGTTGTAAAAGCAAGCAATGTTACAGCCCAATACCAAAAACTGAGGGTAAATTTGTTGCTAAAGTATGACTTTTTTGGCGCCATGTACTAATTTTGTTGCTTTTTGAGCTCATATTTGACAATGTCAAGCCGGAGCTTACCGCCAAACGCGTGTTTGCTTGCAGTTGAGCGACCAAGGTTTGCAATAACGCAGTATTTCGATAGGGTGTTTCGATAAAAAGCTGGGTCTGCCCCGTTTTCAGTGCTAATTGCTCCAGTTCTTTGATGCGTTTGGCCAGCAACGCGCTATCAGATGGCAAATAACCCACAAATGCAAAATTTTGTCCACCCAAGCCACTCGCAGCCAAAGCCAACATCAACGAAATAGGGCCCACCAGCGGCACAACATCGATGCCCAAATCATGCGCAGCCCGCACGACGGACGAGCCAGGGTCGGCAATCGCTGGCATGCCAGCCTCGCTGACCAAGCCGACATCAAAACCGCTCAAAGCCGCAGCGAGCAAAGGCTTTGCATCAAAGCTTGCACCCGCGCTACCGGGGTGATCTCCTTTTTTGTGCACTTCACGGGGCAATTCTTGAATGTTGAGAGATTGCAGTGGTTGCGAAAGCGGGCAAAGCGCATCGACACGCTTCAAGTAGGCGCGGGTGGATTTCGCATTTTCGCAGACCCAGTGTTGCAGCTTGGAGGCGATTTGCAGGGTAGCGAGGGGTAACACATCGGTTAGCGGCGTCAGGGTGTCACACCCAAAGTCTAGCGGTGCAGGTACCAAGTAAAGCTTTCCTTTGGTGTTCTTATCGTTGGGTGCAGTAGTCATAGTAGTTTCACCCCAGCATCACGCAACATGTTGCATGTACGAATCAAAGGCAAACCAACCAAGGCCGTAGGGTCGTCGCTATCAATAGATGCCAGTAGTGCAATGCCCAAACCTTCACTTTTGGCGCTGCCAGCGCAGTCATAGGGCGTTTCAGCCAACAAATACGCTGTAATTTCAGCATCAGACAAATCACGAAACACCACATTAACGGATGCACAATCCTGCGCCACAAAGCCCGAGTCATGACAAACGACAGCCAAAGCGGTGTGGAAAATCACAGTTTTGCCGCGCATTTGAAGCAATTGCATCGTGGCACGTTCAAAATTACCTGGTTTGCCAAGTGCTAAACCG
>JANPLX010000151.1:0-1669 GCA_031422495.1 Polaromonas sp. | reverse complement strand
TTGATAAATTCCCGGGCGATTTTTTCGCGTTTGGGTTTGTCATGACCCTGAATTTTCAAGCCGAAGGCGACGTTGTCCAACACGTTTAACCAGGGCAGCAAGGCGTGCTTTTGAAACACCACAGAGCGGTCTGCACCAGGGCCAGTGACGACGCGACCATTCAGAGAAATTTCGCCCTCACTGGGCGCCATGAATCCGGCAATCAAGTTCAGCAGGGTTGATTTGCCGCAGCCTGATGCACCCAGTGCCACCACAAACTCCTTCTCATGGATCTCAAGGTTGATGTTTTTAAGTGCGTGAACCGGCGGTTTACCGGGAACCGGGTAAAACACCGACGCGTTTTTAATCGCAAGTGCAGTCATGGTGAGCCTCAACAGAGTTTTTGGTGGCGCACTGACCCGCCCGGACACGCCGGGTCAGTTCCGAAAACGCAGACGCAGGTTATTTGCCAGCAGCCGCTTTGGCAAACTCGGGATTGACGAACTTGGTGTAGCTGTCAGCCGCGGCGCTGATACGGCCAGCGCCCTTGAGGAAGTCGGCGGTGGACTTGATGGTGGTGGCTGCACCGCCGCCCATCCAGGCTGCCGACATATTCATCTCACCATCGGGGTAGATGGCGCCGTCCAATGCCGCCACAACAGCAGCTGGCGTGATACCGACATTGGTAGCAACCGCCTTGACTTTGGGAGAGTCTGCGTTCCATGCGGCTTTGTTTTTGCTGTAGTCGCCATTGATGGCGTTCATGGCTTTCAGAAAATTGACCAAACCAGCACTGTTGGCTGCGGCAAATTTGTTAGTGGCAACCCAGCCATTGAAGGTGGGAAAGCCAGTTTTGGCAACGGTACCCGCTGTGGTCATGACCACGCCGTTTTCACGTATCTTGGCTTGAACCGGATACCAGACGAAAGCTGCATCGATCGCGTTTTGGGCCCAGGCAGCCGCAATTTCAGCTGGCGACATGCCGACGACCGTCACGTCTTTTTCTGTCAAGTTGTACATCTTCAATGCGCCCATCAGCGAGAAGTGCGCTGTGGATCCGATCGGCACAGCAATCCGCTTGCCTTTCAGGTCGGCGGGCTTGTCAACACCCGAGCCATTTCGGGTCACCAACGCCTCCGAACTGTCAATGACCTTGCCCACGGAAATCATCTGATAGTCCAGGCCAGAGCTAAGGCCGGCTGACAGGGGCGACGAGCCAATCTCGGAGATCACAATGCCGCCAGAGGCCATGGCCGCGTTGACCTCAGCGCCTGAAGCGAATTGGCGCCACTCAATGGTCCAGCCAGTGGCTTTTTCAAGCGTGCCGTCGGCAACGATTGCCTTGTAGGGCGCCGGGTCGCCAAAGTGGCCAATCACGACTTTGGTTTGAGCCACGGCTTGTGAAAGCAGAGTGAGCGTGAAAGCTGAGCCAATCAAAAGTGATTTAAGCAGGTGTTTCATGGTGTGCATCCAGTAAAAGAAGTTGCCGACGTTTGGGGTTTGAAATGGGCTCACGTGCAAATTCGCATGTGAACCAGTCGAATGATAGGCAAGCCTATTTCGAAAAATAGTGCCAGATTGATTTTGTTTTAGTGCCAAAATGAAAACCCCTAGGGCTTTTCATCGTGCCGTAGAAAACGCACTGTCTAATCGCCGAGAATTTTTTGGGAAGACCCCTGGTTGGTGCAGA
>JANPLX010000150.1:0-10483 GCA_031422495.1 Polaromonas sp. | reverse complement strand
TAGCCAGCGTATTTATTGCCTATATTGCTATTAATAATATAGCAAAAAATACATTTAAAAATCGCCAATCTGCCCACATCTTATTACCCATTTGCATGCTACTAGCCAGCGGCTGCGCAGCTTATGGTTTGACTGGTTTGCGTGCTGTTGCCTACGACTCTCATCAGTTGTTACCAGCTTATGAAGGGCGCGATATCGAAGTCGTCGGTGTTGTTGCTGCCATGCCGCATATTAACGAGATGGGAACACGGTTTCAGCTAGATATTGAATCTGCACAATTGCTGACCAACACTGATCAAGTTCAAAGTAAACAAGTTGTTGTGCTACCTCCTAAAATTTCACTGAGTTGGTACGGTGGCGTTTTTGGTGCGATGGAAACGGCCGGTGATATGGGAAATGCTTTCAACATAGCAGCGCTGCAACGAAAGCCTATGCAAATTCTTCCAGGTGAACGCTGGAAAATGACGGTGCGGCTCAAAGCACCGCACGGTAACAGTAATCCGGGTGGATTTGATTTTGAGCTGTGGCTTTGGGAGCAGGGCATACAGGCGACCGGCTATGTGCGCACCGGTGTGAAGGATGATTCACCTGTGCGCTTGATGCAGACATGGCAGCATCCGATTGAACAGTTGCGATACAAGGTTCGCGAAGCAATTTTTGTACGCATGTCACCTTCAGATGCTTTCAAACATTCAAGTGAAGCTGGTATTGTTGCTGCACTGGTGACGGGTGATCAGCAGTCGATTGATCGCGCAGATTGGGATATCTTTAGAGCCACAGGCGTTGCACATTTGATGAGTATTTCTGGCCTTCATATCACCATGTTTGCTTGGGGCGCGGTGTTGGTAGTGGGTGCGTTGTACAGGCGTTCAACGCGCTTGTGTTTGGCTTACCCAGCTACAAACGCTGCTTTGCTGGGCGGCTTGTTGCTGGCAGCTGGGTATGCGCTATTCAGTGGCTGGGGCGTACCGTCTCAGCGAACGATTTTGATGTTGGCAACGGTTATCCTGCTCAGGTTATTCGGCAAACGCTGGCCTTGGCCAACCGTGTGGATGCTGGCTTGTGCTGTTGTGCTTGTGGCTGATCCTTGGGCTTTATTACAAGCCGGGTTTTGGTTGAGCTTTGTGGCTGTGGGTGTGCTGTTTGCGACAGACATGACGCAGCAGCGTAGTGCTGAAAGTTTGGATGCTGCCAGTTCAATCAAACCAAGTGTACTGGTTATTTTAAAAAATAAGTTTTTAAAGAAATTATGGCAAGGTGGGCGTGAGCAATTCATCATCACTTTGGTGCTTGCTCCGTTGACGCTGCTGTTGTTCGGTCAAGTTTCAATCGTCGGGCTTGTGGCGAATGCTTTGGCCATTCCTTGGGTAACGCTGGTTGTGACGCCTTTGGCGATGCTAGGCACAGTCTTTTCACCGATGTGGGATGTGGCGGGTTTAGCCGTTCATGCACTCAGCCGATTTTTAGGTTTGCTGGCAGCATTGCCATTTGCCACAGTTTCTGTTGCTGTGCCGCATCTACTGCTGAGTGTTATCGCTATGTTGGGGGGAATTTTGTTGGTTGTACCTTGGCCATGGCAACTGCGCTTACTAGGACTCCCTATGCTGCTGCCGGTCATTTTGTGGCAAGCACCACGCCCAGCGGACGGGCAATTTGAAATGATCGCTGCAGATGTAGGTCAAGGCAATGCGGTGGTCATACGAACGGCTAAGCGCACGCTGGTATACGACGGCGGACCACGCTATTCCACTGACAGCGATGCGGGTCATCGTGTGTTGGTTCCTTTGCTTCGTCAAACCAATGAGAGCGTTGATACTGTCATGCTCAGCCACCGAGACAGTGACCATTCTGGTGGCATCAAGTCCGTGTTGAGCATGCACCCGACAGCAAATTTCATCAGCTCGATAGAAAGCACCCACGAATTGCAAGAATTCCGCTCTGTACAGCGCTGCGAGGCAGGACAGACATGGCAATGGGATGGCGTTGATTTTTCTGTACTTCATCCTTCTGCATCGGATTATGAATCGCAGCAAAAATCAAACGCCATGAGCTGCGTGTTACGAATCAGTACGCCACGAGCAAGTGTTTTATTAGCTGGCGACATTGAACTGCTACAGGAAGCGCGCCTGGTTGCCGATCAGAAGACTTTAAAAAGCACGCTTTTATTGGTACCGCACCATGGCAGCAAAACCTCATCCAGCGCAGCATTCTTAGACGCTGTTCAACCTCAGTTTGCAGTCGTGCAAGCGGGCTACAGGAATCGTTTCGGACATCCAGCAACACCTGTCATAGAGCGCTACAACGAACGCAACATCAAAGTGATAAATACAGCCCATTGCGGCGCAATGCTGTGGTCTAGCTCATTGCCGAAAGAGGCGCGTTGCCAGCGAGAAATTGCTAAGCGGTATTGGCATCACAGCGTGCCATGACTTGACTTTTCGAGTTACTTGGCCATTTGCAGAGAAACTTCACGCCCTAAATCAATTACGGACATCGCGTAATAGCTGCTCCAGTTGTAGCGGGTGATGGCGTAAAAATTCTCTGTTCCTGCCACATAGCTAGGTGTATTGCCAGCAATGCTAGGGTCGCCGTTTTGAAGTTCGATCAGCGCTAGTGGGCCAGCATGTGCTGAGCCAGCAGCATTCAGAACAGCACCTTTTGCAGTAAAGCTGGCAACGCTGAATGTTGGCAAAATATCGGGTGCTATCAAAGCATTAAAGTCTAATTTTGCAGCATCAAAGTTAACGGGGTAGTGCGTTGGCATGCCCGGTTGCCATTTGAAAGCTTTGAAATAGTTAGCTACCGAACCAATTACATCTGCAGGGCTGTTGAACAAATCGACTTTGCCATCTTCGTCAAAATCAATCGCATACTTCACCCAGCTACTAGGCATAAACTGTGGCAAGCCCATTGCACCTGCATAGCTTCCGCGCAGTGACAAGGGGTCAATATCTGATCGTGAGGTGAGCGATAAAAAATTCTCTAACTCACTTTTGAAAAAAGCTTGACGCTCTACAGCGCGGGGGTGCGAACTTGGAAAATCAAAGGTTAATGTGGCCAAAGCATCCATCACCCGATAACTACCAGTGTCGCGGCCATAAATGGTTTCGACACCTATGATCCCGACGATGATTTCAGCTGGAACACCATATTCTTTTTCGGCTTTTGCCAAGGTGGCCGCATTGTCTTGCCAAAATTTAACACCCGCTTTGATACGAATTGGGTCAATAAACCGGCTACGGTAAATACGCCAATTTTTAGCGGTGCCTTTTGGGGCAGGTTGCATGAGCCTAGAAATTTGCCCAATGTTTCTAGCCTGGCCAATGGCGTTTCTGACCCACGTTTTGTCTAAATCGCGCCGCTCTGCAATATCGTCAGCCATTTGCATCGCGTCTTCTCTGTTGGCGTAAAGTTCGTATTGCGTGGAAGATTTGATAGGTAACTGTTTTTTAATGCTATGCTGAGCTGTAGCCGGCGTATTCATTGCCTGAATAGCTGCGAATAACATAGCAAAAATTAATTTTTGTTGCATTTTGAATGGTTGCAATTTCTGCTATTTGATGTGATGTGACACTTCTTTGTCGGAACTGCGTCTATTTTACAGGCCAAGCGATACTTTTAAGCCTAGATTTCAAGTCTGTCATATCCTTGTTTTGCACATTCGCACGGTAGCGGAGTTCTTCAAGCTGAATCAACCAACCTGCTAGAGGTTTGGCTGATTCTCCAAAATGATTGACGGCGATATGAGCAAGCGCTCTCGGGGGGATACTGGCCTGACTTTTTAATCCGGCTTTTTCCAACCGTACGCGAACCGAAGAAAATAAGCGTAGCCAAGGGTCATGCTGCCTTTTGTCCCAAGTCGTCCACGCGATTCCCAGCAAACTGGCGGCAACAACGATGGCGATCAAAACGTAGCTTAAATCTGTCCAGCTCGGCGATGAGAAACCCAGATTTTTCAACAAACTCAACTGCTTTGCTTCTGTGTAATTCAATATTTTTTGATTCCACGTGTTATTCACCGCGTCCCAAACAGCGCGCAGTTGTAATAATGGGTTGTAGCCACTGCTGCCAAGGGTGTTGCTCCATAAGCTTGCTATCGCACTGCCAAACACGCCGCTTGGTGCCGCTAAGCGTTGTAGTGAGTCTATGCGCTGCGGTGCCACGGCTGAAGTTGGATCTACGCGAATCCAGCTTCCAGGCTTGACGGTATTTCCAGCCTGCCACACTTCAACCCAAGCATGCGCATCACTTTGTCGTACAACCCAATAGCCATCGACTTCGTTGTACTCACCCCCTTGATAGCCGGTAACAATGCGCGCTGGCACATCCAAAGCGCGCATCAACACCACGAAAGCCGAGGCGATGTGCTCGCAAAATCCGGCTTTGCGGTCAAACCAAAATTCATCTGCCGTGTTGTCACCATACAAGCCAGGTTCTAAGGTGTATTCGTAGCCACCCGCTCGTAGCTTTTGCATCACTTCTTTGGTCAAACTCGCCGCGTCTGCTTCGGCGAAGCGTGCATCACGTCTGATGTCCGCTGCCATTTGCAGGGTACGTGGGTTATAGCCTGCAGGCAATTCAACATAGTTTTGCAAATTTAATTCTTGTTTTTCTGGTCCATAGCTGAACTGTGTGTAACTTTGTGCTTTGTAGCGCACCAGCTCAGTGATGGGGCGCTTGGTTAGCCATTGCAAATCTGACGTCATCCGCAGTTCGTAACCTGGTAATGTGGGAGCTGCTGCGGCAGCATCGACAACAAATAACCACGGTTTGTTGTTAGGCTCTAGTGTCACTTCGTAGTTGATGGGCTGACCAGTTACGCGCAAGTTAGCTGTTTGATTGCCGTCTTTTAGAGGCAACCACTCTCGTCCATCAAAGCTTGAGAGTACTGGGCCACGTATGTAAACATCTCTCCCAGCAGGCGGTTTTCCTTCAAACTTGATACGCATCGCAATGCTGTCATCTAGCGCTAAATTGGCAATCGTTCCCACCCGCATATTCGCACTTAAACCTGATTTTCCCTGTAAAGGTCCGCCAGGTGTACCCCATAAAGGTGCAAGCCGTGGAAAAAGCATGAACAGCACAACCATGATGGGTGCACCAAGCAGTGCCATCTTCCCCGCAATTTTTGCTGCGGTGATCAGAGGTGGTTTACCCACAGGCATGTGCGCATTGACCAAAGCGGTGAGCAAACCCATTAGCGCTAGCAGCATGGCAAAAGCCGTTAAGAGCGATTGTGAAAACAAAAAATTACTCAGCATGCAGAAAAAACTGAGAAAAAATACTACAAAGGCATCCCGCTGCGCACGCAACTCTAAGGTTTTAAGTGCCAGTAATATGACCAGCAAGGTAACGCCAGCATCTCGGCCTAAGATGGTTTTATGTGTGGCTAGTGTCGCTGCAACAGCAACGATCAGCAAGATGAACAACCACCAACGGCTAGGCAGTGGCTTAGACTTCCAAGACAGTATGCCCCGCCACACCAAAACGCCCGCCACCAAGCCGCTGCACCACAGTGGCAAATGCGCCATTTGAGGTAACACCACAGCAGTGATGACGAGCAGCAGAAACAACGTATCGCGGCCGTCCCTAGGTAGACTATTCAGCGTACTGATAAATTTATTGAGCATAAAATTATCTCAATACAAAGCAAGCACTTGTAAGCACCGCTGTTGATGCGCGTCGCCGCTGGCAGGTAGAACTTCAGATGTTGGCAAACGCAGCCCATACACCAAACCCAGCTCCTCAGCATTTACCAACCAAGCGCACAAGCGCGAGAGCGAAGCTTCTTTGTCGGTACAGCCGGTACTAGAATAATCTAACCACAGCTCTTGAGCGGCTACATGTTGCATATCGCGGCTGATCAAATTGACAGTGGGGCTGGGGTCATTCGCATCCGTGCTCGCCCAGGTTTTGGCGACCTTTTTCCAAACTATGTGCTTCATGGGGTCGCCACGGCGGTAGGCGCGTATGCCATCAAATTCGCCCGTGGCTTTTGTCAGCGCATGCTTGGCGTCGCCAGACAGCGGCTCGCCAGCGGGTAAAGCTGGCGCGTTGGTTTCAATGGCTGGGTAAACCCAAACATGCATAGCTGGGCGCATGACTGTCCAGACCCGAAAAGTACCCATTGGAAAGCGCGTTTCAGCTGTCACTGTTGGCAATCGATGCTTACCGCGCGGCATGGTTTTGTCGACAATTTGCAAAGTCGTGCTGCCCAGCGCGGGCACATCTGCCCAAGTCCAATGAGCAAAGTCATCTCTGTTGAGGACGCTCAAGCCAATGCCGTGTTTCAGCGCTTGATCTGTGTTGTTTAAAACAAGCTCAAAATTAACAATAGCCGGCGTAAAATATGCCTTAGGTGCTATTATATTTATAGCAATTTTACGTAAATTAGCATGTCCAATATGCATCCCGACCAGCACACTTCCGCCAATCAAAAAGGTTAGCAAATAGCCCAAGTTCAGCTGGTAATTGATACTTGCTACCAACAGTACCAGCAGGGTCACCACCATCATCCAGCCGGCTTTTGTAGGCAAAATGTAGACATTCCGTTGATTCAGTAACATGCTGTCGGTCAACGGCAGTCTGGCTTCAAACCATTGCTGAAAGCGTTTTCGGAAGAAGCCCATGCGTGTTTGAGTTCTGCTATTTAAGATAAAGGAACTGCATCCAACATCGCCCGAACTTGCGCGCTGGCATTCCGCCCAGCGCTGCTGATGGGCTGCATGCGGTGCGCCACGGTTTGCACCATCACGGCGCGTATGTCGTCAGGTGCGACGTAATCCCGCCCGCTTAACAATGCTTGCGCTTTGGCAGCACGCAGCAGCGCAATGCCTGCGCGTGGGCTTAATCCTTGCGTAAACCAACTGCCGGAGCGGGTGGCGGCAATCAGGTCTTGCAAATAATTTAAGAGTGGCTCTGAGGCATGAATTTGTAGCACTTGCTGCTGTAGCTGCGCCAACTCGGTAGCCGTCAAAAGTGATGGAAGAGAATCTACGACTGCACGCGTATCGCCATTCGTCAGCAAGCTTCTTTCAGCCGCACGGTCTGGGTAACCCAGCGAAATACGCATCAAAAACCTGTCTAACTGTGACTCTGGCAGGGCATACGTGCCCAGTTGGTCGTGCGGATTCTGCGTGGCGATGACGAAAAAGGGCGAGGGCAGCGCACGGGTTTCACCTTCGACGGTGACTTGCTTTTCTTCCATCGCCTCCAACAACGCACTTTGCGTTTTCGGGCTAGCGCGGTTGATTTCATCGGCTAACAGCACTTGCGCAAACATTGGGCCGGGGTGAAATACAAACGACTGGCTGGCGCGCTCGTAGATCGACACGCCGCTCAAATCGCTGGGCATCAAGTCGCTGGTGAACTGAACGCGTGAAAACTGCAGACCAAAGGTTCGCGCTAAAGCATGGGCCAGTGTGGTTTTGCCGACACCGGGCACATCTTCAATCAGCAAATGCCCTCCCGCCAATAAGCAGGCCACGCAGTCTTGCACTTGCTCAGTTTTGCCGACGATGACACTGTTCAGCTGAGCAAGCAAGGCTTTCAACTTGTTTTGAATCGTGTTTTGAATGTTGACTTGGGTCATGGTTTGGGGATTTATCGCAGTCACAGATTTTTCTCTTAGGATATTTTTGCACTATTATGGATAGCTAAGCCGCGTTTTTCGGCCAATAACGCTTAAATAAAACCCCTAAACATAGCATTAAATCCATCATGACGAGTCGCACCGGATATTTCACCCACACAGATTGCAGCAAACACGAAATGGGCAGAGGCCACCCCGAGTGCCCCGAACGCCTAGATGCTATCAATGACCATTTGCTGTACATTGGCCTGCTGGATCATTTGGTGCAGCCCGAAGTGCCTCTGGCACCACTCAGCGTGGTTGAACTTGCCCACAGCAAGCGCCACGTCGCTGCATTGCGCGGTATGAGCGATGCTTTGGTTGACGATATCGAGGCGGGTGGCCCCACACACGTGCAGATCGACCCTGACACGGCCATGAACCAATTCACCTTGCTGGCCGCCTTGCGCGCCACTGGTGCTGCAGTAGCCGCGACCGATGCTGTCATGGCCGGTGAGCTGGCCAACGCCTTTTGCGCCATCCGCCCGCCTGGCCACCATGCCGAGCACGACCGATCGATGGGCTTTTGCCTGATCAACAGCGTGGCCACCGCCGCCAAATACGCGCTGGAACGCCACGGACTAGAGCGTGTCGCCATCGTCGACTTTGATGTGCACCACGGCAATGGCACGGAAGACATCGTCAGCGGCGACGAGCGTATTTTGATGGTCAGCATCTTTCAGCACCCGTTTTACCCACATTCAGGTGCGAACAGCATGGGCAGTAACATCGTTAACCTGCCCGTACCTGCGTACACCAAAGGCGCAGTGGTGCGGGAAATGATTGAGCACAGTTGGATTCCGCGCTTGGAAGCTTTCAAGCCGCAAATGATCTTTATCAGCGCCGGTTTTGATGCCCATAAAGATGACGATTTAGGCCAACTCGGCTTGGTCGAGCAAGACTACGCATGGATGACGGCCCGCATTAAAGATATCGCCAAACGCCATGCTAATGGGCGCATTGTTTCTTGCTTAGAAGGTGGTTACAACTTAAATGCCTTGGCGCGCAGTGTGGAAGCGCATGTGCGGGTGTTGGCTGATTTATAAGTTTGCCGCAAAAACGATGCCTGAATCAAGCTCATCAACGCCGCTGAAGGCATTCAACCTGCCATCGTCGACCCGTATTCAAGACGTTGGCGATTGGTTTGCCGCGCTGACATCGACCAAATCTTTACTCGAACTAGGGGTGTTGGGGCTTTGCGCTGGGCTCGCTTATGGTTTTATGTGGCTGCTACGGCGCGGGATGAAAAACCATAACAACGAATCAATTTTCTTTGGAAAACGTTTGTTTGATGGCGTGATGTTTCCTTTCTTGTTGCTCTGTTTGACGTACTTTGCACGCTTATTTTTAGCCAAAACAATATCAGTGCAATTGTTACATCTGGCCATACCGGTTTTAGCGTCTTTGGTGATTATTCGCGTCGTCGTCAAGGTATTGAGGGCGGCTTTCAAGGAGTCTTCATTCGTGCGATTGATTGAACGCACCATTTCTTGGTTGGTTTGGCTGGCATTGGTGCTGTGGGTAAGCGGCTTGCTGCCTTTGGTGATGGCTGAATTAGACGACATCAAATGGAAAGTTGGCGGTAGCAGCCTGTCGGTGCGCGACATGTTGGAGGGTATTTTCACGGCAAGTGTCGTGCTACTTATTGCGCTGTGGATTTCGTCGTCCATCGAAACGCGGTTGCTGCGCTCGGCGACGGGCGGTAGCGAGCTGTCACTGCGTAAAGCGCTGAGCAACGCTTTACGTGGTGTCTTGCTGTTCGTCGGGTTGATAGCGTCATTAAGCTTGGTGGGTATTGATCTGACAGCTTTGTCCGTCTTAGGTGGCGCTGTGGGCGTCGGTATTGGTTTGGGTTTACAAAAATTGGCGGCCAATTACATCAGCGGCTTTGTGATTTTGACTGAGCGCAGCATCTGCATTGGCGACTATGTGCGGGTCGATAACTTTGAAGGCCGCATTACCGACATCAAAACCCGCTACACCGTGATTCGCTCGCTCAATGGCCGTGAATCCATCGTTCCTAACGAAATGTTGGTCGTCAATCGGGTGGAAAACATGGCGCTCAGCGACAGCATGATTGAGCAAAGCACGGTTTTGTCAGTCGCTCTAGACAGCGACGTCGGTTTGGTCGGGCGAATTTTGGTCAAAGCTGCTTTAGATCAGCCGCGCGTCATCCCTGTGCCAGAGCCTTTTTCCGCCTTGAGCGCGTTTGGCCCGCATGGATTGGAGTTCACCCTCAACTATTGGATCAAAGACCCTGAGAATGGCCTCAAAAACGTCCGTTCATACATCAACTTGAGCATCTTGGCCGCCTTGCGAGAAGCCAAAGTTGCCATAGTCATAACGCCTTAAATCTTAGCGTTGATTAAGTAGGGACGTAAAAAAACCACCAAGCCCTTCGACTGGTGGTTTAGTTGCTTAATCTAGAAGTTTAAGCTTTCGATCAAGGCTTGCTAGCTGACAGCGCACCCAACAAAACGGCGAATTACACGGAGGTAATTCGGGCGATTTGCTTAAATTGAATTAAGCTGCTTTCGCGGCAGTTGGAGCTGCAGCTAAAGCCAAGTTTTTAACCTTGGTAGACAAACGGCTCTTATCGCGCGCTGCCTTGTTTTTGTGGAAAATGCCTTTGTCAGCCACGGTGTCAACCACAGCTTGCATTTTCGCAAAAGCTTCAGTTGCTTTTGCTTTGTCGCCAGCGATAACGGCTTTTTCGACGTTTTTCACAGCGGTACGGTATTTAGAGCGCAAAGAAGTGTTTGCAGCATTGATTTTGACGTCTTGGCGTACGCGCTTACGGCCAGAGGCTAGACGAGGGTTTTTCTTTTTTGGTTTGGCTGATGCCATGATTTA
>JANPLX010000149.1:0-27037 GCA_031422495.1 Polaromonas sp. | reverse complement strand
CCTAAACCGCTATTTAATTTATAGCAAATTTCAAGCAAACAACCCCTTATATTGCTCCCGCAACAAGTTCTTCTGCACTTTCCCCATCGTATTTCGCGGCAGCTCTTTAAGCACAAAGCAGCGTTTCGGGATTTTGAAATTGGCTAGTTTGGCTTTTAAGTCTTTTAGAACTTCTTCTGGCGTCAAGCTCGCTCCGGGCTTCAAAATCAATGCCGCGACGCCTACCTCGCCAAAATCCGGGTGCGGTACACCGATAAGGGCGCTCTCGGCTACGCCTGCCATGTCGTTGATGTAGCCTTCAATCTCTGCGGGGTAGACGTTGTACCCACCGCTGATGATGAGGTCTTTGCTGCGGCCTACGATGGTGACGTAGCCACGCTCGTCGATTTTGCCGACGTCGCCGGTTTTGAAGTAACCGTCTGAGGTGAATTCTTCTGCGGTTTTTTCGGGCATGCGCCAGTAGCCTTTGAAGATGTTGGGGCCTTGCACTTGAATGCCACCGATCTCACCAACGGGCAAAGTTGCGCCTTCGTCATCTTGAACACGCAACTTCACACTGGGGAGTGGGAAGCCGACGGTACCGCCACGGCGTTCGCCATCATTGGTTGCGTACGGGTTGGACGTGAGCATCGCCGTCTCAGACATGCCGTAGCGCTCCAAAATCGTGTGGCCGGTGCGCTCTTGCCACAAATTGAAGGTTTCCAGCAGCAGCGGCGCGGAGCCGGCGACAAAGAGGCGCATGTTGCGCACCGCTTCTTTGATCAGCCCCGGTTCGGCCAGCAGACGCACGTACAGCGTGGGCACGCCCATGAAGACCGTCGCTTCGGGCAGTTTTTGGACCACGATTTTGGGGTCGAATTTAGACATCCAAATCATCTTGCTGCCGTTCAGCAAGGCACCATGCAGCGCGACGAACAGGCCGTGGACGTGGAAGATGGGCAAGGCGTGGATGAGCACGTCATTCGGCTGCCAACCCCAGTAATCTTTCAAGACCTTTGCATTGGAGAGCAAATTGCTGTGTGTCAACATCGCGCCTTTGCTGCGGCCTGTCGTGCCGCTGGTGTACAAAATGGCGGCTAAATCATCGGGCTTACAAACGGCTGGTGTGTTTTTGTCACTGCAGTGTGCTGTGCGGTCAAGCAAAGAACCTGTGCGGTCATCACCCAGCGTAAACACATTTTGCGTCCCCGCTTTGAAGGCGATTTTGCTGACCCAGCCGAAGTTGGCGGGGCTGCAAACGACGACGGACGGCTCGGCGTTGCCGATGAAATACTCGATCTCGGCGCTTTGGTAGGCGGTGTTGAGCGGCAGAAACACGTAGCCGGCGCGCAATGTTGCCAAGTACAACATCATCGCTTCGACAGATTTTTCAACCTGCACCGCAACGCGAGCGCCCTTGGGCAAACCTAATGAATTCAACAAGTTAGCCATCATCGCCGTGGCGCGGTCTAGGTCGCGCCAGCTGTAATTGAGGGTATTGTCGGCAGAGATGATGGATTCTACAGCGATAGCGTCAAGGTCTTTGGGGAATGCTGTGCGTAGAGCGGTGAAGAGGTTGTGATTCATAGCAATTTCGTCTTTTGTCTTAGCTTCCCACTTTGAAAAAGGGGGATTGAGGGGGATTTAAACCTTTGTCCAATCAGGTTTTCGCTTAGTAATAAAAGCACTAATGCCCTCTTTGTGCTCTGCACTGTCGGCATACGCGTAAGGATTTTGGCTATTTAAACCTCTAAAAGTCTGCTTATTCAGCCTAGCCGCCTGCGGCGCGAGCGCCAGAATGCGATTGACGGATTGCATAGCAGCGTCGGCAACATCAGCATCAACCACCACAAGGTTCAAAAAACCGCGCTGCAGCATCGTAGGGGCATCCAGCACGGCGGCTTCTAGCAGCATTTCACGAGCGGTCAACTCGCCGACGGCGCGAACAACGACTGCGGCCTCTTTAGGCGCCATCGGGAAACCCAGCTTGGCTATCGGCGCGCCGAATTTTGACGACGCACCAGCGATGCGTATGTCACAGCAACTCGCCATTTCCACCCCCGCACCCATGCAAGCACCGTCAATCTGCGCGACGATGGGCACGTCGCAGGCCAGCATGGCCTGCAAACCGCCCCATACGTCGATTTCATGGAAGTCCCGCAAACTGGCTTCATTGAAGCGAAAGCTCGGATATTCAGAAATATCGCCTCCCGCGCTGAACGCCTTCAAATCGCCGCAATTAGCACCTAAAATAAGCACACAGCCAGCGTATTTATTGCCTAAAATGCTCTCAAAAACAGAGCGTAATTGCTGCCACATGTGGCGCGACATGGCGTTGAGTTTGGCGGGATTGGCTATCGTGACGATGGCCAACCTACCCTCAAAATGACACCGCACTTCGCCCATGGCGGCTACTGATACCACTGATTTAGTCTAATTTTGCGCCAGAAGCCTTGACGACAGCGGCCCAACGCTTGATCTCAGCGCTGACAAAAGTACCAAATTGTGCAGGCGTTTGTTGGCCGAATTCAGCACCGTTGTTAGCCCAAGCCAGTTTGGCTTCGTCCGTTGAACCAGCGCGTTTCATTTCCTCAACAATACGGGCTTGAATGTCTGCTGGTGTGCCTTTGGGTGCCCACAAGCCGTACCAAGTCGTCACCGTGTAGTCTGGCAAACCCAGTTCGGCAGCGCAAGGCACATCTGGGAAGGCTGCGTTACGCTTAGCGCCCGAGACCATCAGCGCCTTGATGCGGCCACCTTTGATATGACCGGCTGATGAACCCAAGCCGTCAAACATCATGTCCACATTACCCGCCATCAAATCTTGCAAAGCTGGGCCAGCACCACGGTATGGGATGTGGGTGATAAAGGTTTTGGTTTGCTGTTTGAACAACTCGCCTGCCAAATGGTGTGAGGTGCCGCCGCCAGCAGAGCCATAGTTCAACTTACCAGGATTGGCTTTAACCTGCGCTAGAAACGCTTTGTAATCGCCAGGAAACTTCTTAGGATTCACCACCAAGACTTGCGGCACGTTGGCCAAAAGCATCAAAGGCACGAAGTCTTTTTCAAGGTCGTAATCCAATTTAGCGTACATGCTAGGCGCAATGGCGTGGTGCACCGCACCCATGAACAGGTTATAACCATCCGGCTGCGCCTTGGCTGCAATGCCAGCGCCCAATGTGCCACCAGCGCCACCACGGTTGTCAATCACGAGCTGTTTGCCGGTTAACTTAGAAAATTGGCCCGACAAAGGGCGTGCAAACGCGTCGGTACCGCCCCCTGCAGGGAAAGGCACGACTAAGGTGACAGGCTTTGACGGCCAAGCAGATTGCGCAAAGCTAAAAGTTGAGGCAGGTAGTGCAGCTGCAGCAGCCGCTTGCAGAATGGATCTGCGGTTAAAAGTCATTTGATTCAAAGTTGTCTCCTAGGTTTTATAAAATACATAAAAATACGAATAATTGTATTGTTAGCATGCTATCGACTATACAAACTTTCTACCTCGCTAGATACAGGTATTTTCCCCTGTGCCAGCATATTGCGGTGTTTATCAAGACGTTTGAGATCATATAGATAATTCACCATCAAACCATACGATTGTTTGTAGCCTTTTGGCGAAGGGTCGCCAGCCCAATTCAAACGCTCAATGCGCGCGCCATTATTGAGGTGAAAACGCGCCACCGGATCCAACGGATCGCCTTCACGCTGTTCGCGACCCAGATAATGAGCAGCGCAACTTAAAAGGGCTTGGCTGATGGGTGATTTAGCATCCAACTCAGAAATACGTTCAAGCGCGAATAAAAAATGCTCTGCTGTGGGCGGCTGAAAACCGACGGCTTTACCAAGTTTGAGCAGGTCTTTTTCGTCGAATTGCTCCATCATCGTTGCGGCATGTTTAGCCAACCAAGCGCGAAAACCTGGGATCGGCGACAGCGTGGCAAAGGTTTTGAGTCTTGGAAATTCAACTTTCAGCGTTTCAACGACATTTTTAATCAAAGAATCGCCAAAGCTCACGCCACGCAAACCGGCTTGCGTGTTGCTGATGGAGTAGAAAATAGCTGTTGTGGCTTTGTTCAGATCTTCGGCATCTGCGGACTCGTCCAGCAATGGCGTGATACAACCAGCCATGTCATGCAGCAACGCCACTTCAACAAAGATAAGCGGTTCATTGGGCATGCGCGGGTGGAAAAAACCGTAGCATCGGCGGTCGCTGTCCAACCGATTTTTCACATCGGCCCAGCTTTTGATGTCATGCACGGCTTCGTATTTGATGAGCTTTTCGATCAACGAAGCAGGCGAATCCCAGCTGATGCGTTGCAGTTCCAAGAACCCAACGTCAAACCAAGTGGAAAACATGTATTCCATCTCAGCATCCAACGCCAACAAACGTTTGTCTGATTTAAGAAAGGGCAAAATCTCAGCCCGCATATTGACCAAAAATTGGATGCCTTCTGGAAAAACGCTGAAACGCTGCAACAAACGGCGGCGCGGCGACACCGTGCTTTTGCGTAAACGCACCTCGGCAACGGCTTCTTCAGCCGTACCAATGGCAGCGGCGTATTTGTCTTGCGCTTTTTTTGCAATCACGGGGTCGGCCATGAATTGCTCGCTCATCAACAGCCAGCAATCCTTGCGCTGCTCGGGTGCGGCGTTCGCATACCACTCTGCAACCCGTCTGGCGCGTCGCCCGCCTTCAACTTCGCTCACGCTGGGGTCAACAATCGCTTTTAATTCCGCTAAAGTTCGGCGAGACACGTTGGGCACAAGTGCCTTTTGCAACTTGCTCACATTGCGGCTGAGCCATTCGGTTGTTGTGTTCATGCGGCCTCTCGGTTAGAACTATTCAAATCATTACGGGAAATCACATCATCAAGCTTGCTGCTCTGGTTGTTACGGCGCTCTGCCAAATCCCGCAAAGCCACGCGTTGGCGTGTTAAATGGGTGCGCATCGCAGCTTCTGCACCTTCAGGGTCACGCGCTTTCAAAGCTGCAAACACGGCTAGATGCTCACTCAAGCTTTGCTCCAAGCGACCAGGTGCATGCAATTGCTGCAAACGCGCCAGCTTCAAGATTTTGCGCAAATCACCGATCACCTGCGCCAGCCAGCGGTTGTTGGCTAGGGTGATGATGGCTTCATGGATGGTGTAGTTGACATGGTAGTAGTCCGAAATTCGTTTCGCCTCAGCGTGGCTGACCAAGCGCTGGTGCAAGGTGTCCAGCGCCGTCAAATCGGCATCGTTGGCGTTTTTGGCAGCTTCAAAGGCACAGCGTCCTTCTAACAACGCGATCACAGGAAAAATATCGTCCAAGTCTTTTTCCGTCACCTCACTCACATAACAACCTTGACGCGGCTCATGACGCACCAAGCCTTCAAAAGCCAGCACTTTCAGCGCCTCACGCAGCGGCGTACGAGAAATACTGAGTTTTTCGCATAGCGCAAGTTCGTCCAAAAACGCACCAGCAGCCAACTCGCCAGAAAAAATTTGTTCCCGCAAGGTGCTGGCGACCTGCATGTGTAAGGAGTTGGGGACGAGTCGCATAGTCAGTTTTGTGTTATTTTCAATAATTCTACGTAATTACGAGAAATTACACAATTATAAAAAAACGAAAATTGACAGTGTTTACCCTATAGTAAATTAGGGTCAGATTCTAATTAATTCAAAAAGAAGACCAAAAAGAGAGAAGTAAGCTATATTTTTAATAGCACTTTAGGCAATAAATACGCCGGCTAGAGGCATATTTTAGCTCTAAACTCGTTCAATAATCAGCGCAATGCCCTGCCCCACGCCAATACACATGGTGCATAGCGCATATTTACCTTTGATAGCTTCTAGCTGGTTCAAAGCTGTCGTCACCAAACGTGCGCCACTCGCGCCCAGTGGGTGACCCAATGCAATCGCCCCACCGTTAGGGTTGACGCGAGCGTCGTCGTCGGCAATGCCTAAATCACGCAAAACTGCCAAACCTTGGGCAGCGAAGGCTTCGTTGAGTTCGATCACGTCCATCTGCTCAAGTGTCAAACCTGTCAACGCCAAAACCTTACGCGTCGCAGGCGCAGGGCCAAAACCCATGATGCGCGGTGCCACGCCCGCCGTTGCCATACCAACGACGCGGGCACGGGGTTTGAGGCCGTATTTTTTGACAGATTCTTCATTCGCCAGCAACAGAGCGCAAGCTCCGTCGTTGACGCCTGAGGCATTACCAGCGGTGACTGAGCCTTCGGGTTTGACGATAGGTTTGAGCTTAGCCAACACATCCAAGGTCGTTTCACGCGGATGTTCGTCTTGGCTGACGATAATTGTATCGCCCTTCTTCAGCGGGATAGAAACGGGCGTCATCTCAGCATCAAAAAAACCACGTTTTTGCGCCGCAATGGCGTTGAGCTGCGAGCGCAGAGCCATTTGGTCTTGGGCGAGACGCTCAATCTTGAAGTCATTCGCCACGTTTTCCGCAGTTTCAGGCATGGAATCTACGCCATATTGCGCCTTCATCGCTTTGTTGACGAAGCGCCAGCCAATCGTTGTGTCATACACCGTGTTGGTGCGGCTAAACGCAGTCTCAGCCTTAGGCATCACAAACGGCGCACGACTCATGCTCTCCACCCCGCCCGCAATCATCATGCTGGCTTCTCCTGATTTGATAGCACGCGCAGCAGTCCCCACAGCGTCCAAACCCGAACCGCACAAACGATTGATCGTCGCACCCGGCACATTAACCGGCAACCCAGCCAACAGCGATGACATATGCGCCACATTGCGGTTATCCTCCCCCGCTTGGTTGGCGTTGCCATAAATCACATCGGTAATTTGCGTCCAATCCACAGAAGGATTCCGCGCCATCAAAGCCCGAATCGGAATCGCGCCAAGGTCGTCCGTCCGTACAGAAGATAAAGCACCGCCGTAGCGGCCAAAAGGGGTACGGATAGCGTCGATGATGTAGGCTTGAGTCATGGAGGTTTCCTATTAAAGTTGGTTTGAATATGACTAAAATTTGACATTAGCCAGCGTATTTGTTACCTAAGTAGCTATTATTTTTATAGCAAACTAGCTACTCAACACTACGCCTCAATACGTCTCTAAATGCAGTCGATTATCATTCTTAAGCGCTGCACCTACTGTATCCCAAGACATCCCCGCACTTTCAACGATGTGACGCATGGCGGACAGCACGCCCTCTTCCATGCTTTTGAGACCACAAACGTAAAAGTAGGTATTGGTATCCGCCAGCAACGGCGCCAATTCGGCCGCGCGCTCGCGCATGGCGTCTTGCACATAGCGTTTGGGTTGACCTTCGGTGCGGGAGAAGGCGAAATTGATGTCGATAAAGTCAGTGGGCAAATTCTTCAAAGGGCCGAAGTATGGCAATTCTTCTTTGCTTCGCGCGCCAAAGAACAGCATCAACTTGCCGCCTTCAAACGCGCCTGACTGTCGCTGCCGTCTGCGCCATTCCGTCATGCCGCGCATGGGGGCGCTGCCTGTACCGGTGCAGATCATGACGATGTTTGACTTGGCGTGATTGGGCATCAAGAAGCTGCTGCCGAAGGGGCCGATGACTTGCACACTGTCGCCCACTTTGAGGTCACACATGAAGTTTGACGCCACGCCGCGAACGGGTTTGCCGTCGTGGTCTTCTAAAACGCGTTTGATTGTGAGAGACAGGTTGTTGAAATCTGGGCGCTCACCATTGCGTGGGCTGGCGATTGAGTATTGCCTTGCGTGGTGTGGTTTGCCCAAGGCGTCTAAACCGGGCGGTAAAACACCGATGGATTGACCTTCTAGCACTGGGAAAAGCTGGCTGCCAAAATCTAGCACCACGTGGTGGGTGTCATAGTCTTTACCTACTTCTGTCACGCGGACATTGCCGGTCACCGTAGCAGTAATTGGTGTTTTGGGGCCGTGCAGATTGGTTTGCGCGATTAAGGCAGACCACGGCGCGATGTTTGAACCCGCTGAGCTGGTGACGTAAGTTGGCAAACCCAACTCTGAGTTCGGCTGCGCTGCAAGTTCGACCGCATCTGCATCGCCGTATTTAGCCAATTCTTCGCTGGGAAGCTCGGCTGGCAAATCGTCCCATGTCAGCTGCACATCGGGCGAATAAGCCATGATGCGTGGCATCATGCGCCAGTTGTCAATCGAACCTGTGGGGCAAGGTGAGATGCAGTCCATGCACGAATTGCACTTGGTCGCATCCACCACATAGTTGCGCGAATCGTGGGTAATCGCACCGACTGGGCAAGTCGCCTCGCAGGTGTTGCAGCGGATACAAATTTCAGGATCTATGAGATGCTGTTTGATGATTTCAGTATTCATATACGTGCCCATTTTACAAAAGCTAATGCCGCCGCGCCGGGCCGCCCCAAGCAAGGCACGGCCCCCTCGGGGGGCAGCGTAGTACGCGAAGCGACAAGCGTGGGGGTCATTTAGTTAAAACGCACGTACTCATAATCAGCAGCTTGGCGGTTGATACCCATGTTTGGCGGAGAAATCCAGTTCGCAAACTTGCCTGGCTCAACCACACGCCCCATCAGGCTGGCCACATAAGCGCGGTCTTCTGCTGTTGGCAACCACTCGGCACGGTTGGCATTCCATTCTGCGGCGTTGATCAAACGGCCGTCAGGTGACACTTTAACGCCAGCCAATGCACCAATGTTACGGTTAAACGCTTTGTGCGGAACGATCAATTTGTAGTCAATGCCTGCTTTAGACAACACGCGGTTCCAACGCTCAACACCGGCGACAGAATCGACTATGTAGTCGTCGCGCAGCACTTCGTTCAAACCATTGAGCAATGGCACCTCTTTTTCTTGCAGCTTACCGTCACGAGATTCCAGCACTTTGTAGGTTTGGCCTTTCAAAATATGGTCGTCCGTGCGCTTGCTTTCTTCGTAGCGACCTTTGAGGCCAGAGCTGTAGAAAATCGCCGCATTGCTGGACTCATCCGCGCCAAACAAATCAATGGTCACGCTGTAATGGAAGTTGATGTAGCGCTGAATCGTCGGCAAATCAATCACGCCCGCAGCGCGCAACTTGTTCACGTCGTCGGTTTTGAGTTCGTTCATCGCACGAGCGGTACGCGCCAACACGCGGGAGATGCCGCTTTCACCGACAAACATGTGGTGCGCTTCTTCGGTCAGCATGAATTTGGTGGTACGAGCCAGCGGATCAAATGCGCTTTCAGCCAAGGCGGCGAGTTGAAACTTGCCATCACGGTCTGTGAAGTAGGTGAACATGAAGAAGCTTAGCCAATCGGGCGTGGCTTCGTTGAACGCGCCCAAAATACGTGGGTTGTTTTCGTCACCAGAGCGGCGCACCAACAGCGCGTCTGCCTCTTCGCGGCCATCGCGACCAAAATGTTTGTGCAGCAAATACACCATCGCCCACAGGTGGCGACCTTCTTCAACGTTGATTTGAAACAGGTTACGCAAGTCGTACATACTCGGCGCGGTGTTGCCTAAGTGACGCTGCTGCTCAACCGATGCTGGCTCGGTGTCGCCCTGCGTCACGATGATGCGGCGCAAGTTAGCGCGGTGTTCGCCAGGCACGTCTTGCCAGACTTTTTCACCAATGTGGTCGCCGAAATGGATTTTGCGATCTGACTCACCTTGGTTCAAGAAAATGCCCCAACGGTAATCACGCATTTTGACATGGCCAAACTGTGCCCAGCCTTGTGCGTCAACGCTCACGGCCGTGCGCAGGTAAACTTCCATGTCTGTCGAGCCGACGGGGCCCATATCGTCCCACCAGTTGATGAAGTTCGGTTGCCATTGCTCGAGGGCGCGCTGCAAGGTGCGGTCTTCGCCGAGGTTGACGTTGTTAGGGATTTTTTCGCTGTAATTGATACTTGACATCTTGAACTCCAAAAGAATGTGATGTGATTTTTGCGTGAAATGACGCGACTAACAAGAAACAAATTGATTAAAACTCATTCCAAAAAACCTAGTGGACTACTGAAGTTACGGCGCGCCACACTACCCGCGCCGAACAACACTAAAACTAGACGCGATTCCAATCAAAAGCGGTTTTTTCGCCTTTGCCGTAAACCTTCAAAGCGCCCTTTTCACCCACTGCATTTGGGCGCTGGAAAATCCAGTTCTGCCAAGCCGTCAATCGGCCGAAAACGCGGGTATGCATGTTTTCTTGGCTGTTGAAGCGCAAGTTGGCTTCCATGCCAGTCAACGCATCGGGCGACATCGCAACACGCTCTTCAACGGCGATGCGAACTTCGTCAGTCCAATCAATATCATCCGGATTAGCAGTGACCAAACCGAGTGCAAACGCGGCATCCGCATCCAAAGCTTGACCCGCTTTAGCGCGAACGGCTTCAAGGGCTGGTACTTCGTCGTAAAAACGGCGACCCAAGCGGCTTTGGCCTGTTGCCATCGGGTAAATGCCGAAATTGACATCTGCAACCGTGATTTTTGGAGAAGCAGCCTCGTCATCAGGCAGCATCAATTGGTAGCTGCGATCGCAAGCCAACGCCAACTCAAGCAAAGTGCCTGAAAAACATGAACCCGCTTCAATCAAAGCAAACAAACTGCGTGATGACACATCCAAACGGCTGAAGGTGCGGCGCAGCAAACCAATCGTTTCGCGAACAAACCAATGGTCTTTGTTCGCCAGCATCAAAGCATCACTGGCCAACACATTGGCTGCGTTGCCCTCGGTTTTGATCAACCAGGTGCCAATGTCTAACTCGTTAGTACGCATTTGCAAAATAGCGTCTTCTAGCTCACGGCCCATTTGCATCGGCCACCAGTTGGCACCCGCTTCAACCATCGCTGCTGGCGTTTGCGGCAAATCTGCAGCAATAGCAGGTGCTTTGACTGTAAAAGTTGCAACGCGTTTGGCACGGTCAATCTCTACGGTGACAAATCCGTAGCGTAAAGCATCAGCTTCAACGGTACGCTTCAATGGCGTCAGTGCAACCCCTTTGCCGTCAACAGGACGGTCGCTCTTAGCGGCCAATTCCAAAGCACGAGCCTGCACTTTTTCAGCAAATACGGCTGGCTTGGCAATATCGTCAACCAAGCGCCAGTCTTTGGCTTTTTGACCGCGCACGCCTTCGACGCTGGTGCAAAACAAATCAGCCAAATCGTGTCGCACATGGCGTTTGTCTGTCACGCGGGTCAAGCCTCCCGTGCCAGGTAAGACGCCAAGCAAAGGCACTTCTGGCAAGCTCACCGCAGATGAGCGGTCGTCGACCAAAATAATCTCGTCACAAGACAGCGCCAATTCGTATCCACCGCCGGCACATGCGCCGTTAACAGCCGCTAAAAACTTCAAACCGCTGTAGGTGGATGAATCTTCCAAGCCATTGCGTGTTTCATTGGTAAATTTACAGAAATTGACCTTCCATGAGTGGCTAGAAACGCCCAACATGAAGATGTTTGCACCTGAGCAAAACACCTTGTCTTTAGCACTGGTCACCACCACGGTGCGGACTTCTGGGTGCTCAAAGCGGATGCGGTTGACTGCGTCGTTCAACTCGATATCGACACCCAAATCGTAGCTGTTGAGCTTGAGCTTGTAGCCTGGGCGCAAGCCAGCGTTTTCGTCAATATCAACCGCCAGCGTGGCAACTGCACCGTTGAAAGACAGCTTCCAGTGCTTGTATTGCGATGGGTCGGTTTGGTACTCGACTCTTAATGACTCAACTTGTGGTGATGCGCTCATGAACGAACTCCTTTTAAATTTATCTGCAAAATAATGCATATTCATTATGTTAATGCATCATAATGCACATCATTAAACGTGTCAACAGTTTTTTGCAAAATTTTGCATGATCTGCGTTAATTTTTTGAATGCTATATTTTTAATAGCGTGTTAGGCAATAAATACGTCGGCTATCGTCATATTTATGCTTAAAATACAGTGTTTATGCTTAAAGTGCCAAAACTCGCTTAACATGAGTGCTCAAAAGCTCAAAAGTCGGCTCTAAGCCTTGCACACTGGTCTCAATTGTCACATCAGCTTTCGAGTAAAAGGCCGCACGGCCTTTCAAAATCTGCTTCAAATCATCCATCGCCTCTTTGCTAGCAGCCATGGGCCGCATGTCGCCTTGGGCAATCACGCGCTGCATGTGGTCTTCAGGCTCGGCTTTGAGCCACACTGTGGTGCAAGAGGATAAAAGCAAGTTAAATGTGGCAGGATCAGACACCATGCCGCCCGGTGTCGCAATCACAGCTTTGGGATGTGATTGAATCAATGCATCCAAAGCTCGCCGCTCGTAACGACGGTAAGCGGTCATGCCATACAAAGCCTGGATTTCATTGACGCTGCAACCGGCAAGTGCTTCAATGTCACGGTTAAGCTCTACAAACGGGTAGCCCAAATCATCTGCCAAACGCTGCCCCAACGTCGATTTACCCGCGCCACGCAAACCGATCAGCGCCACACGATGGCTACGTACTTGACCGCCATTCGCTCCCAGCAGATCAGTGATGGCTAAACGCACTTGCCTCAAGGTCGTTTCATCAGAATTTGCCAATTGCTCGCGAATCATCAGCCATTCTGGATTCGACGTGGTGACATCTCCAATTAATTCTGACAACGAACATTGCAATGAATTCGCCACTTGCAACAAGATCAAAATAGAAGCGTTGCCCGTTCCATACTCTAAATTAGCCAAATGCCGTTCTGACACCTCAGCGGCTGCTGCCAAGGTTTTACGCGTCAACCCGCGTCTGGCACGCAAAGCGCGTACCCGCTCTCCCAGTGCTGCCAGAAATTCTGTTTTATGCAATATAGTGCTTGACATATATGTGAAGTAGTTTTAAAGTCTGTTTGTGCTAAACAAGCACGATAATGCATATTTATAAATATTGCAAGTTAATATCTAAAAAGTCCGCTATAAAAATAGAGTATTCGAGATGACCAAAAACATTGCTGTTCGCGAGCCAAGCGACCCATTCAACTTCGCGCAATATTTGATGACGGCCAATGTAGGTCGACCAAACAAAGCCGCCTTCATTGACGATGCGGGCAGCCTCAGCTATAGCGAACTTGCGGTTCGGTTGCAGCGCTTTGCAGCTAGCTTGAAAGCAGCGGGTATTCGCCGTGAAGAGCGCGTTCTCTTGTTGATGCATGACTGCTGCGATTGGCCAGTCGCGTTTTTAGGCGCTTTGTATGCAGGTATCGTTCCGGTTGCTGTCAATACACTGCTTACCCCTGATGATTACACTTTCATGATTGCGCACAGTCGCTCACAAGCAGTTATTGTGTCAAATGCTTTGCTACCTGTGCTGAACGCTGCTTTGGTCCAAGCACCACACGAAATCAAGAGAATCATTGTTTCAAACGCTGCTGGAAGTTTGCCCGAAAACGCTGTAGCTATGGATGACTTGATCGCTACGCATGCTGCTGAAAACGTCCCAGAACCCACTCGCCCAGATGACCCAGGTTTTTGGCTCTATTCCTCTGGCTCAACGGGTCGCCCTAAAGGCACGTTGCACACCCACGCTAACGCCTATTGGACGGCTGAGTTGTATGGCAAAGGCGTACTCGGTTTGACTGAAAACGACGTGTGCTTCTCAGCAGCAAAGCTCTTTTTCGCCTATGGTTTGGGTAATGGCTTGAGTTTTCCTTTGAGCGTAGGAGCAACAACCATTTTGATGGCTGAGCGTCCCACACCAGATGCGACGTTCAAACGCTGGACGGATCCACGCGAAGGTCATAAACCGACATTGTTTTTCGGGGCACCGACAGGATTTGCTGGCATGTTGGCATCAGCTAATTTACCTGCTAAAAAAGACGTTGCATTGCGCATGTGCTCATCCGCTGGCGAGGCCTTGCCCGCAGAATTGGGTGAAAAGTTTAAGAAGCATTTCGGTGTTGACATCGTTGATGGCATTGGCTCTACAGAGATGTTACATATTTACCTCTCAAATCTACCGGGTAAAGTGCGTTACGGCACCACGGGCTGGCCAGTACCTGGCTATGACATCGAATTACGCGGTGACGACGGACTTGCCGTACCCGATGGCGAAACCGGCGATTTGTACATCAAAGGTCCCAGCGCAGCGGTGATGTATTGGGGCAACCGCGAAAAATCGCGTGAGACTTTTCAAGGCGCTTGGACCAAAAGTGGCGACAAATACGTGCGCAACGCCGATGGCACATACACCTACAGCGGGCGCAGCGATGACATGCTCAAAGTCAGTGGTATTTACGTGTCGCCCTTCGAGGTGGAATCAACTTTGGTACAACATGCTGCTGTCTTAGAAGCCGCCGTGATCGGCGTGAATGACATAGATGGTTTGACCAAGACCAAAGCTTTTGTGGTGCTCAAAGCCGGGCAATCTGCGACCGAAGAAGAGCTCAAAGCCTTTGTCAAAGACAGACTCGCGCCCTACAAATATCCGCGTTATATTGTATTTATCTCAGAGCTTCCTAAAACGGCCACCGGCAAGATTCAGCGCTTTAAATTGCGAGATATTGAAGCTGCCAAGTAACCAATCCAGAATCCTAGCAACATTGATGTCTACAAGTCAATTCATCGACATCAAATGGATCGATAAAACTGTTCGTATCGAGTACCACTGGGTCGGCTCAGCTGATTTAGATCGCCCTTTGATCGTCTTTCTCCATGAAGGCTTGGGTTCGGTAGCGATGTGGAAAGATTTTCCGATGCATCTGTGTGAAGCGGCAAACTGCCGTGGCTTGGTCTATTCCCGACCGGGTTACGGCAAATCTACACCTCGTGACAGTCACGACATTTGGCAACCCGACTTCATGCACCGACAAGCGTTTGAGGTTCTGCCAGCTTTGTTGACAGCGCTTGGCATAGACACAGCAACGAATCCTCCGTTACTTTATGGTCATAGCGACGGTGGCTCGATTGCTCTTCTTTTTGCAGCAAGATATCCAAATAATACGCTGGCTACCATCGTTGCAGCGCCACATATTTTTGTGGAAGATATTTCAGTCAGTAGCATTGAAGAAACAAAAATCGCTTACCAAACAGGCAGCCTTCGCAGCAAACTCGCCCGCTACCACGACGATGTAGATTCTGCCTTTTGGGGATGGAACGACATTTGGCTCAACCCCGCTTTTCGGCATTGGAACTTGACGCAAGCGATCAAAACCATCAGCTGTCCGCTGATGGCGATCCAGGGTTTAGACGATGAATATGGCACGCTGGAGCAAATTCGCAGCATCAAGCGCATCTTGCCTAAAACTACGCTGTTAGAGATCCCAAACTGCGGCCATTCGCCACACCGCGATCAACCAGAGGCTTTAATTGATGCCTGTGTTTCGTTTATTCGCCCACATCCACAGCCAAGCGCCGCCTAAAATCATAGGCAGACACAGCCACTGCCCCATGCTCATGCCGAGCGACAACAAACCCAAATGCGCATCAGGTTCTCGGAAGAACTCGGCGATAAACCGCAGCACGCCATAGCCCATGAAAAACGCTGCAGATACTTGCGCTTCTTTACGCTCTTTGCGTGCATACAGCCATAGCAGTACGAACAAGAGCAAACCTTCAAGCAAGAACTGATAAATTTGCGATGGGTGCCTTGGGGCATCACCGTAGCCCCTAAAAACCATACCCCACGGCAGTGAAGGGTCAGCTACACGCCCCGGCAACTCGCCATTGATAAAGTTACCAACCCGCCCAGCGGCTAAACCCGTAGGTACGCACGGTACACCAAAATCAATCACTTGCCAAAACGGTTTTTTCCGCGAGCGCGCGTACCACACCATCGCCACGATCACACCCAACATACCGCCGTGGAAGCTCATGCCACCCTGCCAAATCGCAAATATCTCAAGGGGGTGCGACGCATAGTAAGCCGGCTTGTAAAACAGACAATACCCAATCCGACCACCCAAAATAACGCCCATCACACCGGCAAATAAAATATCTTCGACGTCGCGCTTGGACCATTTACCCGCTGAGTCACCCGCTAGACGCGCGTATGGCTGGTGCTTTAAACGCCTAAAACCTAAAAACATGAAAAGACCAAACGCAGCAAGGTAAGTTAAACCGTACCAATGGATAGCCAAAGGGCCAAGTTGCAGCGCGACGGGGTTGATTTGAGGATGTATGAGCATGACCGTGATGTTAGCAGTAGATACAGCTTCGATAAAAAAATTTGGCTTGATGGCGAAATTTACCAACTAAGTCAGCATTTTCAGTATTGTTTACATTTTGCTTCAAATGAATTAACACATTTTTAACAAGTTACCTAGAATTTGATGTTCATTCGCGTTTGTGTGAAGCACTTTAATTTTTTTTCTTTGTTTGCCATTTCAAATAATTCAGGAGATTTCTATCATGTATGACCTCATCATCCGCGAAGCCGCATCACGCTTTGGACTCGGCGACAAAGCCGGCCCTTTGGTGCAAATGCTGCTGGCCTATTTGACCAACAAAGACTCCGGAGGTCTACCAGGTTTTATATCCAAACTCACCAGCAGCGGCTTAGGCAACGTCGCCCAATCGTGGCTGGGCGGCGGCGCTGGCGCATTGCCAGTTAGCTCGGCACAAATCGAATCTTTGATGGGCGGCCAAGGCGGCTTGATCAGCAACATTACTTCCAAACTCGGCATTGGCGGCTCGACAGCAACTTCTGCTTTGGGCTTTTTGCTCCCTATGGTGATCGGTAAGTTGACTCCGGGCGGTACAGTACCAACCTCATTGTCTAGCGACGTGATGGGCTTCATCTCAGGTGGCACTTCTGCGGCCACTGTCGCTACTAGCAAAGTCGTCAGTGCTGCTGGCACAGCCGCTTCGGGCGCTTCACAAGCTGCAGCGGACACAGCTGTTGCGGAAGGTGGCAGCTTGATGAAATGGCTGCCATGGTTGGCAGCCGGTATTGCCGCCCTCTTCGTGCTGAGCTATTGCAACAAAGGTGGCGACATGGCCAAGCAAAATGCTGATAACGCCAAAGCTAATGCTACTGCCGCTGCCTCAGCACCTGCAGCACCAGCTGCACCTGTTGAGGCTAAAGTCGCGCCAGTCACCATGCCACCTGCTGATGCCGCTGCCACCACTGCCAACGCCGCCAAAGCGGCGGCTGCAACCGCAGATGCTGCAAAAGCCACAGCCGAAGCTATTCCAGCAGGCGCAGGCTTGGTAGGTTACATGGCTAACGGCATGCCAGCGCTCAAAGTTTACTTTGACACAGGTAAAACCGACGTGGCGAAAGAGTTTGGCGATAAGTCAAAAGACATCATGGCTTACCTGAAAGACAATGCTGGCGCTAAAGCCATCATCTCTGGTTACAACGACCCAACTGGCAATGCAGCTGCGAATGCTGAGTTGTCTAAAAACCGCGCCAAAGGTGTAGCGGCAGCCCTCAAAGCAGCCGGCGCAGCTGATGACCGCGTCGTCCTAGAAAAGCCAGCCGACACCACCACTGGCGCAGCCCTCAGCAACGCAGAAGCTCGTCGCGTGGAAGTGACGATTCGTAAGTAAACTACTGCTTCAACGAAGCAAAAAGGAGGCTTAGTCCTCCTTTTTTTGCGTTTGACGCCTTGAATATTAGAGACAAATCGATGTAGCAGGCGTATTTATTGCCTAAACAGCTATTTAAAATATAGCAACTCATCTACCTTGCATCTGAAATTAGGGATGTTACGATTTACGAACTGGACTTTGATACGTCATTCAGGCATGCTTAGAGGGATTGAATCCTATGAAGCAAGATGCTCTTAACCACAGTTCCATGGAAATTGAACTCAAGCTGGCGCTGCCAACATCAGATCTGGCTAGCCTCGCCAAGCGATTGGCCAAAACACCTGCGTTGTCCCGTCGCAAAGCGACGCACCAGCATTTGCACAACGTCTATTACGATACGCCTCAGCAAATCTTGCGCCAAGAGCGTGTCGCCTTGCGGATTCGGCGTATCGGTACTGAAGCCAAGCCGCAATGGCTGCAGACCCTCAAGATCGGCGGCAGCAGCGATTCGGCTTTGAGCCAGCGGGGCGAATGGGAAGCCCCCGTACCCAGCGCCGTGCTAGATGTGGCTACCCTTGAAACCACACCGTGGTCAGGTATTGATCCGGACGGCACTATTTTTCAGACACTGTTGCCATGCTTTGTAACGAGCTTTGAGAGGACAAGCTGGTTGGTACGAAAGCGCGATGGCAGTGTGGTCGAGGTGGCACTCGATATCGGTCAGATAGAGGCTGGCGACAAACAAGTCCCAATTTGCGAGTTGGAGCTTGAGCTGAAATCGGGCGAACCTACGGCGCTGTTCGAACTTGCGCAGCAAATTGCACAGGCCATCGCGGTGCTACCCTTGACCATCAGCAAATCAGGGCGTGGCTACGCACTGGCGGAAAATAAATGGAATTTGCCATTGCGCGCAAATCCTCCAGAACTGACGCCCGAACTCACATTGCCTGAAGCAGCTGGACGCGTACTGCGCGAAATGTTCTGCCAGTTCACCACCAACCTAGATGCGCTGCGTACCTCAGATGACCCAGATGTGGTGCATCAAGCACGCGTCGGTTGGCGACGCTTCAGAAGTGCTTGGCGGCTGTTCAAACCTGTCTTTGCTGGTGGTGAGTTGCCATCCTGGCAGGCACTTCGGCCACTGTTGAACTTATTGGGTGAATTGCGCGACCTTGATGTTGTCCGCATTGACACACTTCCGCCATTGACAGATACCTATACGGCAGGGGACGATCAGCGCACGGCAGCATGGCGGGCGATGAATCAGACACTGATACACGCGGCCCAACTGCAGCGCACAGCCCTTCGACACGCGCTGCAGGACCCGGCCATTGGTGTAAGTTTGCTGGCGATCACCCACTGGCTAGCGAGTGCGCCTGCATGGACAGCGCTGAACGAGACAGAGCTGAATCAGGACAAAACACTGAGCCAGTGGGCGAAGCGCCGTGTAACTAGGCTGCATGAGCACTTCAAGCTCGCCTTGAAGGACGCCAACACCACGAACGCAGCCGATGAGCCTAACATTCAGCACCGGGCGCGCATTCTCGCCAAGCAAATGCGCTACGGCATTGAGGCAATGGATTCCCTATTACCCAAAAAGCGGTCGCAACGCTGGCTTGAGCAGGCCATCGATTTGCAGTCGCGTATCGGAGCCTCACGCGATCTTGTACAAGCAGGTGCGCTTATCGCCAGATTGGCGGTTGACCGTGAACTGGTGGCGTTTTTGCGAGGCGTCGCGGTTGGGCTAATCAAGCCGCTGTAAAGAGTCAAAGTTTGTGACACGACTTTGCAAACGAACGCGCTGAAGCGCAATAAATTCGAAAACGCCAGCGACAAGGCAGGCAAAAATGACAAACCAGCGAATAAAAGAAGCTTTGTAAAACATGGTGGCAGCGTTTTAGAAAAACGAAATTATTTGTTCAAATACGTTAACCCCGTGATGTGACAATTTCATGTCAAAGCGAATGCTCTTGTTCCCTTTTGTAAAACTACGACGCTTGCATGTCCAACTGTTGTGCTTTGCATGACGACACGTGTATGCTCTGCGACCATGCAGAACGTATACAAACAAACAACTTAGCCCTGTGGCACCGTCTAAACTCCCCGAACTGGTCGCACTGGAACATATCATCGAATTGGGTGCTGGCAAGCTGGAAACTCGTGTCGCCTGTGATGTAACGCTGCCTAGTGGTGACTCATACCCAGTCCATGTCATCACTCTGGGAAACCCTGACCCTAAAGTCCCCGCTGTCGGCTATTTCGGAGGGGTGCATGGGCTGGAACGGATCGGTGCTGGCGTGGTGATTGCCTACCTTCAAAGTCTAGTCATGCGACTGCAATGGGACAGCACCTTGCACAAGCAGCTTGAATCGGTCCGGCTGGTGTTCATGCCCATCGTCAACCCGGGCGGCATGGCGCTGGGTACACGCGCCAACCCGAATGGCGTGGACTTGATGCGCAACTCGCCTGTAGAGGCACGTGATTCAGTGCCTTTTATGGTGGGCGGGCAACGCCTCAGCGCTGGTTTGCCTTGGTACCGTGGCCCTAAGTCGAAAGCCATGGAAATTGAAAATCAAGCGGTATGTGAAGTTGTCGAAACTGAGCTGTTGAGCCGCAATTTCAGCCTGTCGGTGGATTGTCATTCAGGTTTTGGCTCAAGAGATCGCATCTGGTTTCCCTACGCACACAGGCGTGCACCTATTGCACATTTGGCGGAGATGCATGCGCTTAAAAGCATTTTTGTGCAAACCAACAGCCACCACCGCTACATCATCGAGCCCCAAAGTCTGCAATATCTGGCGCATGGCGACTTGTGGGATCATTTATATATGCAGTCCTGTGCGAACGATCAACGACTATTTTTGCCACTCACCTTAGAAATGGGTTCGTGGCTATGGGTAAAGAAAAATCCGCGCCAACTGTTCTCGCGACACGGCATTTTCAATCCCCTGATTGAACATAGACAACAACGTGTGTTGCGTCAACACCAGCTTCTGCTAGATTTTTTGTCGCGCGCGGCCTGCGGACACACACTTTGGTTGCCAAATCCCAATGTCCGTGCCAGCCACCATGCGCAAGCCCTACAAGACTGGTACTGAGACGTTATGCAAACGTGGCTACTACTTCGCGGTCTGACTCGAGAAAACAGGCATTGGGGCGATTTTCTCGGCCAATTACAGTGTGCTATGCCTGCAGACAAAATTATTGCTTTGGATCTGCCCGGCAATGGCCGACTAAACCTGCAACACAGTCCCATGCGGATACAAGACATGGTTGAACATTGCCGCGCACAGCTCGCGACTCAAAACATCGCACCACCTTACAACATTCTGGCCATGTCTATGGGTGCGATGGTTGCGGTAGCTTGGTCAGGAAATTATCCACAAGAGGTAACTGCACAGGTGCTTATCAACACCAGCATGCGGCCTTTTAGCCCGTTTTACCAGCGCCTGCTGCCTGCAAACTACGCCCAGCTGCTGAAACTAAGTCTCACGGGTGCTGCGCCTGCTGTTTGGGAGCGCGCTGTGTTACAGCTAACAAGCAACCGCACACGCGAGGAACATGATGATGATGATATTTTGCCGCTTTGGCTAGCATATCGCCATGAAAACCCCGTTTCACGCAGCAACGCTGTCAGACAGCTGATAGCAGCGGCACGCTTTCACGCACCCTTAGCCAAACCACCCGTCCCCACAATGTTGTTTGCAAGTGAACGGGACCATCTGGTTTCAGTCAAATGCTCCAAAACTTTGGCCAGCCATTGGCAATGCGATCTGCGTGTCCACGACCGTGCTGGCCATGACCTGCCTTTGGACGACGCAGCGTGGGTGATCGCACAATTGCAGGCTTGGATGGCTGAAAAGCTTTCTTATAATACAGCTATCTGCAACCAATCAATCCCCGACTATGACCATCCTGAACCCACGCTCTAGAAACATCACCGAAGGCAAGTCTCGTGCGCCTAACCGTTCTATGTATTACGCCATGGGCTACGAAGAGGCGGATTTTAAGAAGCCTATGGTGGGGGTGGCGAATGGGCACAGCACTATCACGCCTTGTAACTCTGGGCTGCAAAAGCTGACGGATGCGGCGATTGACGCGATTGAAGCGGCTGGTGGCAACGCACAGGTGTTTGGCACGCCGACGATTTCTGACGGCATGGCGATGGGTACTGAGGGTATGAAGTACTCGCTGATTTCCCGCGAGGTGATTTCTGACTGCATTGAAACCTGCGTGCAAGGTCAGTGGATGGACGGCGTGCTGGTAGTGGGTGGCTGCGACAAAAACATGCCGGGTGGGTTGATGGGCATGCTGCGCGCCAATGTGCCAGCGATTTACGTCTACGGCGGGACGATTTTGCCGGGCAGATACCAAGGCAAAGACCTGAACATTGTGAGCGTCTTCGAAGCCGTGGGTGAAAACGCCGCTGGCCGCTTGAGCGATGAAGATTTGCTGCAGATCGAGCGCCGCGCCATTCCTGGCCCTGGCTCGTGCGGCGGCATGTACACGGCGAACACCATGAGCTCGTCATTTGAGGCGCTGGGCATTTCCCTACCCTACTCGTCAACGATGGCGAACCCGCATGATGAAAAGCTCAACTCAGCCGCTGAATCGGCCCGTGTGCTGATCGAAGCCATCAAAAAAGACATCAAACCACGCGATATCGTCACCAAAAAATCGATTGAGAACGCCGTTGCAGTCATCATGGCAACGGGTGGTTCGACCAACGCGGTGCTGCATTTCTTGGCTATCGCCCACACTGCTGGCGTAGACTGGTCCATTGATGATTTTGAGCGCATGCGCAAAAAGATTCCTGTTTTGTGTGACTTGAAGCCATCTGGCAAGTACCTCGCCGTCGATTTGCACAAAGCTGGCGGCATTCCGCAGGTCATGAAAACATTGATGGCGGCGGGTTTGTTGAACACAGATTGCCTCACCATCACCGGCCAAACCATTGGCGAGATGCTGAATTCACTCGATTTGCCCGATGTGCCACGCGCAGACCAAGACGTCATTCGCCCAATCGACAAGCCGATGTACGCACAAGGCCATTTGGCGATTTTGAAGGGCAATTTATCGCCTGAGGGCGCTGTTGCCAAGATCACCGGTTTGAAAAACCCAGTCATCACCGGCCCAGCCCGCGTGTTTGACGACGAGCAATCCGCACTTGCCGCTATTTTGGCGAACAAAATTGTGCCGGGCGACGTGATGGTGCTGCGCTATTTGGGCCCTAAAGGCGGCCCAGGTATGCCAGAAATGTTGGCTCCGACGGGTGCGTTGATTGGACAGGGTTTGGGCGAATCGGTTGGTTTGATCACCGATGGCCGCTTCTCAGGCGGTACCTGGGGCATGGTCGTCGGCCACGTGGCGCCTGAAGCCGCAGCGGGTGGCACGATTGCGTTTATCCACGAAGGAGACTCGGTGACTATCGACGCGAAGCAGTTGCTCTTGCAACTCAACGTCAGTGACGAAGAAATCGCCAAACGCCGCGCCGCGTGGACAGCGCCTAAGCCGCGTTACCTGCGTGGTGTGCAAGCTAAGTTTGCGTTTAACGCATCAAGCGCTAGCAAAGGTGCGGTTTTAGACAATTACTAAAAAGTTGAACTTGGAACTATCAAGCTATCAAAAAATCTCTTATTTGAAAGTTTGATAACCCCAATAAATCCGCGTTGCAATGGTGATGCAGCACAGCGCGGCAAAGCCATACGCCAACTCGGCAAAATATGCAGGCCAAACGCACATGGCGACGAAAACAGCAATAGTTTCTGTCGCTTCCGTCAAACCACCTAAAAAGTAAAACGACTTGTCGGGTAGATTGCTACTGTGCAGTCCGCGCTTTTCCGCGAACGTAGCAAAGGCCAGAAATGTACTGCCTGTGCCAAGAAATGCTGCCAAAAGACTGGCAGCGGGCAAGGCATGACTTGCAGGGTTTGCAAAGGCAAATGCTAATGGAATGGCCGCGTAAAATAAAAAATCTAAGCTAATGTCTAAAAATCCACCTTGATCGGTGGTTTGCGTCAATCGGGCAACGGTACCGTCTATGCCGTCAAAAATGCGCGATAGCAATATCATTACTACACCAAGAATATAAGCCTGATTTGCTATCGAAAACGCAGCAACTAAGCCAATAAAAAAGCCGGCTATACTCACGGTATTGGCACTCAATCCAGCTTTTATCGCAAGCTTAGCAGTCGCTACTAAAGCTGGTTTTAATATGGATTGAACGGCTTTATCAAACATATTTGCAGATGATTACACTTCAATTTCTTCTACAACAGATGGTAGTTCAACGATTAAATTCGCATCTGCTACATCCGCTCGGTCATGCGTCACCATCAACACAGGAATATTGCGCGTACGTACGTGGCTGAAAACAAATTCTTTGAAACGGTCGCGAAGTGCAGCATCAAGTTTTGAAAATGGTTCGTCGAGTAACAAAGCTTTCGGCTTGGCCAACAAAGCTCGCATCAATGCGACTCTAGCGCGTTGGCCGCCTGACAAAGTGGCTGGATCGCGATCGCCAAAACCACCTAAATCAGCTTCTATCAACGCTTGATTAACCGTTTCATGACGTGATTTTTTATCCCCTCCATTGTCACTTGTTGGTACGGCAAACAACAAATTTTCAAACACCGTCATATGCGCGAACAGCAAATCGTCTTGAAAGAGCAAACCGATGTTGCGTTGCGAAGTTGGCAAATCATCAAGACGTCTTCCATTTAAACTGACTGAACCTTTGAAGCGCAATGATTCGCTCAAAGTGCCCGCCACTGCCGCCAAAATACTCGATTTACCAGAACCACTGGCACCCATCAGCGTCACAATTTGGCCGTTTTCTACAGACAAGTTCAAACCTTGGACCAAGTTGCGGTTGTCAATACGAATACTGTCGATGTTGATAGCTAAAGTCATGTTGCTTTTATCGTACCTTTAATTTAGACTGATTTAAATGCCCTGGTTTTACCCAACCATGCGGCAACCGCAAAGCATAGCAGCGGTAAAACAAACTGTAGCCATGCATACGCCGCTGTGAGCGAGCGCTGTCCACCCGAAGCTAGCGTGACTGCCTCGGTCGTCACCGTTTGGAATCTCCCAGCCCCAATGAACAAAGTTGGTAAATACTGCGCAACGCTAACCGCAAAACCTACGGCAAATGCAGAAGCCAAACTGGTTCGCAGTAGCGGCCATTTCACTTGCAACAAAAACGCCAAACGTGATCGCCCTAAACTGGCGCTTACTTGTCCATAGCGTGCATCAAACCCCAAATACGCCGGCGCTAACGCAATGAAGACATAAGGCAACACAGCCAAAGCATGCGCTAACAAAAGCCCTAGCCACTGGCCATCCACACCCAAAGTCAAAATCATTTGATGCAGCCCCACGACCCACAACACCGACGGAATCAGCAGCGGCACATACAACAATTTACGCAAAGCTGCATCCCAGGCTGTTGGGGCGAGTTCCAGCCACGCCACGCACCACAGCAATACCAAGCCAGCGCTGAGTAGAGCGAGGCTCATCGTCGTCCACACAGTGGTGCTGCTCTGCCATACGCTTGCCCACGCAGTAAAAGTATAGGATTGCGGCAAAACTAAAGGAAAGCGCCAGACGCCCGACACGCTGCTGATGGCTAAGATGAGCATGATGACAACGTAGAGTGTTGACAAAACGAGCACCGCATTAAAACGGTTTGCTACCCATCCTGTAGCTGTCTGAAGCGGCTTTTGGTGCCCACGCACACCCGACGTTAACTTGTTTGAATGACGATTGATGCGAACGTAAATAGCAGCCATTGCGGTACAAACCATCAGACACAGCGCTAGCAATGCAGCCGCTGCAGCGCCCACATCACTCGTCGCGCTATCCGTGTCTTGCAACCACTGCCAAGCCTGCACAGAAAGCGTTGGTGGTGACGCGGGGCCGATAATAATCGCCATGTCAACGACGGTTAACCCATAAGCCAGCACCGCCAAGACAGGCCAACGCAAACGCACCGCCAGCTGCGGCCAGATGACGCGCCAAAAAGCGTTTGAACGGCTGTAACCCAAGGTTTGCGCTAAGGCATGCTCGCGATGCCAGCGGGTTTGCACATCGTCGCGCGAAAGCTGTGTGGCTGCATTCCAGAGTAGAAAAGGTGTTTCCTTAGCGACCAACGCGATGATGAGTCCGATACCAAACGGGTCTTGCGTGGTTTGCCAAGCCGGTGGCCACTCAAACCCAGTGAGCCATGGCGATAGCAATCGCAAAATCCAACCACTGGGCGACAATAAAAATACCAAACCAATGGCAAACGCAGCATGGGGCACAGCCAGCATCAGCGGCAAGCGCTTCACCCATGCTTGCAGCTTCAAACCAGTGAAGCTTTTAGAAATAATCCAAGCTGATAAACCGTATGCCAAAAGCGTGGAAATCAGCCCCGTCCAGAACGACAAGAGCAAACTTTTAACCAAAGAAGGATGGCTTAGCATGCTGCGCCAAGCTTCGACACTGAAGCTTGCCAGCACCGCGCCACTGAGCACCCACAGCAGCGGCATCAGCACAACGGCTGCGAGTAAACCAGACGCCAGTTTGCCCAAATTGTTTAAGCGCCGTATCGCTTCAACCACTCTTTTTCCAGGGGCTCGACCCAGCTGCCATGCGGCTCGCTCCACGTAGGTGCAGGACTCGTTATTTGGCCTGGTTTTGCGCTAGCGGTAAACAAAGCTTTGTCCGCAGCTGGCAATGCTGCGACATTAAGCACGGTTGGGTCGCCCCAATGGGTGATGTCTGCTTTGCGGGCTTGCACTTTGGGTGAAAGCAAAAAGTTAGCTAAAACTTGCGCACCTTCTTTGGCTTTAGCGTTGAACGGAATCGCTACAAAATGCGTGTTGCCCACCGTGCCTTCGGCAAATTGCCAACTGATCACCGATTCGGGCAGGCGTTTGGCGGCAATTTCATTGGCGGCTTCGTTAGGGTTAAAAGTTAACGCCATGATGAGTTCGCCATCTGCCATCATTTGGCGAACTGCTGCTGAATTCTCGGGATACTGCTTACCCGCACGCCACAAGTGCGGTTGTAGTTGGTCTAGATAAGCCCACAGCGGCGCAGTCAAAGCAGCAAATTTATCAGCGACAAATGGCTGACCAAAGGGTGTTTGATCGGCGCTTAACTCAAGCAAAGCTTGCTTCACAAAAGTCGTGCCATGAAAGTTCGGCAAGCGAGGGTACGTGATGCGACCGGGGTTCGCCTTGGCCAACGCTAGCAGCGCTTGCATGCTTTGAGGCGGCGTAGCCAAGCGCTTGCTATCGGCCATAAATGTCAATTGCGCCATGCCCCACGGCGCTTCTAAGCCAGCAGTAGGCTCAGCAAAATCGCGCAACGTGGTGGGTTTGCCTTTGGTATCGACGAACCGGAAACTAGGCAATCGCTCGGCAAACGGGCCAAACAACAGCCCTTCTTTTTTCATGTTCAAAAAGTTTTCGCCGTTGATCCAGACCAAATCAACGCTGCCATCGTTCAATTTTCCAGCTGCCTTTTCACCTCGAACGCGTTTGACAACTTCGGCCGTGTCTTTGATTTTGACGTGCTCAAGCGTCACACCATAAGTCGCCTTGACCTCGGCAGCCACCCATTGCAGGTAAGCGTTGATGCGCTCACTGCCAGCCCAGGCATTGAAATA
>JANPLX010000148.1:0-19408 GCA_031422495.1 Polaromonas sp. | reverse complement strand
CCGCGAATGCTTTCTTCCACATCCATACTTGCCAAATTACGGTACAACATCGCGGTTGGGCGCAGCAGTGTCTCGCCCAACGACATGACTGGGAATTCGAGTGGAAATCCACCCGCTTCATACACGCCAATTTTGACTTGCTCAGCTAAAGTTCTGAAATGTGAGTTACACGGTGTGAGTTCACTAAATGTGTTGCAAATGCCAATAACAGGACGTCCGTCAAACTGGTCATGCGGTACACCTTTGCCTTTGACCCAGCTGCGGTAGGCAAAGCCATCACGGTCTTGTCGTCCAAACCACTGTTGGCTACGGAGTTCATGGGCTGGTTTTTTTGGTTTTTGACTCATATGGGATAAAAATTTTGAGTTAATGCTAGAAAAATTCGGGTATTCCCCAATCCTTTAAACATCTTATGGTAATACGATAGCATATCAAAAGCAAACTAAATCTTAAACTAAAAGCTAAACCGAAAAGTCGGAAAAAATCACTCATGCAAGCAAATAAGCAAGAAATACTAACAGTCGCCAAACTGTGGCCGCCTTATATGCAGAAATTGCAGGAAACATATGTTGTCCACGACAGAACCTACGAAACTGATCCTGCAAAGTTTGCTGAAATCGCACCTCGTATCCGCGCAATCGCAGGTGGGGGAGAGTCACAAGTGACGCGTGCTTTGATGTCGCAGTTGCCTGCGCTAGAGATGATTTCCGTTTTTGGCGTTGGCTATGATCGTTACGATGTGGCTGCTGCGCGTGAACGCAATATTCCCGTCACCAACACGCCCGATGTTTTGACTGAGGATGTGGCTGATATGGGAATTGCGTTGATGTTAGCGTTGTCACGCAGCGTTCCGCAAGCGGACAAGTATGTCCGTGAAGGCAAGTGGACGAGCGGCCCCATGCCACTAGCGCGCAAAGTGAGCGGGGCACGATTGGGGATAGTAGGGTTGGGAAGAATCGGTAGTGCCATAGCTCGCCGCGCGGCTGGTTTTGACATGAGCATTGCTTACACCTCAAGAAACAAAGTTGCTGACAGTCCATATACTTATTACCCAACGGCAACTGCATTAGCGGCAAATGTTGATTTTCTGATGGTGATCACGCCTGGTGGTGCTGGTACCAAAGGTTTGATCAATTCTGAGGTGTTTTCTGCGTTAGGTAAAACAGGTTACGTGATCAATGTGGCGCGCGGTTCGGTGATTGATGAATCGGCGCTGATTATTGCACTTCAAAATGGCGTGATTGCGGGCGCTGGCTTGGACGTGTTTGAAGATGAACCCAATGTGCCCGAAGCCTTGCGTGCTATGAATAATGTGGTGTTAACACCTCACGTTGCGAGTGCGACTTGGCAAACGCGCAGAGCAATGGCAGATTTGGCTTTTGGCAATTTACAAGCGCATTTTGCTGGCAGGTCCTTGCTCACACCTGTGCCATAAATTGGGCGAAAAAATGATTAAAAACGTTCATGGCAATACCGTTGACTTCTTGGGTGAAGCCATAGTTGCTGGGCGTTATCCAGTGGGTGGTTCGATTCCACCTGAGCCTGTTTTGTGTGAAGAGTTAGGCGTCAGTCGCACTGTGGTGCGCGAATCCATCAAATCTTTGGTCGCCAAAGGGCTTATTCATACGGGTCCTAAAGTGGGCACGCATGTGCTTTCCGCCGATAAATGGAATTGGTTTGATGCGGATGTGATTGCTTGGCAATCGAAAGCGGGTTTGACACCAGAATTTATTCGCGACTTACAAGATTTACGCCGTGTTGTAGAGCCTGCGGCGGTTCGGTTTGCTGCCATGCGAGCTACGCCAGAAGATATTGCACGCATAGAAGCTGCATATGCTGGTATGAAGCAAGCCGTCTATGAAGGTGGCGATTACATTACGTTCGATTTGCGGTTTCATCAGGGTTTACTCGCTGCCTCACACAACCGTATGCTGGTACAAATGAGTAAGGCGTTAAGCGCGCTGTTGCGTACGAGTTTTGAATTGTCTACAGCCAAAGAAAATGGAACAAAACAATCTCTACCCATGCACCGCGCTGTGCTTGATGCGGTTATTGCGCATAACCCATTACAAGCTGAGCGCGCAATCTCTGTTTTGATTGATAGTGCACATAAGGATATTGAAGAAATTTTGACATCACGCAAGCGATTACCGCGCATGAATAAACCTGCTACAGAGCTGCGTGCCGCGTGATGTTGTTTACCGTTTTTCCCGTCAGTTTGAAAATTTACCATTAACAAGGAGACAGTTGGATGAAATTTAAATTACTCGCAACTGCAGCTTGCATGACTACGGCGATGCTCGTCGGTGGCCACGCAGCTGCTCAAGAAAAGCTCACCGTTTGGTGGGGCAAAGGTTTTTATAAAGCAGAAGATGATGCGTTGTTCGCAGCTATCAAAAAATTTGAAACTAAAAACCCAAAGATTAAAATTGATCTCTCGCTGTATGCACCACAGGAGATGATTCCAAAATCTGTTGCAGCGATGGATGCAGGGAATCCGCCAGATGTCGCCTACGGTGACGTGTATGATTTTCAGGTCACCGCGAAATGGGCTTTTGACGGCAAACTAGAAGATCTGAGTAGCATCATCGATCCGATAAATTCCAAGTTTGAACCTCGCGCTTTGTCAACTACTTTCTTGTTGAATAATAGCAATGGCAAACGCGCTTATTATGCCTTTCCAGTCAAGCAACAAACCATGCACATTCAGTATTGGAAAGACATGCTGACTGAAGCTGGTTTTAAAGAATCAGATATTCCAAAAGATTGGAAAGGATACTGGGATTTTTGGTGCGATAAAGTGCAAACAAGTTACCGTCAAAAAAGTGGCAACCGGGCATTTGGCATTGGTCAACCATTAGGTGTGGACTCAAGCGATTCATTCTTCTCGTTTCTAACTTTCATGGATGCGCATAACGTCAAATTGGTCAGTGATTCAGGCAAATTGCTTGTAGATGATCCAGCTGTAAGACAAGGTTTGATCAATACATTGACTGATTACACCGGTATTTACAGCCGTGGCTGTACACCGCCTTCCAGCACCAACTGGAAAGATCCAGACAACAACGTTGCGTTCCACAACAAAACGACAGTAATGACACACAATGCTACTATTTCGATAGCTGCAAAATGGTTAGATGATATGAATAATCAGACCTTGACGCAAGCGCAACGCGATATTGCGAAGTCTAATTACACTGAGAAAATTGCGACAGCCGGCTTTCCAAATAAGCCGGACGGTAGCAAAATGACTTATCGTGCTGCGGTTAAAACCGGTGTCATTTTCCAAGGCGCTAAAAACAAAGAGGCTGCGAAAAAATTCGTGTCATTCTTGCTGGAAGATGCTAATTTGACACCTTACGTTGAAGGCTCGTTAGGTCGCTGGTTTCCAGTAACCAAAGCCGCACAACAGAGCGCATTTTGGAAGGGTGATCCTCATCGAATAGCTGTTTACAACCAGTTCACTGCGGGTACCTCACCGTTTGAGTTCACCAAAAACTATAAGTTTACGGTGCTGAACAACGAAAACGTGTGGGCTAAAGCTGCCAACCGTGTGTTGTCTGAAAAAATCCCAGTTGATAAAGCGGTCGATGAAATGATTGCTCGTATCAAAACGGTAGCTAATTAATTCGTAATTTGAAACTTGATTTTTTGAATAGTTGATATGCAAATGGCGACTGCGACAAGTTATCGCAGTCGCTATTGAATAAATATAATTTTATGAATCAGTTAGTGACAGAATCTTCATTTTCCAAGTCTCCGACGCCATCATCGCAAGTGAAGCGTTCATTATCGCAATGGGAGTTTTGGGGGCGTATTTTTGTACTCCCTTATTTGCTGGTTTTTGTTGTTCTTGTTTTGTTTCCTGTGGGTTACGGTTTGTGGTTGGCTAGAAATCCTGAAAGTTATGTCAAGCTATTTGCTGATCCTATTTTTTTTAGAACGGTCATCAATACCCTGATTTTCCTGATCGTCGCCATTAATCTGAAAATGGCGATCGCCTTATTTTTGTCTGGTTTTTTTGTAAGAACAAACTGGTGGATAAAAATCTTATCAGTGTTATTTATCTTGCCATGGGCAGTGCCCTCAATACCGACAATTCTGTCTGTTCGGTTTATGTTGAATCCCGAATGGGGCGTTATTAATCAAACAATTTATAAATTAACAGGTTTAGATGGGCCTAATTGGCTGAATGATCCTACATTAGCGCTCTCTTTCTCTATGTTGATGCATATTTGGAAATCATTGCCTTTTTGGACATTGATTTTAGTTGCTGGTCGTATGTCTATACCAACAGAGCAGTACGAAGCTGCAGCAGTAGATGGCGCCAGTTCATGGCAAAAGTTTAGATTTATCACTTGGCCATCCATGAAAACTTTGTATGTGACGTCGCTGTTGTTATCAATGATTTGGACATTGGGTGACTTCAACAGTGTCTATTTATTGACAGGTGGCGGTCCTGCGGATCTCACCCATGTTTTAGCGACACTGGGTATTCGTTATTTGCGTTTAGATCAGTTAGATGTCGCTATGGCTTCCATCGTCGTCGCCTTGCCACTGGTATTACCCTTGGTGTATTTCATGATGAAAAGGTTGTCGAAATGAGTAAACTGACCCTCAAAAAAGTAACGAATGAGGCCAAGCTTTTACTCATTGGCATTCCGGTATTTTTATGGACTATTGTGCCGGTTTATCACATGTTTTTATTCGCCATTTCTGAGCGTGATACGGCAACTTCAGGCAGGCTGTGGCCACAAAATCCAACTTTGCAAAATTTTGACCATGTATTCAATCAGAAGCATTTCTACTTGAATCATTTTTGGCAACAACTCGGAAATTCGGTCACTATTGCATTTGCAGTTGGCGCAATCACGCTGATTGTCTCAACCATGGCTGCATTTGCCATTAGTCGGCTCAAAGTACGAGGTGGTCGCACTGTGATGAACATGGCATTATTCACCTACTTTATCCCTGCTGCATTTTTGGCTGTACCTATGTACAAAACCATGGCAACTTACGGGCTTCTCAACAACCATTGGTCACTCATATTAGCCATGGTGACTATTGCCTCACCTTACTGCATTTGGGTGCTCAAACAAGCTTCTGATAAATTGCCTTTTGAGCTTGATGAAGCCGCAAGAATGGACGGCGCTACGCCCATGCAATTGTTTCGATTGGTGTATTTGCCTTTGATGTTGCCGTCTCTGGTTGCGGTGGGAACTTATTCATTGTTACTGGCTTGGAACGAGTATCTTTATGCATTTTTGTTGCTTTCTAAAGAGACCGATTTAACACTGGCTGTGGCTTTGGGTAATTTTCTTGCAGCAGATGATTCACCTTGGGAGTTGCTGATGGCAACAGGCTTTTTATATGCTTTGCCTCCTGCTGCCATTTACTATGTGTTCAAGCGCTACATGGTGTCTGGCCTGACTGCTGGTGCTGTGAAGAGTTAAACGCAGTTTGTTAATTGATATTCATATTTATTCATTAAAAAGACAGTTATATGGCATCCGTATCCTTTCGCAATATTGAAAAATCTTTCGGTAAAACCAAGATCATTCACGGCATCAGTTTCGATATTCACGATGGCGAGTTTGTGGTTTTGGTCGGGCCTTCAGGATGCGGAAAATCAACCTTGTTACGCATGTTGGCAGGCTTGGAAGAAATAACAGCAGGTGAAATTGCTGTTGATGACCGAGTAGTCAACGAGTTAGATTCTAAAGACCGTGACATAGCGATGGTGTTTCAAAGTTACGCCTTGTACCCGCACATGACGGTGCGCGACAACATGGCTTTTAGCTTAAAGCTGCGCAAGGCAGATTTATCGTTGACGAATGAGCGGGTTAACAAAGCAGCCAAAATTTTAAATTTAGATGTTCTTCTTGATCGCTTCCCTCGTGAACTATCTGGCGGTCAGCGCCAGCGCGTGGCCATGGGGCGAGCGATTGTTCGCGATCCTAAAGTCTTTTTGTTTGATGAGCCATTGTCTAACTTAGATGCAAAATTACGCGTGTCGATGCGTGCTGAAATTAAAGCTTTGCATCAGCGCCTGAAAACGACTACGGTTTATGTGACGCATGATCAAATCGAAGCCATGACCTTGGCTGACCGTATCGTCGTCATGCATGACGGCATCATCGAACAAATTGGCACACCGCTGGAGCTGTTTGATCGACCTGGTAACTTATTTGTCGCGCAGTTTATCGGCTCACCATCTATGAATGTTTTTGAAGGAAAATTGCGTGTTGTAAATGGCAATCCAGTCGTAGAAGCCTTAGGCGTTAATTGGCCGATAAAACAGTTCAAGCAAGGCAGCGACGGACAAAGTGTCAGCTATGGAATACGTCCAGGTGACATCAGCATTTCAAATTCTGGCCAAGGCATTGAAGCAAAAGTCATTGTGATTGAACCTACTGGCGCCGAGACTGAGCTATTGCTTGAAGTCGGTGGAACACACATCGTTACTGTCATGCATGGCCGCACGGATGCGAAACCTGATGACATCGTGCGACTGAGCATTGATGCCAACAAAGCACATATTTTTGAAGCGCAAACGGGCAAGCGCTTGGATTGAATTTTTCGTGCATGAATTTAATTTTCGATAGACATGAGCACCATCAAACAAGTCATTCTTTTTACAGACGCAGACGGTCGCGCAAAATTCCGCGAAGAAGCGTTGCTGATGCCCGAAGGTAATCCACAAGCTATGTTGTCAACGTTGCAGCCCTCAGGTGGTTTTCAGGTGCGATGTAGCCCAGTTGGGTTTCGTAGCCAGTTCCATTGCACCATCACACCGCAATGGGTGTTTATTTTGGGTGGAACCATGGAAATCTTGCTCCAAGACGGCAGTTCTCGTGTTTTTCAGCCTGGTAATTCGTTTTATTCAGACGACAAAGTACCTGTAGGTGCGACTTTTGACGCTGCTGTTCATGGCCACTGGAGCCGACAACTGGGCGACCAGCCGCTGGTGACGCTATTCGTCCGAACCTGAAGATCGAAGCTACTATTCGGCTAGTGAGCCGAGAACTGCGATAATGGAAGGTTGGCGCATTGATTTGCGCTACTTTTCGTTAATTTACGCACCTACACATACTAATACATACGCCTATATAGGCACACAGAATCTAAAATGGCTCAATACGTATACACCATGAACAAGGTCGGCAAAATCGTGCCGCCCAAACGTCAAATTATCAAAGACGTGTCCCTCAGCTTCTTCCCGGGTGCCAAAATCGGCGTTTTGGGCACCAACGGCTCTGGCAAATCCACGCTGCTCAAAATCATGGCTGGTTTGGACAAAGACATTGAGGGCGAAGCCACCGCCATGCCAGGTTTGCAAATTGGCTATCTGCCGCAAGAGCCGCAGCTGAACAACGAGCACACTGTGCGCGAAAGCGTGGAAGCGGGCATGGGCGCACTGTTTGCCGCCAAAGCGCGTTTGGAAGAGGTTTACATCGCCTACGGGGAAGAAGACGCTGATTTTGACTCGCTGGCTGCAGAGCAAGCCCAGTTAGAAGCCATCATCGCCACGGCTGGCACCGATAGTGAGCACCAACTTGAGATCGCTGCCGACGCGCTGCGCCTGCCACCCTGGGATGCCAAAATCGGTGTGCTGTCGGGTGGAGAAAAGCGCCGCGTTGCGCTTTGTAGCTTGCTGTTGTCCAAGCCTGAAATGCTGCTGCTCGACGAGCCAACCAACCATTTGGACGCTGAATCGGTCGACTGGCTAGAGCAATTTTTGCAGCGCTACTCAGGCACCGTGGTCGCCATCACCCATGACCGCTACTTCCTGGACAACGCGGCCGAGTGGATTTTGGAGATGGATCGCGGCAGCGGCATCCCGTGGAAAGGCAACTACAGCAGCTGGTTAGAGCAAAAAGGCGAGCGTTTGGCGCAAGAGCAAAAAGGCGAAGAAGCCCGTGCCAAAGCTTTGAAGAAAGAGCTGGAATGGTCACGCCAAAACCCCAAAGCGCGTCAAGCCAAGAGCAAATCGCGTCTGGCGCGCTTTGAGGAATTGTCCGACTTTGAATACCAAGCCCGCAACGAGACACAAGAGATTTTCATCCCAGTGGCCGAACGCCTGGGTAACGAAGTGATCGAGTTCGTCAACGTCACCAAGTCCTTTGGCGATCGCGTGCTGATCGATAACCTGAGCTTCAAAATCCCCGCTGGCGCGATTGTCGGCATCATCGGCCCCAACGGTGCCGGCAAATCAACCCTGTTCAAGCTGATCGCCGGCAAAGAGCTGCCTGACAGCGGCGAAGTCAAAATCGGTAAAACCGTGCACATGGCTTTTGTAGACCAGCACCGTGATGACCTGGAAAACGCTAAAACTGTCTGGGAAGACGTGTCTGGTGGACTCGATATTTTGACCGTAGGCAAATTCCAGATGCCAAGCCGCGCCTACTGTGGCCGCTTCAACTTCAACGGTGCAGACCAGCAAAAGCGCGTCGGCACCCTGTCCGGTGGCGAGCGCGGTCGTCTGCACCTCGCCAAAACCCTGATTGCAGGCGGCAACGTGCTGATGCTCGATGAGCCATCGAACGACTTGGACGTAGAAACTTTGCGTGCGTTGGAAGACGCCTTGCTAGAATTCGCCGGTTCCGTCATGGTGATCAGCCATGACCGTTGGTTCCTAGACCGCATCGCCACCCACATTCTCGCCTGCGAAGGTGACAGCCAGTGGGTCTTCTACAACGGCAACTACCAAGAGTACGAGTTGGATAAGAAGCGTCGCTTGGGTGAAGAGGGCGCGAAGCCGAAGCGTATGCGCTTCAAGGCTCTTCATTAAGCAACTGAATAAGCGTCAGTCTAGGCAGTTTTAGGCTGTCAAACCATCAGAAACCGCACCAAAACATAATTTGGGGCGGTTTTTGTGCTTTATGATGATAAATATGGTTATAGTCGGCGTATTTATTGCCATGTTAGCTATAAAATAAGTAGCAGAATAGCACTATCTAAATCAAGTTAACTTCCTACGCACCAAGCTGATGTTGTTTCGCAGCGCGTACAACTCATCCGCGTAAGACAGCGGCACGCTGATGGTACCGACCCGTGCATCTAAGTCGTCAAGTTCCGTCCGTAGTGATGACTTGGCTTCAGGATTTTTCACAAGTTGCTCTTCAATGTGCCGCAATTGGCCATACCATTTGAAGATGCGCGAACGGATGCGGAACTTGTACATGGGCGGGATAATGCGGCTTAGAGGTAGCAAAATCGCCACGATGATTCCGAGTGCCAGCCACATACGTTCGATTAAATTTGCCATCCAAAAAGGCAGGTAATGTTGCAAGAGTGGTGCGCCCGATTTAAGGTTGCGCTCGGCTTCTTTGGAGAGATCAAATTCACTGTGTGAAGCATTGGGGAAGTCTCTGGCGCGGTTAAACCAACCCGCACCGCCATGAATAGTTTGGGAAGCTTGCGAGAACAGTTGCACCAATGCAGGGTGTGTTTCTGCACGGGTTAGTAGTGCTGTCGTAGAGGCTACCAAGCGCACATCTAGTGCAGGGATGTCTGTCGCAATATCGACCACGCCGCGCGGCAGCAGTGCAGGGCTTAAAAACGGTAAACGACGTGAGTATGCTTCGCTTTGCGTAAAACTCATCAACTTCACGCCTGGGGTCTGCAAAAGCATTTGAACCATTAACGACTCGGGAGCGGATACGAAAACAATTGCGTCTAACTCACCTGCTAAAAATGCCATAGTGGCAGGGGTTTGCTCTAGTTGAGATTTTTTGATACTGGCAGGATCAATACGATTGATATCGAATAATTTATCTACCAAATTGGGTACACCGCTGCCTGCTGTGCCAACGTTGACACGTAGGTTTTTTAGCTCGGCTAAGGATGAAAAAGTGGCGTTGGCGTTGATTTTTTTGGCGGTAACTTCGCGGTAAAACAGCCAAACGGGTTCGACAAACAAACTGCCTAAGGAGGTAATATTGTCATTCACCTCATTCAACGGGTTTGTATTGCCATTCTTGTTCTCAGCGCTTTCAGCACCAATACTTCCACCCTGTACAAAGCCTAAATCTGCCTTGCCGCTTTCTAGCAAGGCTAAATTTTCGGAAGAGCCTTCGCTGGGTAATAGCACCACTTCAATGCCTCTGGCTGCGAGTAGCTTGACGTAGCGCTTACCAAATTCGTCGTATGCGCTCTGCGCCGGCCCCGTTGCCAACACGACACGCTTGGGCGGATTGGGGTCTAGCCACCAGTAGGCCAACGCGAGCAAGATAGTCGCTAAAAGAGCAAAAGGCCACACTGTGTTGCCCATGTCACGCAGGTAAAGTAGGGAATGACGTAACTTTTCAGACATCCCCTCACGATAGCATGACTAGGTATGAATGGGCGATGGTTTATTTTGCCTTTTCAATCGACATTACAGTAAAAGCGCTGCCTACTTTGTCTGCGGTAAACATCACTTTATCGCCAGCTGCTAGCTTGTCTAGCATGGCGGTGTCTTTCACTACAAACACCATGGTCATACTGGGCATGTCAAGATTTTTGATTTCGCCGTGTTTTAAAGTAATTTTTTTGTTTTCTAAGTCGATTTTGCGTATTTCAGCGCTTGCCATTGGTAGTGTTGAAGCTGTAGAAGCTGTAGGAGCTGTAGGAGACGATGGCGCAGCCGCGTGAGATGCGGCATAGCTTACAGATGTACCAGCGAGTAAAGTTGCAATGATGGCGAGAGATTTGATGTTTTTCATGGTGTTTCCTTCGGTTTAAAAAAGTAAAAAGTAAAAGTTATTAATTAGGTAAATTGCCAACAACTAAATAGGCGCTACCCCACAAAGCGGTACGCACCAAGCGCAATTGCGCACCGCGCTCCTCTAATAGCCGCCACGGTTTATCCATGTTGGCATAAGTGGTCAAATAACGACGTGCCCGGTACAGGTTAAATAAGTTCACCGGCCAACCCCACAACCAAGGCAAGGTTTGCATACCCACTAAAGCGATTCGTGCTCCTGGCTTGGAGTTAGCAATCAGCTGATCAACCGTTTTTGAACACTGCAGCACGTCTTGTGCGTAGCACATTAGTACTGCGTCAGCTTTATAGCTAGGTAAAAAATCAAGCACAGGTGTTTGTACAACAGATGCATGAGGCAAATGAGCTACTCGCTTAGCAGCTTGCGCAGCCATTTCGGGAGACAACTCAACCCCAACCACATATCCGCCAGGGCCCACAGCCGCTGCCAGCATGGACAATGATGACCCAGTACCACAAGCAACATCAAAAACCGTTTCACCGGGCTTAAGATTCAGCATGTGAATCACTTCAACGCGCAAAGCTTCAACCCGCATACAAGTCGCATCGTAATTTGCGGCAAGTTCACGGTAATTTTCTACCGCCCGAAGGTTAGAGGGCTGGTCAGCTAGGTTGTCGATGATTGCGATTGCCATATTCAAGCCTTGTTTGGTGCAATGGCCGCATAGGATTTGAAGACCCGTGCATTTCCGTCATTTAAGATCAAAAGCACGTTGTAAGCATGGCGTTCCCCAGCAAATGGGCCTGTACCTTCCATGCCAGGTGAGCCTAGGGGCATACCTGGAACAGACAGGCCGCGCGCAACTGGCTTGTCTAGCAGCAGTTTGCGAATATCTACTGCAGGCACATGACCTTCAATAACATAGCTTCCCAACTTTGCGGTGTGACAAGAGCCATATTGATCTGGAAAGCCTAGCTTTTTACGGATTGCTGTTGTGTCGTCCACATCGTTAGTCACAACTTCAAAGCCGTTTTTTCGCAAATGTGCTACCCATGCTTTGCAGCAGCCGCAGGTGGGGGTTTTCCAAACGGTAATGACAGGCGCAACCGTACCAGCCGCCGCTAGCAGCGGCTGGCTTAGAAGAGCAGTACTGACGCTGATCACCGAGAGCTGCAATACCGAGCGTCGTGACAGTGGCTTAATGAGCATGGCCGCCCCTTTTGGCTCCCATGGCTGGCGTTTTCCCACCTGCAACATTAACTGCCCCCTTCATGCCAGCATCAAAATGACCTGCCTCTAAACAAGCAAAATCAACTTTGCCCGCAGTGGTGAACTGCCAAATGATTTCACCAGTTTTCCCAGGTGCGAGAGAAGCTGTGTTGGGTTCATCATGTTCCATACCGGGGTTTTTCTTCATCTGTTCAGCATGTGCTTTCAGGTCTTTCATCGATCCCAAGGTCATTTCGTGCTTGATTTTTCCTGAGTTTTTGACAATGAACTTGATGGTTTCACCTTGTTTGGCATCGATGCTGGCAGGGGTGAAGCGCATGGCATCTGTCATGTCAATGTTGATCGTGCGTGTGACATTAGAAGCTTTTCCGGGTTTGCCGACTGTATCGGCATCTGGGTGTCCGCCTGCGTGGTTGCCAGCGGCTAGAGCGGTAGCTCCAAGGAAAGAAAGAGACAATGTTGCAATGATTTGATTGAATTTCATGTTAATCCTAAAAAATGATAAATAGTGGTTAAAAAATGACTGTAGCCGGCGTATTTGTTGACTAAGTAGCTATAAAATTTATAGTGAAAAAGGTGATTTTTTAAATCAATGCTTCATACCTTCCATCGTTGGTTTGCGAATTTGCACTTCCACTGCGTTTTGTTTCTTTTGCATCAAAGGCATCGAAGATTTACCTTCCGCTTTAAACCGTAACGGGTCAGCCACCGATCCGTTGACTTCAAAAGCTACGGTTCCTTCAGGGTGCTTGTACCAGCCTGGGTTGCTGTAGTCGCCCGGCTTTTGGTCTTTGCGGACTTTGAGTACGCTGAACATGCCGCCCATCTCCACACCGCCAAACGGCCCTTCGCCCGTCATCATCGGCGCTGTGTTGTGGGGAATTTCCATTGTCATTTCTGCCATATCTGCCATGCCGCGCTCACCCATGACCATGTAGTCAGGTATCAAATTGGTGATTTTTTTCACAACTTCGCGGTGATCCACGCCGATCATGGTCGGTACGTCGTGCCCCATGGCGTTCATGGTGTGGTGCGATTTGTGGCAATGGAAGGCCCAGTCGCCTTCTTCATCTGCCAAGAACTCAAACTGCCGCATTTGCCCAACCGCTACGTCGGTAGTCACCTCTGGCCAGCGCGCGCTTTTGGGGACGGGTCCACCGTCTGTGCCTGTGACCTCAAACTCGTGGCCATGAAGGTGAATTGGGTGATTTGTCATTGTCAAATTGCCAACGCGAATGCGAACTTTGTCGTTGTGTCGCACATTTAGCGAGTCAATGCCTGGGAAGATGCGGCTGTTCCAGCTCCACAGGTTGAAGTCGGTCATCGTCATGATCTTTGGCGTATACGCGCCTGGGTCGATATCGTAGGCATTGAGTAGGAAGCAAAAATCGCGATCAACTTCGCTGATATTTGGGTGCTTGGTCTTCGGGTGTGTGATCCAAAAACCCATCATGCCCATGGCCATTTGCACCATTTCATCCGCATGTGGGTGATACATGAAAGTGCCGGGGCGGCGTGCTACAAACTCGTAGACAAACGTTTTACCCGGCTCAATGCCCGGCTGGTTCAAGCCAGTTACACCATCCATGCCATTGGGCAGACGCTGCCCATGCCAATGGATGCTGGTGTGCTCGGGCAGTTTGTTGGTAACGTAAATACGTACGCGGTCGCCTTCGACCACTTCAATGGTTGGGCCGGGGGATTGGCCGTTGTAACCCCATAGATGCGCTTTGAAGCCGGGTGCCATCTCGCGCACCACGGGTTCGGCAACGAGGTGAAACTCTTTGACACCCAGGTTCATGCGCCACGGCAGCGTCCAGCCGTTCAGAGTGACGACGGGGTTGTAGGGGCGGCCAGTTTGCGGCACTAGCGGCGGCATGGTGTCCGGTTTGGTTTGCATCACCGGCTCTGGAATAGCGGCGAGGGCGACTTTACTGACACTTGCAGCAGTGACCGCTGCAGCGATCACGCCTGCGCCACCCAAGAAGTTACGTCGTGAAGAAGATGGTTTGTTGATGTTCTGGTTCATAGTTTTAGAATTTTTAATGTGCAGGAGTGTCGCCACCTGAAGAAGGGCTTGCTGACATAGATGGAGCCGACATAGGCTTACCTAACAGGGTGGCTTGTAGTGCTGCATCGGCCAACCAAAATTGTTGCTGCGCAGCGATAGCAGCTTTGACGGTGTTGATCTGGCTACGATGATCGGCCAGCAGCTCAAATACGCCAATGAACATGCCGTTGTAGCGCAAGCCGTTTTCTTCAGCGATGACTTTGCTGAGCGGTAATACTTCATCGCGGTATTGGCGTGTGGCGTCGTAGGCAGTACGGTATGCAGAGTAGCTTTCCCTCAAGTCAGAGCCTGCGTTGACCAATGTCGCTTCCAAGCGATTTGCAGCTGCAAGCGTCATCGCATTCATGCTGGCTCTTTGAGCATCACCCCAGTCGAAAATCGGCAGACGTATGCTGAGCTCATAACCTTTACTGGTTTGTGATGTGCCTTCGTGCGTATCTTTCACGGTATTACGAATGATGCCCATCTCAATATCGGTCAAACTGGTGAGCAGCGTTAAGCCTTGTGACTTACTGGCTGCATCTAGCTGTGATTGCGCCATGCGCACGTCCAGTCGTTGGTTGCTGAGCGCTTTGCTAACGGCTTCAGGCGTTAAAAATGCTTTCGGTAAATCAGGCAGACGCTCAGGGAGTGTCAGCGCGCTAATTTGGCCTTCTTTTAAACCTAAAAGGCGAATCAAACTTTCGCGGGCTGCAGCTGCGGTTTGTTGGCTGGCGAGCAACTGCAAAGACGCATCTGCGTAAAATGCTTGCTGGCGTACGCGTTGCAAGCGGTTGAAATTACCCACACTTTGCATGCGTTTGGCCAACTCGGCACTGGCCTGAGCCGATTCGTACACAAGCTTTGAATACGTCGCTGACTCGTTTGCTGCCACCGCAGTGACCCACGCCATGCGAACTTGGGTAACCATGGCCACAACATCAGTTGTCATTTGCAACTCAGTCTGCGCAATTCGCGCTGTGGCTATTTTGTTGCGTTGCGGCAGGGTGATTAAATCGAGTAGGCCAAAGGCCAAGATGCGGCCGAATTCCAACTCGTCTAAAAAGCGAACACGCTCTAAACTCAACATGGGGTTGGCGATGCGACCGCCTTGTGCGGCTTGTGCCATGTCACCCCAACGCTCTGCCAGCATGGTTTGCAAGGCTGGGCTGTTGATGATGGCCAGTTGCACAGCGGCTTGCTGACTCAGTGGCGATTTGAGTAGCTCTGTGACTTGGCTGTCACGCGTCGTTTTGGCTTCAGCCGTGCGCAGGAGTTGTGCAGACGTGCCAGAGACCAATTTGGTTTCGCTGTTTGTGCGGTCAATAGACTGATCGATGTTGACGGACGCACAGCCGCTCAACAAAGCTAAAACAGCTATAGAGATAAATGATTTTGATAGCATGGGAGTAGACTTCATTTCTTATGCCCAGCGTGTGGATCGGGCTTGATCACATCACCGCTGCTGCCAACAGGTTTTTGCACCGTAGCTGGTGCAGGAGTGTTATCAGGCTGCTGCGCTTCTTTGGCATAGGCGCGCCAACCGCCAATTTGACCAACTTTGTCGTTAGCGGCTTTCCAAGACGTGATTTTTCCGTCTACAAAGGGCTGGTAGTCTGCAATTGGCGATGTGTAGCTAACGGTAGTTTGTGCCGTCGCCAAACCAGAAAAGACATAGCTAACAGCGGCAATGGGTATTAAAAATAGTGTTTTCAAACGATTTCTCCAAGAAATTTAGATGTTTTGGTAGGACTTTAAACAAGTAAAAAAACAAGTTAGAGCCAGCCAAATATGACTAAACCCAATGCTCCATGCTAAACTTGACTAAAAAAAGTCAAAGTACAGACGGAGTTTGGGCTGAGAGACTACAGAATCGGTGGTTTTTGGCCGAGCGCAATGTTTGCGCTGGCAAACTGGCTGCTAAAAGCCAGTGGTTGCGCGAGTTGCACTGGCAATATACTGTTTATTTCAACAGTTCTTACCAAGCCTGTAGCATGACAAGCTTGGCAATGAGTACAAGATTGTTTTGACTTAGACTCCGAATTATCTTTCTTCATGCCTGCATGCATATCGCAATCAGATTTGATGATTGTTGATGATAATTCAGCTATAGCCAGCGTATTACTTGCCTTCGCTGCTACTATAGTAATAGCAGCCATTTCTGTCGCCATGGCTTCACCCATCCAGCCGCGCAGAAGCAACAGAACGATCATAAGGATGAAAATAAAACGACGCATAACCATATGATAGATCAAGACTGAGAAAGTTCAAACTTGGCATGCTTGATAACAGACCAACCGCCCCAAATGGCCAAACCTGCCATACCCACGGCAACCGCTAAGTCTGGCCAAGCTGATTCCGTACCAAAAACGCCTAGCGCAGCTAGCATGACTGCAATGTTACCAAATGCATCGTTGCGAGAGCACAGCCAAACACTGCGCATATTGGCATCACCCGTACGGTAGCGGTACAACATCAGCGCAACTGTGACATTGGCCACCAAGGCCAGTAAACCGATCAATCCCATGGTGTTGGCTTCGGGCACAGTGCCCGCCTGGGCGACCCAGATCGCTCGTCCAAATACAAAAAATCCAAAAGCCATCATGCAAGTACCTTTGAGCAAAGCCGCCTTAGAGCGCCAAGCCATCGCCATGGTAAGCACAGCTAATGAAACGCCGTAGTTGGCAGCATCACCCAAAAAATCAATTGCATCAGCAAGCAACGAGACTGAGCCAGAGCGAAAACCTGCGCTGAGCTCGACTGCAAACATTGCCGCATTCACTACAAGTGCAAACCACAAAATCTTGCGGTATTTGGGATCCTGAGCAGCTTCTGGGCTACCTTGGTCGTGACTGTGATCGTGTTGAATTGACATGTCAATGCATCTTCACACTGTGCCGAACACTTGCTGCACCCGCTGCAGCATTTCATCCGCTTCCATATAGCCGTTCGCCACCATTTGCGCTTCGCCGTTCACGACTGCTATCAATGCAGGAAAACCGCGTATCCCCCATTGCTGTGTCATGGCAAAGTCGTTTCGCGTCTGCGTTTTGATACTGTCGCTTTCAAATGCTGCTAAAAATGAGTCTCTTGTAAAGCCCACATCGCCGATGGTTTTTGAATCAACTAATTCCTGCCAAATATCTGCTAAGACCGAAACTTGGGTGATGTCGCGTCCCATCGCGTAAAAAGCATGTTGAATGGTGTGATACATCGCCAGTGTGTGTTCGGCAGCAAAGGTGCGGATGGTGACCACGGCGCGGCAAGCTGGCTCTGTATCGTAAATATAACCTTCGCGGATAAACTGCCCTTTGCCAAAAGGCTTGCCTGAGCGTTTGGTCACTTCTTCCCAGTGATGGTGCAATGTCGATTTCAGCGTATCAGGCATCACTTCTTTGTTGTAGGCACGCAGTCCACTCAGCACAATAGCAAGTGGCACACCTGGCAATTGTTCAAGCAGTTGCTGCAAGGGCTCACCAAATCCGTAGCACCAAGAGCACATCGGGTCACCCACATAGACGAGAGAATTTTCAGTCATTGGTCATATCACTATTCTTGCTAAAAATGCAAATGTTTAATCTAATTTGGCGCCAGAGGCTGCCACCGCTTTCGCCCACAGCGGTGTTTGCAACGCTATAAACTTTCCAAACTCGTCGCTGTCCATAAACGCAGGGTCAGCGCCTTGCGTCACCATGCGGCTGCGTACGTCTGGGTTGTTCATGATTTGTTTGAAGGCATCGCTCAGTTTGGCAACCACCTCTTTGGGCGTACCTGCCGGTGCCAAAAAGCCGTAAAACCCTACCACCTCAAAGCCCTTGATGCCGGATTCAATCACCGTTGGAATATCGGGAAGTGCTGGGTTGCGTTCTTTGCTGGTTACCGCCAAAGCGCGCACTTTGCCCTGCTTGTGGTAGTTAGCTGCTTGCGGAATAGATTCCGCCATGAACTGTACCTGGCCACCCATTAAATTGGTAAAAGCTGGTGCACTGCCTCGGTAGGGGATATGCACCATGAAAAGACCAGTGGCCGTTTTGAACATTTCAGGCACGATGTGCGAAATGCCACCATTACCCGCCGAGCCATAGTTTATTTTGCCTGGGTTTCTACGTGCGTAACTGATGAATTCAGGCAGGGTTTTGGCAGGAACGGCATTGTTGACCAGCAATGCTAGGGGTTGTTGCGCCGTACGTGCAATGGGCACAAAATCTCGCACAGTGTTGTAAGGCAGTCTGCTGTAAAGCGCACCATTAATAACGCTAACACCCGTATTTGCCAACATCAAGGTGTATCCATCTGCAGGTGATTTAGCTACGCTCTCTGCGCCCACACTGCCGCCAGCGCCGGGTTTGTAGTCCACGATGACGGGTTGACCTAAGATAGTCTGAAGCTTGTCAGTCAAAAGTCGCGCATGTTGATCAAGTGGACCGCCAGCCGGGAAGCCGATCACGATTTTTATAGGTTTTTCAGGGAAAGCCCAAACATTATTTACCTGAGCAGCTATTATTAATGTAGCAAAAAAGAGAATAAATTTTTTCATTGGAAACACCATCATTTCATAAGTATAAAAATAAATAGCCTAGATCATGGGTTCGCTAGACACCAACAAATTGTTTTGTCGCAAGCGCGTTGGACTGAGTACGCCAGCAGAATCCAATATTGGGTAAGCAATGGAGCAAATATGCGAGTTGATGCGTTTTAGATCGCTGATCAAATCCAAATGCAAGCTGCTGGTTTCAATGCTCAAGGTGCTGTTGTCGCTTAAACGGTCTAAATGCGTCACAGCGTAAGCGCGTTCAAGATCCCTAAAGCGTGCTTTTTCTTCGAGAAGACGCTGTGCATCACGTACATCTCCATTCAAGAATACACTCATGCTGAGCCGCAAATTATCAACCAAACGCGCATGCAATTCGCAAATTTCAGCCATGCCGGCTTCTGAAAAATTTCTTCCACGTTTGATTTTTTTGTCTTCTACATCAAGCAAAACACGCTCAATAATGTCGCCAATCTGCTCCATGTTGATGGTGAAACTGATGATATCAGTCCATCGTCGGCTTTCGTTTTCGGCCAAGGCTTCTCGTGATATTTTGGTGAGGTAGTATTTGATGGCTGAATACAGCTCATCTACAGTATCATCCAAACTACGCAAGTTTTCTGCCAAATCAATGTCGTTGTTCTTGATCACGGTGAGCGTGCCACGCAACATGGTTTCGACAACATCGGCTTGGTGTAGAGCCTCTCGTGCAGCGCAAGAGATAGCAAGTGAAGGCGTTGACAATGCTGAGGGGTCTAAATGGCGCGGTCGAGACATTGCATTCTCAGCAGTTGGCGGTAATAGCTTTTCTACGCGTCGTGCCATAAAGCCTGTGAAACCAATAAATATCAGGGCAACGACGGTATTGAATGCCAAATGAAAGACAACAAC